>CAKTIN010000006.1 GCA_934565775.1 uncultured Oscillospiraceae bacterium
ACTTTCCCCAGGGCCGGGTGACGGACCACCGGGTAGGGCTGACCCTTTATAAGATCGACGCCGTGATGGACGGCGATCTGGACGAGATCATTGACGCTCTGGCCACTGCAGACCAGGCGGAAAAACTGAAAAATACCCAGAATTAAGAAGGAATTACCATGAAAACCCTTGTATTATCCGACAAGGACCCCAAAACGCCGTATATCGCCGCGGAGATCATCTGCAGCGGTGGCCTGGTTGCGATCCCCACGGAGACGGTGTACGGCCTGGGGGCCAACGGCCTGGACCCGGAGGCGGTGGCGAAGATCTTTCTCGCCAAGGGCCGCCCCGGGGACAACCCCCTGATCCTCCATGTGGCGGAGCCAAAGCAGATGGAGCGGTTCTGCCACGATATTCCCCAGGCGGCCTATGACCTGGCGGACCGGTTCTGGCCGGGGCCGCTGACTATGGTCCTGCCTGCGAAGGACTGCGTGCCCAAGCGCACCACGGCGGGGCTGGACACGGTGGCCATCCGCTGCCCGGCCAGCGCCGTGACCCGGGAGATCATTCGCCTGGCCGGGGTGCCCATTGCCGCGCCCTCGGCGAATCTCTCCGGCAAGCCCTCTACCACCACCGCCCGGCACGTTCTCGATGACCATGACGGCAGGATCGAAGCCGTGGTGGACGGAGGCCCCTGCCGGGTGGGGGTGGAGAGCACCATTGTGGACCTGACGGAGGACCGCCCCCGGCTCCTGCGCCCCGGCGGGATCACGCCGGAGCAGCTCCTTGGGGTGCTGGGCGATTTGGTGATCGACCAGGCGGTGACGGCTCAGCTGGATAAAAACGCCGTGGTGAAGGCGCCGGGGATGAAGTACCGCCATTACGCGCCCCAGGAGCCCGTGGTTATTGTGGCAGGGAGCCGGGAGAAGGCCGCGCGGTATATCCGCGCCCATATGGGCCCCCATGACCGGGTTCTGTGCTTCCAGGAGGAGCTGCCCCTGTACGAGGGCTGCGCCCCGCTGGCCTACGGCCGGGAGGCGGAGCCGGAGACTCTGTCCGCCGGGCTGTTTTCCGCCCTGCGCATTCTGGACGATCCTCAGATCGGCCAGGTGTTTGCCCGCTGTCCCGAGGGCGGCGGCGTGGCCTACGCTGTGCAGAACCGGCTGAAGAAGGCCGCAGCCTTCCACATCATTGACGCGGAGGCGGAGGAATGATCCTGGGGATCACCGGAGGCACCGGCTGCGGCAAGACCATGCTGCTCCGGGCCGTGGCGGAACGGGGCGGCCTGGCCCTGGACTGTGACGCGATTTATCACCGCCTGCTTCAGACGGACCCGGCCCTTTTAAAGGCCATTGGGGCCCGCTTCCCCGGGACGGTGACCGGCGGCGCCCTGGACCGGAAGGCGCTGGGCACCCGGGTCTTTGCGGATCCCCAGGGGCTGCTGGACCTGAACGGCATTACCCACGGGGCGGTGAAGGCGGAGGTGCTGCGCCTCCTGACGCCCAGACCCGCCCTGGCCGCCATTGACGCCATCGCCCTGTTTGAGGGCGGGCTGGGAGAGCTGTGCGATGTGACCGTGGCGGTGTGCGCCCCGGAGAAGGTCCGCGCCACCCGGCTTATGGCCCGGGAGGGAATCTCTCGGGATTACGCCTTGGCCCGCATCCGGGCCCAGGCCCGGGACGCGCAGTTCGTGCAGCGGTGCGATTATTGCTTGGAAAACGACGGCACTTTGGAGGATTTCCAAAAGAAGTGCCTGGCTTTTATTGATCATATTTTGAAAAAGGAGACAGTATCATGACCAACGAAGAACTGAAGCAGGCTCTGACCTACAGCCCGAAGCATGGCTATGCCAACCTGTCCGACGAGGACCGGGCGGAGATGGAGGATTATTGCAAGAGCTATATGCGCTTTATGGATGCGGCCAAGACCGAGCGGGAGGCTGTAAAATATACCATCGCTATGGCCGAGGCGGCAGGCTTCCGGGCTCTGGAGCCGGGGATGAAGCTGAAGGCCGGAGACCGGGTCTACCGGAATAACCGGGGCAAGAGCGTCCTGTTTGCCGTGATCGGTGAGAAGGACCTGAACCACGGGGCAAATATTGCCGCCTGCCACATTGATAATCCCCGCCTGGACCTGAAGCCCAACCCCCTGTATGAGGATTCCGAGATTGCCTATCTCAAGACCCATTACTACGGCGGCATTAAGAAGTACCAGTGGCCCACCATCCCCCTGGCGATCCACGGCGTGGTGTGCAAGAAGAACGGCGAGACCGTGGAGATTGTGGTTGGCGAGGAGGAGAGCGACCCTGTGTTCTGCATCTCCGACCTGCTGATCCACCTGTCCGCCGACCAGATGAAGAAGCCCCTGGCCGAGGGCATTGCCGGCGAGCAGCTGAATGTGATCGTGGGCTCCGTTCCCCTGGAGGGAGAGGGCAGCGACCTGGTAAAGCTGGCGGTTCTGAAGTTCCTCAATGAGAAGTACGGCATCGTAGAGGCGGACTTCCAGTCTGCGGAGCTGGTGGTGGTCCCCGCCGGGAAGTGCCGGGAGGTGGGCTTCGACCGGAGCCTGCTGGGTGCCTTCGGCCATGACGACCGGGTGTGCTCCTATGCCTGCTTCCTGCCCATGCTGAGCCTGGGCACCCCGGACCGCACGGCGGTGTGCGTCCTGGCGGATAAGGAGGAGATCGGCTCCGTGGGTGTGTCCGGCATGCAGAGCCGCTGCTTTGAGGCGTTCATGCAGGACCTGTGCGACAGCCAGGGGGCCAGCCTGGTGCGCTGCTTTGAGAAGTCCTTCTGCCTGTCCTCCGATGTGTCCAACGCCTTTGACCCCAACTTCCCCGAGACCTGCGAGCGCCGGAACACCTCCATGGTGAACTATGGCGTGGGCGTGTGCAAGTATACCGGCTCCCGGGGCAAGGGCGGCGCATCCGATGCCTCTGCCGAGGTCATGGCCTATGTGCGCCGGATCTTTGACGAGAACCGGGTGGTTTGGCAGATGGCGACCCTGGGTAAGATCGACCAGGGTGGCGGCGGCACCGTGGCGGCCTATATGGCCAACCGGAATATCGACACCGTGGACTGCGGCGTTCCCGTGCTGAGTATGCACGCTCCCTGGGAGCTGGTTGCGAAGCTGGACTGCTATATGAATATGCGGGCGGCCCGGGCGGTTTACAACGCAAAGGCCTAAAAACCGCATGCTTCCTAAATAAAAAGAGCCCTGGCGGAAGGCTATGCCTTCCGCCAGGGTGTTTTTATTCAGAGGGGGATCAGAACTTGGAGGCGACGAAGGACTCGACTGCCGCCAGAGCCTCATCGGTTTTGGCGGTCTCCGCGCCGCCGCCCATGGCGCTGTCCGGCTTGCCGCCGCCCCGGCCGCCGCAGATGGGGGCGATGGCCTTGATGATCTCTCCGGCCTTGATCCCCTTGGCTACGGCGTCCTTGCCGCAGACTGCCTGGAAGGTGACCTTTTCACCCACCAGAGCCAGCACGGCCACTACGGCGGGGTCCTTATCCCGGAGCACATCGCCCAGCTGGCGCAGGGTGTTGGCGTCGCCCTCGGTGAGCTTGCTCACGGCCACATGGACCGGGCCTACAGTCTTGGCATTCTTGAGGATGGCGTCCGCGCCGCCGGCGGATTCCTTGGCCTTATACTGCTCAATGGTCCGCTTGCTCTCCCGCAGCTCCTGCACAAGACCCTCTGCCTTGTGCACCAGCTCGGCGGGATTGGCCTTCAGGGCCTCCGCCGTCCGGGCGATGGTCTCGTCGGCCTTGGCCAGGAGCTCCAGTACGCCGGGGCCGGTGACCGCCTCGATCCGGCGCACGCCGGAGGCCACGGAGGACTCGGAGACGATGTGGAACAGACCGGCCTTTGCGGTGTTATCCAGATGGGTGCCGCCGCAGAATTCCATGGAAATCTCACCCATTTTCACGACCCGGACGGTTTCGCTGTACTTTTCACCGAACAGGGCGGTAGCACCCAGCTTCTTGGCCTCCTCAATGGGCAGGACTAGGGTCTCCACCGGGGTGCCGGAGAGGATGTAGGCTACCGTGGCCTCCTCAATGGCCTTCAGATCCTCCTTGGAAATGGCCTCGTAATGGGTGAAGTCGAAGCGCAGCCGGTCCGGCTCCACCAGGGAACCGGCCTGATGGCAGTGGTCCCCCAGGACCTTGGCCAGAGCGCTCTGGAGCAGATGGGTGCCGGTATGGGCTCGGCGAATGGCGGCCCGGCGGCCGGTGTCGATGGAGGCGACGGCCTCATCGTCCACCTTGATCTCCCCGGACAGAAGCTTGCCATGATGCAGGTATTTGCCGCCCTTGTCCTTGAGCACGTTGGTCACGGAGAAAACGGCGTCGCCTACGGTAATGGTTCCGTGATCGGCAACCTGACCGCCCATTTCCGCATAGAAGGGAGTCTTGTCCAGGACCAGAATCCCGGACTCGCCCCCGGCGATCACGCCGGTGACCTCATCGCCCACGCACACGGCCAGGATCTTGCCCGTATCCGTGTCGCGGTCATAGCCGGTGAACTGGGTGGGGGTGTTGTCCAGACCCAGGTCGATCCCGGCCCAGGCCAGGTCGCCCAGGGCCTTCCGAGCCTCCCGGGCGCGGACCTTCTGCTCCTGCATGAGCGTGGAGAAGGCGTCCTGGTCCACGGTCATGCCCTCGTCGGCCACCATCTCGGCGGTGAGGTCGATGGGAAAGCCGTAGGTATCATACAGCTTGAAGGCGTCCGTCCCGGAGAATACGGTTTCGCCCTTGGCCTTGTGCCCGGCCAGCAGGTCTGCAAAGATCCGCATTCCGCCGTCAATGGTCCGGGCAAAATTCTCCTCCTCGGTGCGCACCACCCGGACGATATAGTCCGCGCGCTCCCGCAGGTAGCAGTAGTGCCCCTCATTTTCGTGGATCACGGTTTCCACGACCTTGTACAGGAAGGGCTCGTTCACGCCCAGGAGCTTGCCGTGCCGGGCGGCCCGGCGGAGCAGGCGGCGCAGGACATAGCCCCGGCCCTCGTTGGAGGGCAGTACGCCGTCGGCGATCATAAAGGTGGAGGCGCGGATGTGATCGGTGATGACCCGGAGGGAGACGTCGGTCTTGTGGCTCTGGCCATAGGACGCGCCGGTGAGCTCCGTCACCTTGTGGGTAATGTTCATGACGGTGTCCACGTCAAACAGGCTGTCCACATCCTGGCACACCACGGCCAGACGCTCCAGGCCCATGCCGGTGTCGATGTTCTTCTGCTTCAGCTCGGTGTAGTTGCCGTGGCCGTCGTTGTTGAACTGGGAGAACACCACGTTCCAGACTTCCATATACCGGTCGCAGTCGCAGCCCACGGTGCAACCGGGCTTGCCGCAGCCGTACTTCTCGCCCCGGTCATAGTAGATCTCCGTGCAGGGGCCGCAGGGACCGGAGCCGTGCTCCCAGAAGTTGTCCTCCTTGCCGAAGCGGAAGATCCGGTCGGCGGGGATGCCGATCTCCTCGTTCCAGATGCGGAAGGCCTCGTCGTCGGCGGGGGTGGTTTCATTCCCGGCGAATACGGAGGGGTACAGGCGGTTCTGATCCAGGCCCACAACCTCCGTCAGGAATTCCCAGGCCCAGTGAATGGCTTCGTTTTTGAAGTAGTCGCCAAAGGAGAAGTTGCCCAGCATTTCAAAGTAGGTGCCGTGCCGGGCGGTCTTGCCGATGTTCTCAATATCGCCGGTGCGGATGCACTTCTGGCAGGTGCACACCCGGTGCCGGGGAGGCTCCACCTCGCCCTTAAAGTAGGGCTTCATGGGCGCCATGCCGGAGTTGATGAGCAGCAGGGACTGGTCGTTCTGGGGAATCAGGGAGAAGCTGGGCAGGCGGAGATGGCCCTTGGTCTCAAAGAAGGACAGGAACATCTCCCGGAGCTCGTTGACTCCATAGGGTTTTTGGGACATTGTGATAACCTCCATCATAAAGTGAAAGAATTTAACGGGATCGGGGGCGGACGGCATAAGGAAATCCGCCGACAAATTGCGACGCCAAGGGACAGGGCGGCGGGCTTATAATAGCTCCGGGACCCAGCCCTCCGGGGTGGGGAGATAGAGCATTTCGCTGAGCTCCGGGGACTGGCAAAGGGCGAGGACCTCCTTGAAGTGCGCGGTCAGCCGGTAGGCGTCCAGGTCCTCCGGGGCGCACCAGAATACGGGCCCCTCCTCCGAGGACCGCAGACTGCCGGAGAAGCAATCGGTCCGGAAAAAGACGACCAGGTAGCGGCCGCGCTCCGTGGGAAACTGCTTCAGCCCGCAGAGCCTGGGGCTTTCAATGGTGAGCCCCGTCTCCTCCTGCACTTCCCGGATGGCGGCACGGACGAAGCTCTCTCCGGGCTCGACATGACCGCCGGGCAGGAACAGGCCGCCCCATTCGGGATCCAGCCGGTCCTCCACCAGAATGCGCCCCGCTTCGTCCGTCACCAGGACACAGCAGGTCAGCTCTACAGACTCGGTTCTGTGCATGGGGGCCTCCTTTCAGGCTGAGAAAAAGATAAACCCCGCCCCTGTACTTAGGGGCGAGGCGAAGCTCACGGTACCACCCTAATTATCCGGCAGACGCCGACGTCTTAGCTGCTCTGTAACGGGAGCGCCCGTCCCGGCTCTCCCGGGCGGCTCAGAAGCGGCTCACCGGAACCAGGCCCAGGGGCTTTCACCGTCTCCCCATTCGCTGCAAGGCATCTTTCCGGCTTTTCTTCCTCATTGCTTTTGCATGATCTTAATTATTGTACCAGATTTCTCCCGTTTGTCAACAGTTTTCCCCGTTATACAGCTCCCAGGCCAGCTCTCCGTTCCGGGCGGCCAGGTGGCGCAGACGGCCGACGATCTCTCCCTCCACCGGACGGCTGGAGGCCGCAGCGTCGATCAAGTCGCACAGCGCGCCTGTGGAGACCTCGCCGGCGGAGATATAATTGGCCTGCTCCAGGTAATCCAAGAAGCTGCTGACCTTGGGGTCGTAGACAATGCCCGCTACGGGGACCCCCTGGCCGGAGGCGAAGATCAGAGCGTGGAGCCGCATGGAGACTACGATCTCCATTTTGGAGATCACGGCGCAGATGGTCGCGCCGTCCTGAATGACCGGCAGGGCGATCTTGGGGCAGCGGACCAGGTCCATGACCTGCTGGGTGATGGCCTGATCCTTGCCGGGCTCCAGCATAAAGAACACCGGGGTCATGCCATAGGTGCGGTAAGCGTATTCGGCGGCGGCGGCAAAGCAGGAAAGGCGCTGCCGGACGGTTTTCCACCGGCGCAGGACGAACATACAGTATTTTCCCTTGGGGTCCAGACCGGCCTGCTCCATGGCGGCGTCCTGCTCCGGCGCGGCGACGCCCTGAAGCAGGGTGGGGTCTGCCGTGATATACACCTTGGGGCGGGAGACATTCAGCGCCTCCAGAGTGTCCTGGGAATCCGGATCCCGCAGGGTGATCACATCGGCGCACCGGTCGATGATGCGCCCGGCCAGGCGGCGGTTAAGCTTCCGGTTTACCGGGCCGATGCCGCAGCCGTAGAGCATTACCCGGGCGCCGCAGCGATAGGCCGTGCGGATGGTCCAGAGATAATACAGAAGGGAGCGGGTGGAGGTCACATCCTGGATCAGGCTCCCGCCGCCGCTGATAAACAGCCGGGTCCGGCGGAGCTGGCGGCGAACCGCCCCCATGGAGAAGGTGTAGATGCTCTTGACGTTGTTGCGCAGGGCGGCGCCTACCGGGTCCTTGCTCAGCACGCAGATGGGCACATCCGGGTCCTGCTGGCGGAACTGCTGAATGATGGCAGCGAGAATGGTCTCGTCCCCGGCGTTGCCCCGGCCGTAGGCCCCGCAGATGGTGATCTCCCGCCTGTACCATTCCAGCGCCTTTTTCTGCCGGAGCAGGACGGAGCGGTAAATTTCCACCTGGGCCTGCACGGTGGCTTCAATGGAGAATTCCTCCCGGGTCAGGTCGTAGATGGCCTGCCCCAGCCGGGTCCGCAGCGCGGCGTCCCGGGCGAGAAGGAGCATATCCCGGGTCAGCGCGTCCGTATCCCCCGGGGCGAGGAGCAGACCGGTCTGCCGGTCCCGGACGACCTTGGCCACGCCGCCCACATCGGTGGCGATGGTGGCGCAGTGCAGCCGGGCGCCCTCGGTAACGGCGTAGGGGAAGGTCTCCGACAGGGAGGTCAGACAGTTGACATCAATGGCATTGTAAAAGCTGTTCATGTCCGTGACCCATCCGGCAAAGACCACGGTCCCCGGCGGGCAGAGCTTTTCGGCCAGAGCCTCCAGCTTGCCGCGGTCCTCGCCGTCTCCGGCGATCACCAGGCGGGCGGTGGGCTCCTGAGCTACGGTTTTGGCAAAGGCGTGCAGAAGGGTGGGAATATCCTTCACCGGGGAGATCCGGGCGGCAAGGCCGAAGACCACGCTGCCGGGCTCCCGCTGTAGGCCGATCCGGTCCAGAAAGGCCTCCCGGTCCATAGTGGGGGCCGTATGGGAGAAGTCCACGCCGTTGTAGATCGTGTAGATCCGCTGGGGGTCATAGCCTCTGCGGATCAGAAGCTCCCGCATCCGGTCGGATACGGCCACCCAATAGTCAAACTGCTTCAGGGCCCGGCGGTTGGCCGCGCCGATGGTGAGGTTGCGCAGCGGGCGGCCCAGATAGTCCAGGCTGGGGTCCGAGTGGACCGTGGTGAGAAAGGGTTGGTAAAAAGAGCCGTGGATCAGCCGGGCCATAATGTTGGCCCGAGAGCCGTGGCAGTGGATCACGTCGAACTGCCTTTGGCGGATCAGCGTCTTCAGCTGCTTTGCCACCAGGTTGAGGTTGCGGGAGGGGTATACCAGGGTGGGAATGCCAAGAGCCCGGGCGTCCTGGGCAAATTCGCCCTCCAGGAAGCATACCAGCTGCACCTCATGTTCCTTTTTCAGGCCGGAGAGCAGGCTGAGCACATGGGTTTTCGCTCCGCCGACATCGCCGCCGGAGATCATATGGAGGATTTTCATGGAGATTCCTCGCTTTCGCGATCAAAGTCTAAAGGAAAGAGTGCTGGGCGGGAGCCAGGGCGCTCAGGTCGGACAGACTGTCCGCCGTCAGATACCCGGCGCCCAGGGCAGACAGCGCCTGTGCACCCGGGGAGCCGTCGTCCAGGACGAATACGGGGCTCCAGCCCCGGCGGAGATTTTCCGCTGTCCCGGCCCAGGTCCCCCCGGTTTCCGGGGTGCACTGGGCGACCAGAAGCCGGTCAGCCAGGGCGTGGATCAGCCGGTTCCGGCTCAGGGCCCGGGGAGCGGAGAAGGGCAGATCAAAGCCGACCTCGCTGCACAGCAGCAGACCGGGCTTGGGGACATGATCCAGCAGACGGTCACTGACGAAGGAGACGACCCGGCCGCCTGCGGCCAGACAGGCCTCCTGGGCGGCCAGATCGGCGCCCTTGGCACCACCGGAGACCAGAATGTAGCCCTGGGCAGCTGCCTGCCGCCCGGCTTCCTGGGCAAAGGCGCGGTTCTCCGGGTGAAGGGCCCGGCTCCCCACCAGCCCCAGCGTGGGCCCGCCGGACAGCAGCGCGGGGTCCCCCCGTAGACAGAGCACGGCGGGGCCGTCCGGCCGCAGCCGGGCTCTCAGCCGGGGGGGATAGCCCGGAGAGATCCGGGTGAGCAGGGTGATCCCGGCGGCCCGGGCCTGGCGCAGGTATTGCTCCAGCAGCCGGTCCTGGCTGAGCAGCGCGGCGATCCGCCGGGCCTCCTCCGGCCCGTATCCCAGGGCGGAGAGGGTCCGGGGCGTTACGTCCCCCGGGTCCCCGGCGCATCCGGCCTCGGCGACCCGGCGGCTGAGCACCCGAAGCTGGGGCAGTGTCAGGCATTTCCGCTCCGGGTCCCCCAGGGGGCTGGCCAGGAGGAGAAACCCCCGCTCCGGCCCGGTCAACGGAAGCGCTTGCGCACCACGGGAGGCTTCTCTTTGACCTCGGTCATGGTGCCGTCCTCGTTGAGGAGCATGGGGTGAATGACAAAATTGGAGAATTTTGCGATCTCGTCCAGCTTGGCCTTTTCGGGGAAATTGCTGACGATGGAGTAGGCCACGCCCTTGCGCATGGCCCGGCCGGTCCGGCCGATCCGGTGGATATAATACTCGTTTTCCTCGGGAATGTCGTAATTGATGACGCAGTCCACGTCGTCCACATCGATGCCCCGGGAGGCCACATCCGTGGCGATGAGCACCTGGACCTTTCCCTCGCGGTACTGCTGCATACTCTTCTCCCGGAGGCTCTGCTTGATGTCTCCGTGGATGCAGGCCACATTCAGCCCCGCCCGGAGAAAATCGTCGCACAGCCGCTGGCACATATGCTTGGTGTTGCAGAAGATCATCACCCGGTCAAAGCCCTGGGTGCGGATCAGCCGCAGGACGGACTCGGCCTTGGACAGAGGGGAGACGGTAATGGAGAACTGGTCGATGTCCGGCTTGTCCTCCAGCTTGGGCTCCACGGTGATCTCCACCTCGTCCCGCTGGTACAGCCAGGAGACGGTCATGACCTCCTGGGAGATGGTGGCGGAGAACAGGCCGGTATTGACCCGGTTGGTGAGCTTGTCCAGAATGTTGGTGACGTCCTTGTAAAAGCCCATATCCAGCATCCGGTCCGCCTCGTCCAGAATGACGGTCTTGACCTTGTTCAGCCGGAGGGTTTTGCGCTTGTAGTGGTCCATGAGCCGGCCGGGGGTGGCGACTACGATCTGCGGCTTTTTTTCCAGAGCCTTGATCTGGTTTCCGATGGGGGCGCCGCCGTAGACGACGGCCACCCGGATCCCGGTGTAGTAGGTCAGCAGGCTTTGCAGCTCCTCTTTGATCTGAATGGCCAGCTCCCGGGTGGGGGCCAGGATGAGCCCCTGTAGCTCCTCGGAGTCCGGCTCGATGTGCTCAATCATGGGAATGCCGAAGGCGAAGGTCTTGCCCGTGCCCGTGGGCGCCTTGGCGATGACGTCTTTCCACTCCATCAGCGGGGGAATGGCCTCCTTCTGCACGGAGGTGGGGTATCCGTAGCCCTTCTCCTCCAGGGCCCGGAGCATGGGCTCCGAGAGCCCAAGGGACTGAAAAGTGATAGCGTCTGTCATAGCAACGTTCCTTTGCGTAAAAATGATAATAATTTAGATTATTATACCAAAGGGACAAGGAAAATGCAACACTCCCGGAAGGGGAATTGGGGAAGGAGGGGAAAGCCGCTCAGAAAAAACCAAAAGAAAACCAAAAAAATGGAAGAAACTTTAAGGAAAGTCGGAATTCATAAACTTTACCGTACTTTTGGATAAGATTAGTCTGGCAGAATCAACAGAAATCCCGTTGGGACGACTTGAAATTGTGGTTGCATTGCTGTATAATATTTTACACTGTTAAAAACAGGCGAATGCCGCAGCCTGTGCCGAGGAGGAAATGATTTGAGGGCGAGACAAGACGTGATCCTGCGCCGGGTGGCGGGGGAGACTCTGCTGATCCCCACGGGGGAGGCCGCCATGCGGCTCAGCGGTATGGCCACGCTGAACGAGGCCGGGCAGATCCTTTGGGATGCCCTGCAAAAGGACTGCACCATGGAGGACCTGGCGGACGCTCTGATGGGCGAATATGAGGTGGACCGGGCCACGGCTTTGGCCGACGCAGCGGAGTTTGCAGAAAAAATGGCCGAGGCGGGGCTGCTGGACCCGTAAAAGAGGAATGTACATGAAAACGATGCGTTTGCGGGCAGGGGCGCTGGCGGCGATGCTGTGCCTGGCGCTTCTGTGCGGCTGCAAGGGCGGAGGCGGAGCGCCGGAGTCCACGGAGCCCGGGCAGACCCTCCAGACCCAGGATACCCGGGAGGCTGGGACCGAAGGATCGACGGAGCCGGTCCAGACCCTGCCGCCCATGGAGTTTCCGGTGCGGCTGGAGGACGGCCGCCTGGAGGTGACGGGACTGTTCCTGTTTACCGGGATGAATCCGGACCGGGGCCGGGCCCCGGGAGAGAATATCCCGGTGCTGGTGGTCAAAAACTGTTCCGGGGAATACCTGACCCGGGGGGAGCTGACGCTGACCTCCGTGGAGGGTGAGACCTTCACCTTCCGTCTGGAGCAGGTGCCGGATGGGCAGACCGTCTGGGCCTTTGCTACGGACGGCGGGAGCCTGGACTCCGAGGGAGACGGCGCGGCGGTGACCGGGTCGGCCGACTTCGAGCCCCAGCCGGAGCTGCCGGAGGGGCTGGCGTGCAGCGGGGAGCGGACGACGCTCACCCTGCAAAATCAGGGGGATTCGGTGCTAAAGGGCCTGCGGGTCTGGTGCCACTGCCTGGTGGAGGGCGCCTATTTTGGCGGCGCCGCCTATGTCTATCCCGTGGAGCAGATCGCCCCCGGGAGCTCCGTGACCGTGGAGGCTGCGGAGTGCTATTTGGGAGAAGCGTCGGTCGTCCGGGTAGCCGCGGACGGCTGATACACAGACCCCGGCTCTGCCGGGAAAAGGAAAATCGGAAAATGGGAGGAAACAAGACGTTGAAACACTATGTAAAACCGGAATTATATGTGGAGCGCTTTGAACTGGCGCAGCACATTGCCGGATGCTATGTCCAGATGAATCTGACATCGGCAGCGACCTGCGAGGCAAAGGCAGGCTCCTTCGGCGGCAGCGATGTAACCGGCTGGTTTACCGATGCGGTGACCAATTGCTCATCCAAAATGCCGGGCTTTGAGGGCTACTGCTATACCAACTCCGTCAACGTGATGGGAATGTTCCAGTCCTAAGAAAGGTCTTGGGTACTTACGATTACCGCTTTTCCATCGCCGGGCGGGGGCTGGCGCTTTGCCTGCCCCGGGAGAGCCGGATTTCTGAGGATTTCGCCCCGTTTCGCTGCGAAGGCCCGGCGGACCTGACCGTGGAATTCCGCCCGGCGGAGACGCTGCCGCCCCTGACCGGCGCGCCGGTGTTCCGGGGCGTGGGCTTTTCCGTATTTCGCCAGGGGGAGGCGTTCCTGCGCCGGTATTATGAGCCGGCCCGGGAGGACCGGCCCTATGCGGTGAGCGGACTGACCCCTGCCGGGGGGACGGTACGCTTCCTGCCGGAGGCGGAGCGGGTCTTTCGGGAGATGAACCGCTGCTTTCTGCATGTGGCGCTGGAGGAGCTCCTGCTTCGGTGGGACCGGCTGATTCTCCATGCCTCCTTTGTGGATTCGCCCTATGGCGGGCTCCTGTTTTCCGGGCCCTCGGGCATCGGGAAGTCAACCCAGGCGGCCCTGTGGCGGGACTGCCGGGGCAGCACGGTGATCAACGGGGACAAGCCCATCCTCGGCCGGGAGGCCGGGGTGTGGACGGCCTGGGGCTCGCCCTTTGCCGGGTCCTCCCGGTGCTATGTGCCCCGGCGGGAGCCCGTGGCGGCGATCTTCCTGCTGGAGCAGGGGCCGGATTGCCGGGTGGAGCGTCTGCTCCCAGGGGAGAGCTTCCGGGGGCTGTACGCCGGGACGGTGATCAACAGCTGGAACCGCGCCTATGTAAAGAAAGCCTGCGATCTGCTTCTGGACCTGGCCTGCCGGGTGCCGGTGTACCGCCTGCGCTGCACGCCGGATGCAGCGGCGGTGGAGGCGGTGGAGCGAACCCTTGCGAAAGGGGAGAAAGCCTGATTGAGCGTAAAAGAACAATTCATACAAGCGCCGCTGACCCGCTTCCTGCTGGAGAAGGCCAGCCGGGGCCGGATTCCCATCAACGGGACCTTTGAGCTCTCACCGGTGTGCAACTTCAATTGCCGGATGTGCTACGTCCGCAAGACGGCGGAGCAGGTCCGGGCCAGCGAACGGCCGATCATGACCCTGGAGCGCTGGCTGGAGCTGGCCCGCCAGGCCCGGGAGGAGGGGCTGCTGTACCTGCTGCTGACCGGCGGGGAGCCGTTTCTGTGGCCGGATTTCTGGCCGCTGTATGAGCAGCTGGCCCAGATGGGCTTCATCCTGTCGGTGAATACCAACGGTTCGCTGCTGGACGAGGCGGCGGTGGAGCGGCTGCGGCGCCGTCCGCCGGTGCGGCTGAATATCACCCTGTACGGCGCAAGCGACGATACCTATGAGGCCCTGTGCCGGACCCGGGGCGGCTATAGCCGGGTGGCCCGGAACATAGACCGGCTGCTGGCGGCAGGGATCCAGGTCAAGCTGAACTGCTCCCTGATCCCGGAGAACGCCGGGGATCTGGCGGCGATCCACGCCTTTGCGGCAGAGCGGAAGCTGATCCTGGAGACCAATACCTATATGTTCCCGCCGGTGCGGCGGGACCCTGCCTGTGTGGGGCGCAACGAGCGCTTCACCCCGGCCCAGGCGGCGCACTATAATCTGGAGCGCTACCGGCTGCTGTTTGGGCAGGAGGAATACGAAACCTATCTGCAAGGCATTCTGGCCGGACTGGCGCCGCCTCCGGGGCTGGAGGATTGCCCGGCGGACGGCCCGGAGGGCGGCATCCGCTGCCGGGCGGGGAATGCGGCGTTCTGGGTGACCTGGGACGGCTGGCTGACCCCCTGCGGGATGATGCCGGAGCCCCGGGTGGACCTGTCGGCGGGAGACTTTGCCCCGGCCTGGCGGGAGCTGACCCGGCTGAGCGACGAGGTGCGGGTGTCTGCGGTGTGCAGCGCCTGCCCGGATAAGGCGGCGTGTCACGCATGCGCGGCCATGGCCCTGGCGGAGACGGGCTCTGCCGCCGGTCTTCCTAAATACCTATGCGAAATGGTAGCGGCCATGCGCACAGAGGCGCGGGCGCTGCTGGAGAAATGATCTGTGAATAACGGCCCGCAGCCAGCGGGTGTTATGGATGAACAAAAATGGGGAGGAAAATAAGTTGAAACGGATGAAGAAAAGCTTATCTTTGCTTCTGGTCCTGTGTATGCTGCTGAGTATGCTCCCGACGGGAGTCTGGGCGGCCCAGGGCACTGCGGCGGAGACAAATGCGGCTTCTGCGGACTCTTCTTACCGGATCGTCCAGGTGGACGCCGGGCGGAAGTATTGGAGCGTAGAGGTCTTAAAGCAGCTGATCGATGAAATGGCGAAGAACCATTATAATCAGCTGGGCCTGTACTTCAGCGATAACCAGGGCTTCCGGTTTGCGCTGAATAACATGACCTTTACGGTGGACGGAAAGAATTACGACCTGAGCAAGGCCCTGGGGAACGGGATTATGCAGACCGGTGACAGGGCCCCGGTAAAGACGGAGGACCCCAACCAGGCCCATTTCCGTCCCAGCCATGAGGACAAGTGGCTTGACGAGACGGAGATGAAGGAGATCATCTCCTATGCCCGGAAGAAGGGCATTGAGATCGTGCCCTCCTTCGATATGCCCGGGCATATGGGTGCGATTCTGAATGCTCCGGATTTTGAGGCGTTCAAATACGCGGGCTATGGAACAACTACGAATTCTTCCTTTGACGTGACCAACGCCACGGCCCAAAAGGTGATGCTGGCCATTTTGGAGCGGTATGTGCAATTCTTTGCGGCCAACGGCTGCCGGTATTTCAATATCTGCTCGGATGAGTTCTGCTATGATATTGGACATTCGACTGCGGATAGCATTTCGAATCCGACCCTGTGCCGGGCGATCGTCTCTTTTATGGACGAAGCGGCCAAGGTGATCGTGAAGGCGAAAATGACCCCGCGGGCGTTCAGCGATTATCTGTATGCCGATTCCGGCTACAACTACTCTGAAGCCTATAAGAAGTATGAGATTCTGTTCTGGGACAAGTCTACGAACCTTGCGGAATGCCAGAGCAGAGGAAACAAGCTCATCAACGTGGACGAGAGCTGCTATTATGCGCTGAATACGGCGTATTATACTTCCCCGGACGTGAGCGTAAAATCCTTTAGACCGGATTACGTTGCCACAAAGGGAAGCGGCTTTGCCCTGCCGAATCCTGCCGGTGCGATGCTCTGCATCTGGTGCGACGGCGGTTATCTGGATTCCGAGCCTGCGGAGGGCGACGCCGGTGCGTCGGTGCTGAACCAGGTGATGAACTTCAAGTCCAATGGGCAGACGGCGGCTACGAACCTGCTGGCGGCCTTTGCGGAGAAGGTCAATGCTTATTATAATGTAGATACCAGCGCGGTCGTCTATGACCTCTATGTGGGCGATAGTGTGTCGCTTCATGTGACTGGTGACTTCTCCAACGCGGAAGGGGCTTTGGCGCTGCTTGCGGGTGTTGGGGATACCTCCGCTGTATCGGTCAAAGTGGAGAACTTCAAGGCTGGCGACCCCGGCGGAAAATTGACACAGGTGGAGGCACCGACAGCTGGCAGTGAGGTCGTAGTTACAGACGGCACGAACTTCTTGGTCGTGAATGCGGATAGCAGTTTTGAAAACACGACGGATGCTTCGCTGGCCACGCGGTTTACCATTGAAAAGGAAGGTAATAATTTCTATTTGAAATACAATGGGAGCAAACTGACTGGCGGAGCGGAATGGAATGACGGAGATAAGTTCTTTAAATTAGCGCTGGGAGCTTCGTCAACGCCGTGGCTTTATAAGAATGGAACGCTGAAGGAAGCGTGGAACACCAACCGCTATATTACATTTGATAATGAATGGAAGCTTTCTCTTAGTGCACCAACAACTCCTGTGGTAGTTAAGGCCTCTTCTGCGGCGGTTCCGGCGTCGGCAGATTTGGTGCTTACCGGCGTTAAAGTTGGTACTGCGATCTATACTTTGGACGGCGTTACTTATACGATAAATGTAACCGAAAAGGGAACAGAGCCGCCTGTGACAGAGCCGACGGAAGCACCCACGGATCCCACGGAAAATCCGACGGATCCCACGGAAAATCCGACGGATCCCACGGAGAAGCCGACGGAGCCGCCTGTGACGGAGCCTTCCGAAACGGAACCCATGCCGACTTACCCGGAGGAAGATAACGGTATTGTATATGTCAATATTCCTGTAGGCGGCAGCCGTTCGTATGATCTGATCGGAAAAGATTATACAAATGACTATGAGTCCACACTTGATACGACCAAGGCTGGTTTGGAGCTCAAGTACCATGACTATGTGGCGCCTGGTGCTCCGACTCTGCTGAACGAATTGAGCGCGGGCCAGGGAATCATTATTGAGAGCAATGGATATTATCTGGTCCAGGACGGGGATACGTTTGGGGCAACCACGGATGTCACCAAGGCCACGGTTTGGAAAGTGAAGGATAACCAGGGCTTTGAGATTTACACGGATGCGAACCATTTCCTGGATTTGGATTGGAATAATAGCTTGGTATACCGTAACGGAAATTACTCCGAGAAAAAATGGGTGTTTGATGAGGAAGGACTGCATATTCTTAAGAGGGCTTGGGAGACCAACAGCTATTACCTCACTTTTGCGGACGGCGCATGGTCGGTGACAAACACTAAGCCAAGCAGCCTGACTGCTATCTATGCAGAAGGCGATCCGGCAAAGCCTGCCGGAACGCTGGTTACCTTCAGCGGCGTATCTGTGGGATATGCTGGCGAGGTTAAGATTGGCGGAACGACCTATCATGTAACGGTCGTGCCCGAGTCTTTGAAGGATGCCCCTGCCCTGACGGCATATTACTTCATTACGAACAACAAGGCCTACGGCGCAGTGAGCGGCGAGCATGTCATTCAGCTGGACGCAACCTCTGCCTATGGCGAGCAGGGTGTTCCCTTCAACCGCCTGGTGGAGAAGACTGCGGCTTGGGCGCTGTCCGAGAATCCTCTGGCCTTCTGGAAGGGCGTGTGCCTCCCCTATGGGAAATGGCAGACTGCAATCAAGGAAGATGTCCCCGGAAAGGGCGACTCGATCGATAAGACCCTGGAGGGCAGCGGCTTTACCTACATCCGGTATTACAATGATATGTGGGCGTGGTCCAATACCCCGGAGAAGGCGGACAGCTGGACACAGATCAAGACTGACGCAGCATCCGAGGACCAGATCGTTGCTTACTATCTGCAGGTGACCCCCGTCACGAAGGAAATCACGACCCAGGTCGCCGACTGGGGCTATACCCAGGACGATGGGAACTTCAACGGAACGAACGATCTGACCGGCGGCTATGTGCTGCTGGACTATGCGGTACGGTATCCCGATCTGCACCGCAACCCCAACAACTTTACCCGCGACCTGACGATCTCCTACCATACGCTGGTCAACGATGCCCAGGTGAAGGCGGACGGAAGCGAGGGTAACCTGAACCGTACGCGGCGTATCGGCGTTTCCCGCGCCGTGAACTCCTCGGAGTACGAGGTGTATCTGGTAACGGTGACGCCCAGCAATGACGATCCCAGCGTGAAGCTGACGGATGCGAACGGAACTGCTGCTGCGATGCCGAATGACGTAATGAAGAATTCCGACCAACTCTACAACGGGACGGAATATGTCGCCTGGGCGCTGACGGAGCAGGATTACATAGACAGCGGCCTGCCGAAGGTAAAGGGAATCGGAAGCGCGAGCACAAAGGATAAGACCTACGCGGAAACCCTGGGAATCGCGAATTACCATGTCGGCGGCGACTGTACGGTGGACGAGGTCTGGATCGTGCGGAACCAGGCTATGCGGATCACCTACTACATCCGCGATAAGCACGTGGAGGAAGCGCCCCTTCAGGTCTATTACTACGATATCACCGACGGCGCTGCGGATAAGCCCTTCTTTGAGTTCGGTATTTATACCGCCGAGCCCGAGGAGTTTACCGGCCGCGTGGACGACGGTAAGGACCCCATTTTCCAGACGACTAACAAGTATGGTGTGCTGCAGGAGGTCCATAAGGATCTGAGCAGGACCGGCTGCCCGCCCTATTACCGGACGGCCAACTATCAGTATGTAGAGTGCAAGATCTCCACCGACGGCAAGACCCTGGACCTCTTCTATAGAAGACAGGCGGGCGAAGTGTATGTTGTGGACTTCGGCCTTCCGCTGGAGGTTACCATGAAGAAGATCCTGGAGGGTGCGCAGAGCCTCAGTACGATCGATGGCATTGCGAGCATCCAGATCAACGGTGCGAACCTGAAATACGGCGTGCTGTCTACGGACTTTGCCCAGGCAAAGGAAGTCAAGCTGTCGGACGTGGTCTTTACCTATCGCCCCACCAAGGTCATGAGCGGCACCGAGACCATTGGCATCACGGTGAACTTCACGGAAGAAGGGGCGGATCCTCTGGTTTCCACCATTACCCTTCTCCCCGCGACGACCGTGTACTATGAGCAGGGCTTTGCCTCCTATACGGGCAACTGGGACGACGGGAAGGCCTTCACGGGCGGCGAGAGCAAGCAGCAGGCGGCCCTGGCTGGCGACACCCAGAAGGCGGAGAATCCCGCCTGGAATTACGGCTACGATGGAGCGTATGAAGCCCAGCGGGATGCGCTGAATTCCTATGCCGGGACGAACACCATCGGTGCGGCTGCGACCTTTGCCTTTACCGGTACCGGCGTGGACATTTACGCCGATTGCACCAACAACAGCGGCAGCGTCATGATGATGCTGACGAAGGACGGCAAGATGGAGCGCCTGATCATCGTCGATACCCGGAACAAGGGCGGCGAAACCGGCGCGACGGATTTTGAGACCGGCCTGACCGAGACCTATAACATCCCCATCATCAGCCTGCGGAACCTGGAGTACGGCACCCATGAGGTGAAGCTGATCCACTGCGAGAGCTTTGGCGAGGATTCCAAGGTCGAGACCCGGGCGGACGGCTTCCGCTTTGACGGCTTCCGGGTGTACAATCCCATGGGCAGCGATTCCTTCGCCCAGGCACAGTACGCCCTGGATATGGAGGCGAACCCCTCCTACACCGAGCTGCGGGACGCTGAAATTCTGGCGCTGAATCTGAGCAAGGACCTGCTGGACGGCAGCGACTATGCAGAGGACCTGGCGAAGGACATTATGTCTCAGGTCAACGCGAAGTACCCCGAGGGGATCAGCGTGAGCGCGGTTGTGACACGCCAGAATGATGGCAGCGACGTGATTTCGGCGGACCTCCTGGACAACGGCCCGAAGAACGAGATCTACCTGCGCCAGAATGAGAGCATTACCATTGTGGACCGGAACAAGAATAGCCGCGCCCAGCTGGGTATGAAGGCGCTGAGCGGCGCCGTAACTTATCAGATGAACGGCAGCGAGGCTAAGACCCTTGCGGCAAATGTGGATCTGTTCTACCCCATGACCTGGACCCCGATCGACAGCGGCAGCACGGCTACCGTTGCAAACGCCGGGCAGGCCCCCATGGCGGTGACGATTCTGAAGCAGTTCAGCGCCGACGCCACGGCGAAGGTCACCGAGGAGCTGGTGGCGCAGCTGCTGATGCAGATGGGCGTTCCCTCCGCGCACGAGAGCGATGCCTGGGAGAATCCCTTCACCGACGTGCATGAAGGCGCTTGGTTCTACGGCGCCGTGAAGTATGTCTATGAAAACGGCCTGTTCAAGGGCACGACGCCTACGACCTTCGAGCCCGGCTCCAACATGACCCGGGGAATGCTGGCTGTGGTGCTGTACCGCCTGGCCGGTGAGCCGGAGACCGATGCGGCCAACCCCTTCACCGATGTGAAGGATGACGCCTACTTTGCCAAGGCTGTGGCCTGGGCGGCGGAGCAGGGGATTGTCCTGGGCCGCGGCGATGGAACCTTCGCCCCCGGTGAGGACGTCACGCGCCAGGATATGGTGGTGATGCTGTACCGGTACGCAGTCTCCGTGGACAAGACCGGCGCAGCCGGAGCGGAGACGCTGGACTTCACCGATGCGGACGAGGTGCTGGCCTATGCCAAGCAGGCAGTGGCCTGGGCCGTGGCCAACGGCATTCTCAAGGGCTATGACCTGGGCGGCGCATTTGCGCTGCTGCCCGGCAAGACCATTAACCGCGCGGAGGTTGCCGCGATCATGGAGCGCGTTGCGCCCATTCTGAAGTAAATTCAATCCCATGGGGCCCGCACCGGCTTGCCGGTGCGGGCTCTGAATTTCGGCGGTGTCAGCGCCGAATTTGGAGAAAAGCGAGTCTGCGGGCTGTAGAGAAGCCGGAATTCTTGCCGTTCGGCTGCTTGCCTGTTCCAATTATATTTCTAAAAAATTTCTTGACATTTCTGCTTTTTGCGTATATACTATCAATAGGTGCAGCGCTTGTGGCGTCGGCAAGAGAGCCGGAAACGGTCACTCCCCGGGGCAATTCTCGCGCTGCACCGTCCTTTTTCGCAAAAAAGCAAAATTCTGTGCCGGCCGAAAGCACAATTTGGCGCCATAGTCGTGGTGTTCCTTGCGGTTTGCGACTGCGCTCCGATTGGGACCCCATGTTCTCCCGTTTCCTTCTAGATTGCCCTATGCCTGTCCGCACCGCACCGGCGCTGCGGGCATTTTTATGCCCATTTTCGCCGGAACGCCTGCCTTTGTGCAATCCGTGCCGTTGAACTTTGCTTACAGGCGAGAGGGCGGCCGGAAAGCAGTGGGCGGACGCTGCTTTTCCTAAGGCGGCGAAGCCGCTCCGGGGGGCGAGGGGAAGATAGGACTTGCAATTATCTCAATTTTTGCTAAAATGAGTACAGAACTTTTGCACGTGAGAAAGGATGAGGCGGCATGGCGGAACGAATCGTAGTGGCGCTGGGCGGGAACGCCTTGGGCAATACCCTTGCAGAGCAGCGCCTTGCAGTGGGGCATACGGCGGCGGTGCTGGCAGAGCTGGCCGGGGCAGGCTATGAGTTGGCCGTGGTCCATGGGAATGGCCCGCAGGTGGGGCTGATCCAGTCCGGGATGGAGGCGCTGGAGCGCTCCGGCGGGGCGGAGGCCTGCCCGCTGCACGTCTGTGTGGCTATGAGCCAGGGCTATATCGGCTTCGATCTGGAGCGCGCCCTGCGGGCGGCGCTGGGGGCAAGGGGATTGCCGGACCGGGTGGCTACGGTGCTGACCCAGGTGGCGGTGGATCCTGCGGACCCGGCGTTTCAGACACCCTCGAAGCCCATCGGCTCGTTCATGACCCGGGAGGCGGCGGAAAAAGCCGCCCGGGAGCAGGGCTTTGCCGTCCGGGAGGATGCCGGGCGGGGCTGGCGGCGGGTGGTCGCTTCGCCCAGGCCCCAAAAGATCGTAGAATTGGAGCAGATCGCCGGGCTTCTGACGTCCGGGACGATCCCCATTGCCTGCGGCGGCGGTGGAATCCCGGTAGCCGCAGACCCGGCGGGGGCCTGGCAGGGGGTGGACGCGGTAATCGATAAGGATTTGGCGGCGTCCCTCCTGGCCCGGGAGCTGGGGGCGAAGAAGCTGGTCATCCTCACTGCGGTGGAAAAGGTGGCCATCGGCTACCGGACCCCCGGGGAGACCTGGCTGGATACCATGACCGCCCGGGAGGCGGAGGCATATCTCCGGGCAGGGGAGTTTGCTCCGGGCTCCATGGCCCCGAAGGTGGCTGCGGCGGTGGAGTTTGTGCGCTCCGGGCCGGGGCGGGAGGCGCTGATCACCCTGCTGGACCGGGCGGAGGAGGGCATTTCCGGCCGTACCGGTACACGAATTCTTCCCTGAGGAGGCGCACCATGAAAAACTCCGCAAAGCGGCAGCCCCGGGCGACGCCCTGGCAGCTGTTTGGTATGGCAGTGCAGAGCCTGGCCGCCGGGTGGCTGCTGGTGAATTTGCTGATGGGCGGACCCTGGCATTTGAAGGATGTGGGCTTCAGCGCTTCGGTCTCCCTTCTGGGGTATCTGGTGCTGCTTCTGGTGAGCGCGGCGCTGCTGTTTGCCCTGGGGCTGTCGCAGGGGCGCTATCTGCGCTGGGCCTTGGAGGGCCTCTGCTATCTCTCCGCCTGCGTTTGGGCGGGGGCTGGTGAGGATACCTGGTTGACTTTGGGGCTGGGGGGGCTGACCCTGGGCGGCTGCCTGCTTCTGCGGGACCGCATTCCGGCCTGGGAGCCGAAGAAAAATACGGTGAAGCTTCTCTACGGCCTTTGCGCCGTGGCTTTGTTCGGCTTTATCGCCACGGTTACGGTTTGCCGCTACCTGAGCTTCAGCGCACCGGGCTTTGATTTCGGCATTTTTACGCAGATGTTTGAGAGTATGCGCAAGCATGGGACCATGGTCACGACCTACGAGCGCAGCAAGCTCATGACCCATCTGCACGTCCATTTTTCCCCGGTGTATTATTTGATGCTGCCCCTGTACTGCCTGTTCCCCAGCCCGGTGACGCTCCAGGTGGAGCAGGCCCTGGTGGTGGCGCTGGCCCTCCTGCCTCTGTATGGCCTGTGCAAGGTCAAGGGCCTTTCCCGGGGTGCCAGCGTTTGCCTGGCTGCTGCATTTCTGCTGTTTCCGGCGCTGTCCGGCTCGACCTTTTACGACCTGCATGAGAACTGCTTCCTGGCTTTAGCCCTGCTGTTGACCGTATACGGTGCCGAGACCCAAAAGGAAGGATGGTTTTGGCTGGGAGCGGCGCTGACCCTGTGCATTAAGGAGGATGCGGGGATCTACCTGGCCTTTGTGGCTCTGTATTACCTCCTGTCCCGGCAGCGGGTGAAGCAGAGCGCGGCGCTGCTGGCGGCTGCGGTCGCGGTGTTTGCGCTGACGACGGGCTATGTGACCGCCCATGGGGACGGCGTGATCAGCTCCCGCTTTTCCAATCTGGTCCCCAACGCCCAGGACGGAATGCTGGCGGTGGTGCGCACGGCCATTACCCATCCCGGCTATCTGGTGGCCCAGTGCTTCACCGAGGCGAAGGTGCAGTATCTGCTCTTTATGCTCCTGCCTCTGGCGCCGGTGCTGGTCAACTGCAAGAATCCCGCGCGGTTCCTGCTTCTGGGGCCCATGCTCCTGTTGAACGTGCTGCCCAATTATCAATATCAGTACAACATCGGCTTTCAGTACCACTTCGGAAGCACGGCGCTGCTGTTCGTTTTTGCGATCTTGACCCTCAGCCAGATGGAGCTCCGGCGGCAGCGGGCCAGCGCCCTGGCGGCGGCAGCGGTCTGCGGCGTGCTGTTCTGCGGGGCCAATGTGCAGAAGCTGGGGTATCTGGAGCGGTATCTCAGCAATCAGGAGACCTATACGCAAATGCAGGAGGCCCTGGACACCATTCCGGAGGAGGCTTCGGTCTCTGCGTCTTGGTCCCTGGTGGCCCACTTGAGCGGGCACGAGGAGCTGTATTCGGATCAGGGCGGCTTCCAGACGGACTACCTGGCTCTGGATAAACGGATGGAAAGCAAGCATTCCACGGAGGGGTATACCCTGGTTTTGGAGACGGACCGGGTGCTGATCTATCAAAAGGAGAATTGAACCATGAACGACAAGGAATTTGCAGAGCTGCGCCGGCGCTTTAAGCCTGAAAAAAGCGCGATCACGGAGCTGTTCGGCTGTTATGTAAATGAAAAGGGAGAGATCCTCTCTCAGTTCCGCCAGGGCCTGGGAACCATGCTGGAGGCGGACTGCCAAGCGCTGCTGACCCTTCTCAAGAAAACCCTCTCCGGCGGGGCGGGGAAGAATCTGGTGGATGTGCCCTTCTCCACCCGGCAGGTGATGGAGGGGGAGGAGCACAAGCTGCTGATGACCCTAAAGAACTCCGGCCTGAAGGATGAGGCGGCGGTTCGTGCCCTGTATGAGAAGATAGCCGGGGCGGTGCATATGGAGGGAAATTACATGATCCTTCTGGCGGCGGACCGCTATGACGTGCCCGCCTATGGCCGGGACGGCGCCCGGCAGGAGGATGGACAGGCGGTCTATTCCTATTTTCTGTGCAGTGTGTGCCCCATCAAACTGACGAAGCCCGCTCTGCGGTTCGACAGCCCCGAGGGACGGTTTTGCAGCACGTCGGCGGACCTGGTTGTGGGGGCGCCGGAGGTAGGCTTCCTGTTCCCCGCCTTTGACGGCCGGGGGACGAACCTGTATGCCGCCGAGCTGTACACCCGGAACGCGGCCAAGGACCAGGCGGAATTTGTGGAGGCTCTGTTCCGGACCGAGGCCCCCATGGCGGCGGAGACCCAGAAGGAGACCTTCCGCACGCTGCTGGGGGAGACCGTGGGGGAGGATTGCAGCATTGAGGTGGTCAAGGGGGTCCATACCCAGCTGTGCTCCCTGATCGAGGAGCATAAGGCCAGCCGGGAGCCGGAAACCCTGACGGTGAGCAAGGCCACGGTCCAGGGAATGCTGGCCACCTGCGGCGTGCCGGAGGCACGTATGGAGGCGTTTTCCGCAGAATTTGATAAGGAATTTGGGGAAAATGCCGAGGTCTGCCCGAAAAATCTGGTGGATCAGAAGAAATTCCACCTGGAGACCCCGGATGTATCCATTCAGGTCAGCCCGGAGCGCAGCGACCTGGTAGAGACGCGCATTCTCGGCGGCGTGAAGTACATTCTCATCCGGGCGGAGGAGGGTGTGAGCCTCAACGGGGTGAACATCGCCTTTGACGACGGAAAACGCAACGGTCTGGCGAACTGAATTTTGTGCACCCGGTGTGGAGCGGATCCATGCCGGGTGCTTTTTTGCAAAAAGGTGGACATGCAAGAAGAATATACGGTATATAAATTTCAAATATTCATGAAGAGCGGACAAGTTTTGAAATAAGGAAATAAGCGAAAAAGATAAAAAGAAGAATCTTGACATTACAGAATTGCCATGGTATAATAAATCCACATAAGAGGCGCGCAGAATCTTATGGGCCCCGGCGGGTGCGCACCCCTCGGGGCAAAGGAAGTGCAGGATTCCACAAACCGACTTTGAAAGGAGCACCAATTCATGAAAAAGAGAAATCTGATTTCCGTGATCCTCGTCGTAGCCCTTTTGCTGTCCTGTTCCCTGTCCGTACTTGCCGCCGTCCCGCCCAAGGGAGAGACGGCCGAGCCGCAGTATGATGCTTTAACATGTGAACGATGCGGGGGAGTCGCTAGGGTTGTTCAGAAGTATGCGACGCAAATTGTTACGGTACAAGTATCTAGCGGTTCCTGTCCAATTGTATCAACAACGAGCCATAAGCATGAATTAAAATATGAGGGAACGATTGTAAACTGTGCAAATTGCGGGAAATACTTAATGAACGCAGTATACAAGGGATTTATTTGTAAGGCAGTTCAGCCATAATAGATATTCTAGGTAGCAAGGCCTTTTGACTTGGCTTTTTTGAGGTAATTCGGGTGAAATTGATATAGTTTTTTAAGGGGGGTGCGTGCTCAACCTAGCAATTGGGCGCGCACCCATTCTTTATATGGAGGGGAGCAAATGGTACAGGTTCAACGTTTTTGGCGAGGACTTTTTCTTTTGACCCTGCTGGCGGTAGTGCTGCTTGCGGGGTGCGGGCAAGAGAAAGTGCCGACGGAGCTGCCTCCACAGGAGGAACGAATCCTGTGGATTCTGACAGAGCGAACCGCAAGCTGTGGCATGAATAGCCAGGCGGAAAGCGTTGCCCGGGCCTTTGAAGCGGATCATCCCGGCGTGAGGGTCAACCTGGAGACGCTGCCCGAATCCGGACAGGAACGGGAGAACCGATTGGAACAGCTGCGGACCCAGGTTATGGCCGGGGATGGCCCGGATGGGTATCTTTTGTCTGCCAATTTGAACTACGGGTCAGATTATGGCTTTCTAGTGCCGCAGCAAGGAATGCGGCAAGCCCTATTCCCGGATGTGGAAATGGCTATGTATTCCGGTCTGTTTGCGGACCTGAGCCCCTATTACGATGCAGATACGGAGCTGCATACCGAGGCCCTCCAGCAGACAGTGATGGAGGCCGGGGTAGTGGACGGGGCCCGGTATGTGCTGCCCCTGCGGTATGAGATTCCGGTGGTTTATCTGGATGCGGAGCAGCTGGCTGCCTCTGGTCTGGACCGGGAGAAAATGGCCTCCAGCCTGTACGGCTTTTGGAAGGAGGTGCTGGAGGAAGGGGGACCGCAATGGACCTCAGCGGCGCGGTATTATCGCGGAGCGCAGCATATGCAGTTTTTGCCGCCGCTGTTTGATTATGAGGCAGGGGAGGTGATTCTGCCGAGGGAGGCGCTCAGGACCTACTTGGAGGCGTATCAGTGGGCGTATGCAAAGGCCGGAGGGACGGCTGTTGTGGATGTTCTGAATCTTGATGACTATTGGTCCACAAAGAGCTTCCTCTCAGAGGAGCATCCTGCCGAGATTGCAACTCTGGATATGGCTCTGACGACTGCCGCAATTGCAAAGAGTGAACAAAAGAAGATCGAAATGCTGCCGCTTTCCGGCGGAGAGGGGGAGTTGGTGGCACGGATTACTTATTACGCGGCGGCCGGCGCGGGAAGTGAGAAACCGGAACTGACCTATGCGTTTCTGCGGGAATTTCTTCGGGAGGAAAACCAATGGCAGGAAAAGCGCAAAATCTCCGGGGTGGTGAAGAATCAATTGCTCATAGAGTCCGGGTGGCCGGTAAGAAATGTGGGTTCTGCTGCTCCATTATGGAATTATGTAAAAGAACTAAAGACGATGGACATAAGAAGTGAGCCAACGGAAAGACGGACGCATTGGAACAGGCTGATTCGGGTTGAACTGGAGGATGGGGATATACCGGCCCTTTCTGTGCCGGTTCAACGGGCCTATTTTGAAAATGATGGACTCCAGGAGCGGCTGAGCGCTTACCTCCGGAAACTGAATCGCGGAGAGAACCGGGAGGCGCCCGCGGACGTGGACCTGGACCAGGTAGCGGAGGACATTCTGGCCGAGCTGGAGCAATATTTGGCGGAGGGATGAGCCGCCCTCGGCGTTGCACTTAAGAAAAGCGAAATAAAAGAAGAAAACAATAAGATAGAAGAAAGACGAAGGAGAAAAACATTGACTTTGACTGGGTACTGTGTTATAGTGTAAAAAAGCGAAACCGGGAAAACAGGAGCACCGTCAGGCCTCCGAGAGTCGGGGCTTGCAGGATGGGTGCGTGTTCAAATTGCGGATTGGGCACGCGCCCGATCTTTATAAGGGGTGAAAATCATGCAGACCAAACGGCGGCTTTTGAGATTTGGGGCGATGGCATTGCTTACGCTTCTTTTGCTGTCCGGCTGCGGTGGGAAGCAAGCCCCGGGAGGAGAGGAGACAACCCTTTGGATTCTGACTGAGCAGACCGACGCGACCGGCATGAACGGCCAGGCAGAAGCCGCAATCCAGGCCTTTGAGGCAGATCACCCCGGAGTGAAGGTCAATCTGGAAATCCTGGAGAGCGAGGAGCAGGCCCGGGCGGCGCACTTGGAGCAGCTGCGGACCCAGATCATGGCCGGGGGCGGTCCGGATGGATACCTCCTGCCTACCGGGACCTTACTGTGGCAGGATCCGGTGTTCCCGGATGTGGCGCAGGCAATGCACGCGGGCCTGTTTGCGGATTTGAGCGCCTATTATGATGCGGACACGGAGCTGCATACAGAAGCCCTCCAGCAGACGGTCATGGAGGCCGGGGTGGTGGACGGGGCCCGGTATGTGCTGCCCCTGCGGTATGAGGTTCCGGTGGTCTATCTGGATGCGGAGCAGCTGGCTGCCTCCGGTCTAGACCGGGAGAAAATGGCCTCCGGCCTGTACGGCTTCTGGGAGGAGGTGCTGGGCTCCGGCCAACCCTCCTGGGAGCGGACGGCCTATCTTGAGGGGGTGAGCTGGCAGCTTCTCCCGCCCATTTTTGATTATGAGCAGGAGACGGTCTGCCTATCCCGGCAGACCCTGCGCACATTTTTGGAGCGCAAGCAGCAGACGGCTGCCATTCTCGGACTGTCCGGCGCCGGGAGCGTGGGACTGGCCCAATACTGGGGTGGCGATATATTCTTCTCCGAGACCTTCCCGGGCAAGGTGGAGGACCTCAGCGTGGGCTTCTCCCTGGCGGCAATCGCGAAGAGCCGGCCCCAGCCCATTGAGATGTTCGCGCTGCCCGATGTTGAGGGAAAAGTAGCCGCGCGGATTACTTATTTTGCGGCAGCGGGTGCGGGGAGCCGGCATCTGGAGTTGGTCTATGAGTTCCTGCGCTCGTTTCTGACCGAGGAGGCGCAGTGGGAGCAAAACCAGCGCACAAGCGGCCTGGATTTCCCAACCATTCCGCATGAGGGCTGGCCGGTGCGGCACAGCGGCGCGGCCCGGGTGCTGTGGGAAAAATGCAGGGCGTTTTATGAGCCGGTGGAGCAGAGGAAGAGACTTATGGGTCACAACAACACCAAGCACAAGCGGCTTCTGAAAGTGGAGCTGACCGATGCGGACATCCCCGTTTTGGCAGAGCCGATCGACCGGGTAATCTTTCCCAATGAGGAGTTGAACGGGATATTTTCGAACCACCTGGCGGAGCTCAATGATTGGGAGGCGGGTAACGCTGCGACAGACGTGGACCTAGACCAGGTAGCGGAGGACATTCTGGCCGAGCTGGAGCAATATTTAGCGGAGGGGTAATGTGGGACTTAGGAGAAAAAGGGCCCTGCGGGGCTACCTGGCGATTTTGCCGCTGATGGCCGGGTGCATTGTGTTTTATGCGGCGCCGTTCCTTCTGGTGCTGTGGAAATCCATGGCAAAGGGCGTCGGGCGGACGGAGCGGTTTGTGGGTCTGAGCAACTATCGGGCGGTGCTGAAAAGCGAGGTGTTCTCCCGGGCCTTTGGGAATACCATGCGCTTTTTGGCGGTGTGTCTGCCGCTGATTCTGGTGTTGTCGCTTTTGATCGCCCTGTTCCTCCGGGGGCAGGCGGCGAAGCACCAGCGCCTCAAGACGGTACTGCTGCTGCCGTACATGATGCCCGTAGCGGGGACGGTCATGCTCCTGGAGCTGCTGTTTGCGGAGGCCGGGCTGGTGAATCTGGGGCTGTATACCCTGGGGCTGCCGGTGGAGGATTGGCTGCACTCCAACGCCGCATTTTGGGTGACGGTGGGGCTGTACCTCTGGAAAAACACCGGCTACAGTGTGATCCTGCTTCTGTCCGGGCTGACGACAATCCCGGAGGAACTGGACGCTGCCGCCGCTCTGGATGGGGCGAACTGGTTCCAGCGGCTCTGGTCCATTACCCTGCCGCAGATGTGGTACAGCTTCTTTTTCGCAACGGTGTTCTCCCTTATCAATGCGTTTAAGTGTTTCCGGGAGATTTTTCTGGTGGGGGGCTCGAATCCCCATGAGAGCATTTATATGCTCCAGCACTTTATCAACAACGCCTTTGCAAAGATGAGCTACGCCAAGCTGGCAGTGGCGGCGGTGCTGCTGTTGGCGGTGCTGGTGGTATGCTTCGCGCTGGGCTATCGCCTGGTGCTGCGGAAGGAGGCGTATAGGGAATGAAGAAGCATCCTGTAGGCGCGGCCATTGTGGGGATCCTGTTGGGAGCCTTCTGCGTGCTGCCTTTTCTGTATGTGTTGGTGCGGAGCCTCTGGACGGCCAATGGATTTACGCTGGATTATTTTTACCAGGTATTTCTGCAACAATCTCAGTATTTAATGCGATTCTGGAAGAGCCTGGGCCTGAGCTTGACCATTGCCCTGGGGCAGACCCTGGTTGCCGTCCTGGCGGGGTACGGCTTTGCAAAGTGCCGCTTTCCAGGGCGGAATCAGATTTTCTTTCTGCTGATCGTCTGGATGGTGATTCCCATCCAGGTGACACTGGTGCCCAATTACTTCATTTTTGACAGGCTGGGGCTGCTGGGGACCTATGCGTCTCTGGCTCTGCCGGGCATTTTCCTGCCCCTGGGGACCTTTATCATGACCCAGAGCTTCCGGGCGGTGCCCAATGATATTCTGGAGGCGGCGCAGCTGGACGGCGCCCGGATCCCCACGGTCATTGTCCGGATCCTGACCCCCATGAGCAAGAGCGGCCTGGTGTGTACGCTGCTGCTGTCCTTTCTGGACGGCTGGAATATGGTGGAGCAGCCTATCGCCTTTTTGCAGGAGGTCACGCAGTACCCGCTGTCCGTGGCGCTGGCCTCCGTGCCGCCCGGGGATCCCAATGTGCAGCTGGTCTGCTGCATGCTCACGGCGCTGCCGCCGCTGGTGCTGTTTGCCCTGTTCCATCGGGAGATGGCGGAGGGCATCGAGTTAGGGGGGAATAAGACATCATGAAACGTAGAATTGTTGCGGTGATGCTGTTGCTTCTGTATGTCCTGGCCGCCTGCACCCTCCTGTCCCGGAAAATTGAGAAGGAGATGCTTTTGCAGGTGGAGATTCGCCCCCTGGGCTTTGAGGCCCTGCGGTTGGGCGGCGGTGCGGAGCTCCCGCCCAATTATCTGTTCTGGGATGAGACGGGACTGCATCTGTATGAGATCATCGAAGGAACCGGATGGGAGAGCGGTCCCCGGGTGCGGGAGATCGGCTCGGAGTATTACCGGGGGCCGACTGCGGCGGGAACGGTGTTTTTGTCCGGGCTGGACCAGTGCAATGTCATTTCCCTTACCTCCCGGCAGCCCTCCCCCGGGGAGCTGGCGATCATTTTGGACCAGAGAGTGGAGCGGCCACGGGTAGAGGACCAGATTCTGGTGTACTATCCGAACGGGACCCCGGAGGGATGGAAGGAGGAGGGGACGATTCTGGCCCGGTCCGATACGGCGGTGCTGCTGGCGGATGAGCGGTCGGAGCCCTATTTTGAACGGGAAAAGGTGGGGGATTATGTGCTGCAAACCCAGACGGGTTGGCGGATCTTCAGCCTGGATACGGTGCGGCGCTTTTGGAGCCAGCTCCCTCTGGTGGCCCTTGTGGGGGTGCTGGCGATTTGCGGGGCCGTTATGTGGATCTTAGCGGTGTGCAGCGTCGGCCGGGCCCCGGGAGCGGGGCGAGGACTGGGGCTGCCTCTGGCGGTGAGCGTGGTGAGCCTGGGTGCTATAGCCTTTCTCTTGAGCCGGATCAGCTTTCCCCCGTCCACTCTGCCGCCCAGCAATATTCTGGACATGAATTATTACTGCACGCAGTGGCAGACGGTCCGGACTGCGCTGACAAGCCTGCCCGGCGGGCTGGAGCGGCTGCTGCCCCTGGTCCAGACCGTGCAAAGGAAGAGTGCCCTGATTGCCGGGGGCGGGGTCCTGAGCCTTGCGGTCCTCCTGGGAGCGCAGTGGCGGCTCTGTAGAAAATAAGCGAAGCCGCAGGGAATTTTCCCTGCGGCTTTTGCGCCTGCATTCAGCTGGAAGAGCCGGGTAAAGGCAACGCCTCAATCTCTTCCAGGAAGGACCGGACCTCCTCCCGGCAAAGGAGCCCCTCGTAGAGCTGCGCGGTCAGATACTCGATCCGCTTTTCTCCCGGGTGGATCCGGGCAATCTCCAGCCGGATCAGAACGCCGTCCCGGACCTCCCCGTCCAGAAAGCCCCGGATGTCCTCCGGCGAGCCGGAGACCAAGTAGATCGTTTCATTTCCCGGGGAATAGACGGCTCCACCCAGGGCGGCAATGCGCCGAAGCTCCCGGGAATAGGCCTCCTCCGCTTGAAAAGCGACGTCCAACTGAAAGGAGAAAACCGCATCGGAAAGAAGGGCACAGTCATAGGAATAAAGATAAGAGCGCACCTGCCCGCCCTCCGGGAGCTGCTCCGGCAGCAGCCCCTGAAAGGCCGTGCGCTGGGAGAGGGTCTGCGTCACATAGGCGTTGGCCCTGCGGTAGTCTGAGGAATCGGTTTTTGCGGTGTGCCCCATGGGGGGATCGCCGCGGAGCAGCAGGAACAGCAAAAGGGCAAGCCCGGCGGCGGGGATGATCCAGAAGCATTTCCGGAGCCTTTTGGAACGGCTCATAAGCGGACCTCCTTGAAAGAATGTAATTCCAATGAGAATTATACACGTTTTTTTGCAATTGTCAATTACGGGGGCGATTCTCCCGGAGCACGCGGCAGACCTCAAATCGGATTCGGTATTGGCGGAGCCCGGTGCGATGCCGGAGCTGCACCTCCAGGCAGTATTTTCCGCCGGCCTGGGTCAATCGATCGGACACCCACCAGCAGCCGTCCAGGGAAACCTCCGGGGTCAGCTCCTTGAAGTTGTAGAATTTCAGCGCAGTGATCCTGCGGTCAAACATAGCCTGGGCGGCGTCCAATTGCAATTCCAGGCAGTTGTGCAGAAATTTGCAGCCCTCCGGCATGGGCTCTTCGGCAACGGGGCAGGGCTGCTTGCCCAGGAGCAGCGCGTCATGCAGGCCGCCGATCCAGTACCAGTCCGGCACGCAGGCGGGCGGCTCCGGCGGATTTTGGGAAATGAACTTGGGCAACGCGGTCTCCTCCTTTCCGAGAATGCGCAGCTTTATACCTTACAGATAAAAATAGAATATCACAGTTTGCAAGCAAATGCAACCGGCCACGGAATTGACAAACGGCCGGTATGCGGCTATAATCAAAAAAATAGGAAGAGATACGGGTTCTGGGGCATTCGGCCTAAAAATGCTGTAAGAGAAGCGGGAGAGAACTTGAAATGGAACAAGAATTGAGGGAATTGGGCCCCTTTTTGGACCGGAGCGGGCGACTGACGGCGCTTCCGGCAAAGCACAAAAAGAAGCTGCTGGCGCTGTGGTACTTGGCATGGAAGCTGGACGCCGGGCGGCGGTATACGGAATCGGAGATCAACGATTTGCTGGACACATGGACGCTGTTTCACGATCCGGCGACCCTTCGGCGGGAGTTATACAATCAGCAGCTTCTGAACCGGGCGGTGGATGGCAGCGGCTACTGGCGGGCGGAGGAGATTCCGGCGCTGGAGGCATTTGTGGAGAGCCGCATCTGAGAGAAAAGCGAAAGCCGGGATGATGCAAAGGATCAGAAAGGAATGGCTTATGGATTCGCAGCAGAAGAAGGACGCAGGGGCCTCCGGGCCGGAGGGCGTGCGCAGAAAAAAACGAAAACCGGCGTCAAGGACGCAGAGGCTTCTGGGGACGCTGGGAATTTTGATTTTGGGAATCGCTCTGGGGGCGTTTTCTAAGTTCTTGGATGAGACCGGCAGCAACCGGCTGTCGGTGCTTTTGCAGGTCCTGGACCTTGGCAACTTCTTGGGGCGCTTTGCGATCTGGATGCTGCTGGCGCTTTGCATTGCAGTTTTCAGTGACACCCCCGCCTGGGCGGCGGCCCGGGTATTTGTGTTTTTTGTGGGAATGGTGAGCAGCTATTACCTGTATTCCTATTTCATCGCCGGATTTTTTCCGAAGCACTACGCTCTGATTTGGGTGGGATTTACGGCGGCTTCTCCCTTTCTGGCCGTGATCTGCTGGTATGCGGCGGGAGACGGAAAAATCGCCCTGGCCCTTTCCGCCTTGATCCTCGCCGTCTTGTTCAATGTGTCCTTTGTCTATGGATGGGGCTATTTTCAGATACTCTCTCCGCTGGAGCTGCTGACCTTCCTCTGCGGGGGGATCGTTTTAAGGCGGCGCGCCTGGAAGGATATGATCCTTATGCTTGCCCTGGGGCTGGGGGCCGCGCTGCTGCTTCATCTGCTGGTCCCATTCGTGGTCTGACCGCAGGGGCTTTGGACAAATAGGAGAAGGCTGCCGGGCGGACCCCGGCAGGCCGCAGGCCGTTTTTTCCTGGCAGAGATCGGAAAACCCTATTGAGTTTGCGCTGCGGCGATGGTACAATAAAGAAAAAGGGGAAAGACCGCCAGTGGCGGCTTTTCAAAATCTATCCGGTTAGCTGAGACTAACCAATGGGCCCTTCCGTGTCAGTCAAGAATGCGCCGGATTTCTTGAGATTCGGTGAGAAAGGGAGAAATGCAGCATGAAGTATTGGGGAATGCCCATGGGAATGTGGGCGATGTTTGCCGGATCGTTCCGGAAGCAGCTGGCGGCGGTGTTTGGCTATGATGCGGTTACGGCAAGAGCAATCCTGAAAAAGGCGAAGCCGGAATACAAAAGGATCATTGCGGAGGTGCCGGAGTTTGAAAAGGCGGACCGCTTTCGGATGAATATCGTCAACTGCGCCCTGCTGGGGGCAGTGGTTCGCTCCATGCCGGAGCGCCCGGATGTGGAGCGGCTGACGGAATACTATGCCGATGCCATGATGACCAAGGCGATGCAATGGTTCTGCCGCAGGAGCGGAAAGAAGAAATTCACCGAGAAGGACCTGGCCGGTATGAGGGCGACTGCCGCGCTGCGGGCCGCTGACCGGAACCCCTATTCGTGGAATATGGAGTTTTACGAATACCCCGACGGCAGCGGATACGAAGGGCGCTTTACCAGGTGCGGCATCTGCGTGCTGATGCAAAAGCTGGGGCTGTATGACCTTACCCCCGCTCTGTGCCATCTGGACTATACCATGAGCGAGGCGGGCGGCGCAGCAGATTTCGTCCGGACCTACACCCTCGCCTCCGGCGGGCCGTACTGCGACTGCGGCTACAAGAAAAAAGCCATCCAAAAGACTTGAGAAAAGGTGGGAATCTTATGCGATACTCAGAGAAATTGAAACAATTTGCAGCGGAACATCCGTGCAAGGACCTGACCGTTGACGGGGCGCGGTTTCGCTATATCCTGAGCGGGAAGGAGGACGGCAGAACCCTTGTGTTTCTGAACGGCGGAATGAACACGCTGGAAATGTGGATGGACTATGTGGACGGCCTGTCCGGCGCGTACCGCGTGCTCCTGTTTGACTATCCCCAGGAGCTGCGGACCAACCAGACCCTTGTGGTGGGAATGCACGCTTTTTTTGAAGCCCTCGGCATTGAAGCTCCGATTTTCATCGGCGCCAGCGACGGCGGCATGGTGGCCCAGATCTATGTGCAGCGGTATTCCGGGGAGGCCGGCGGGCTGATCCTCATTTCTACCGGCGGCATGGACGAAGTGACGCTGAAAAGTCTGAAGAAGAAGTATTTTTTGGCGCCGCTGATGCTGTGGTACATGAAGCGCTGCAACTATGAAAAGCTAAAGCCGAAGCTTATAAAAGCCAGTTTGAGCCATATCCGCAATGAAAGCGCAGAGGAAATTGCCTACACGCGGGATATGTTTGAGACGATCTTCCGGGATTACAAGCAGGAAAAGGATGTGCATATTTCCGGCCTGCTTGCCGACCTCATGAACCAGAAGCCGGTGACAGAGGCGGATTTTGCGGCGCTGGAGGGAAAAATCCTGCTCATCCTGCCGGACCAGGACTTTTTCTCGGGGAAGATGCAGGAGAATCTGATCCGGCTGATGCACGATCCGCAGATCGCCTATGTTTCGGGCGGGCATCTGTCAACAGTGCTGAAAACGGAGGATTATATCCGCACGATTCGCGGCTTCCTGCAAGGGGTGGGAATCTAGCCGAACGGAGCCGAAAAAGCCAGTAATTTCAACGCTTTTCGGCCACTTATCCTCGAAAGCCCCTGGTAGCTAGGGGAAGGAGGCCGGATTTCTATCGCTTACCCGGAATTTCGGAGGGGCCCTCCGCCTAATCCACTGCGTGAATAGCACCATAATCCAAAGCTTTCATATTGCCCTGCATAGCCGTCTGCTTCGCCGCAGGCGGCTAATTTTTCGCAAAGAAGCCACATGACAAATTGCAAAGTGGCCGCGGCGATGAACCAAAAGGGCGGCGTGGGCAAAACCACGACCACCGTCAACCTCGGCATCGGGCTTGCCCGGCAGAATGAAAGGAACTTGAACTGCTACGGCAGCGCTGTCCCGCAGGACGGACAGTCCAATCAGGCTGGTGTTGTGGAGAAATGCGAGAACGGCATTGCCCGCACGATTAAGGGCAATTCCGGCATATTAAAAGCAGCCGCTTTTGCGGCTGGCACATAGACGAAGATTGGGTAAGACGGATCGGCGAGGATAAAACTGCTGCCGTCGAGTTATTGGCTATTTCGTCAATGTTGATCCGAACGATTGACAAAACTTGCTCTCTGATATATAATTCAAATTATAAATAACTCTGATTATATATAGGAGGCGCGGTGATACTTGCAAAAACCGCCGAAGAAAGGATTCTGGATGCGGCCTTTGCGGCTGCCTGTGAAGTTGGAGTGGGAAGCATCAATGCAAGGACCGTTTCGGAAAAGCCGCATTGCTCCACCCAGCCCGTCATGTATCACTTTGCGGCGATGGAAAATGGTTTCGCATATCTCGCCGTTGGGAACCGGAATGCTATGCTATGACATAGGATAATGAAAAATACGGAGGAATCAGAATGAAAAATAGCGCACTGGTCGTAATCGACCTGCAAAACGACATCACGAAACATTACAGGGAAATCATTGAAAAAGTCAATGAGGCAATCGATTGGGCAGTTCAGAAGGGGATGTGGGTCATTTATATTCAGCACAACAACCTGTCTGCGGGAACAAGAACCTTCAAGCCCGGCACGCATGGCGCAGAGCTTGTCCCCGAAATGAAGGTTGTATCCGAGTCTATCTTCACGAAGTCAAAAAGTAACGCGCTGACCAGCGAGGAGTTTGCGGCTTTCATCAAGGAAAACGGCATTGACACGTTTTATATAGCCGGTGCGGACGCCGCGGCCTGTATCAAATCCACCTGCTATAACATGGCAAAAAGCGGCTATACCGTTCATGTGCTGTCGGACTGCATCACCAGCTATGATAAAAAGAAGCTGCCGGAGCTGCTCGCGTACTATGCAAGCAAGGGCTGCTTAGTTGCGACCCTTTCCCAGGTCACGGCGGTGTAATTGACGCAGCACAGGAGGAAATAACATGAAAAAGCGATATGAGAAAAACGAGCTGACCTTTGCGATTGTATGGATCGTGGTTTACTGCGTGCTGCAATCGCTGGCAAATCCCCTGAACAATGCCATTGGGATCGCATACGCGGCAAGCGCTGCATTCTGCGTCTTGCAGACCATCGTTCTGTTTACTTTTATCCGGAAAAGCGGACTACAAAAACGGTATGGGCTTTGTAAATCGCCCGTTCCCGCATGGCGGTTTCTCTACTATGTGCCGCTTGTGATTCTGGCATCAGGCAACCTCTGGAACGGTGTTGCGCTCAATTACACGCCGGTGGAAACGGTCTGCGGGATCGTATGTATGCTCTGCGTCGGATTCTTGGAGGAAGTGATCTTCCGGGGGCTTCTGTTTCAGGCCATTGCAAAGGATAATATCAAGTCTGCCGTCATCATTTCCAGCGTGACCTTTGGCATCGGACATATCATCAACCTGTTCAACGGCAGCGGCATGGATTTGGTGAGCAACCTGTGCCAGATTGTCTTTGCGGTTGCGGTCGGCTTCCTGCTGGTCACGATTTTTTATCGCGGCGGCAGCCTGCTTCCCTGCATCCTCGTCCATTCCGCCATCAACACGCTCGGTACCTTTGCCAATGATGCCAGTCTTACCACGGAAACGCACCTGCTCCACCTCGCGGCTCTGATTGCCGTTACGGTGGGCTATACGCTGATCCTGACAAGAACGCTCCCGAAAAAGCAGCAGGCAGAGAGCAGCTTCTCTCTTTTAAAATAGGCGAATCGGAATTTGACGGGGGAGAATATGAAATGAAAATCTATGACATTTCCCAAGAGGTTTTTAGCGCTCAGGTATATACCGGCGATCCGGCGCCGGAAAAAAGGCTGCTTTGTTCAATGGAAAAAGGCAGTTTGTATAACCTGACGGCTTTTAGCATGTGCGCGCACAACGGCACGCATATCGACGCGCCGTTTCACTTTATCAAAGACGGAAAAACCGTTGATTCCATAGGCTTAGATACATTCATAGGAATGGCTTATGTTGCAGAATATCACGGAATCCTCTCCGGCACCGCCGCAGCGGAAATACTTAAAAAAGCGAAAAAACAGAACCCGGAAGCGGCAAAGAGAATCCTAATTCAGGGAGACGCAGAGGTTTCTTCGGAAGCAGCGAAGGTATTTGCCAACTCAGAAATCTTACTGCTTGGCAACGAATCCCAGACTGTGGGACCGGAAGCTGCACCGATGGAGGTGCACCTCATCCTGCTGGGGGCCGGTATCGTGTTGCTTGAAGGAATTCGTTTGGCAGACGTTTCGGAAGGCATTTATTTCTTAAATGCAGCGCCGTTAAATCTATCCGGCGCAGATGGTTCGCCATGCAGAGCTGTACTAATCGCTGCCGAGGGATAAATTCTGATTTATGGAGGCAACTATGAAAAACACAAACCAACTGATCGGCTGCTGCGGGCTGGATTGCAAAACCTGCGACGCCAGAATCGCAACACTCACGAACGATAACGCCTTGCGCGAAAAAACCGCCGCCCTGTGGACAAAGCTCAACGGCGTGCCGATCACGCCGGAAATGATAAACTGCACTGGCTGCCGCATAGAGGGCGCAAAAACGCCCTTCTGCGACAAGCTCTGCCCCGTACATAACTGCGTCCGGGGAAAGGGACTGGACACCTGTGCTGATTGCGAGCAGATGGACGGATGCCCGACGCTGGGACGCATTTCCGTAAACAGCCCGTTCGTGATGGAAAACCTGAACCGGCTCCGTGAGGCGAAGCAGAACGAAACAAATTGAGAGGCGGCCATGATGGGTAAAATCGTCGTACTGCTGGATAACGCCACGGAGTCGCCAAAATTGAAGTGCAAGCAGGGGCTTTTTCTCTATACGGAAGCACATAAGTAGTTACTGCTTTATAAGATTCCGCGATATGGGACGGGTATCAACTGCCGGAGATGCTGAATAGAACAAAAAGGCAAGGAAAGTCGAGAGATAATTTTCCCGGCACGGTATAATATTCCGGTAAGGAGTTGAGAAGGATGACGGAACAGGTTTTGGCTGTCCAGCGGATGCAGGACTACATAGAGAAGAATAAAACAGAGGAAATCAGTTTGTCCGATCTTGCGCGGGCATCGCTGTTTTCCCCGTGGTATTCCTATCGCCTGTTCCGGGACTGCCTTGGTCTTACACCGACTGAGTATATCAGAAAATACCGGCTGACAGAAGCGGCAAAACTGCTTCGCGGCGGAGATGTCAAGGTAATCGACGCGGCGATGGATGCCGGTTTTACCAATGTAGACACCTTCACGCGGGCATTTTACCGGGAGTTCGGTCTGAACCCCAGCGACTACATGAAAAATCCCGTTCCGATTACCTTCTTCATTCCTTACGGTGCAAAATATCGTGAACTGAGAAAGGAGAACATCGACTTGTCTAACATTCAACCGATTTTCATACAGGTCGTCCGTAAGCCGGAACGCCTGTGTATCATCAAACGCGGTCAGCACGCAGAGGACTATTTTCCCTACTGTGAGGAAGTCAGCTGTGATGTTTGGGGCATCCTCATGAGCATGAAGTCGCTCTGCGGCGAGCCTGTTTCCATGTGGCTGCCCGAAAAGTACAAAAAGCCGAACACCTCTACCTATGTGCAGGGCGTGGAGGTCGAAACCGATTATATGGGGATGATCCCGGAGGGCTTCGATACCATTCATCTGCCTGAGGCGGAATATCTGATGTTTCAGGGTCAGCCCTTTCGGGAGGAGGACTACTGCGAAGCCATCCGCACCGTGCAGACGGCCATGGACAGCTATGACCCGTCCGTCATTGGCTACCGCTGGGACGACGAAAACCCGCGCATCCAGCTCGAACCCCGTGGCGGGCGCGGCTATATCGAGCTGCGGGCAGTCAGGAGGGTTCAGAAATGAGCGAGGCAATTTTTGTTGAAGGACTGACGAAAACCTATGCCGGGAAAACCGTGGTCGATCATTTGGATCTTTCGGTAAAAAGCGGAACGGTATTCGGACTGCTCGGTGCCAACGGTGCCGGAAAAAGCACCACGATCGAATGTATGCTCGGTACAAAACAGGCAGATAGCGGAACCGTGCGTCTGCTTGGAAAAGACCCAAAGAAGAAACGCCGCACACTTTTTCAGCGCATCGGTGTGCAGTTCCAGGAGGGTGACTATCCGGCGCGGTGAATGTGGCAGTGCCAAGGACAAGGTAGTCGATGGATACACCAAACAGGTTTGAGAGCGCGATCAGCACATCGACCGAGCAGCCTCTTTTCCCGGACTCGATGAAGCTGATATAGCCGTGGGAAACATTCATATGTTCTGCCAGCTCATCCTGCGTAAGGTTCTTTGCGATGCGAAGCTCCCGAATCTGCGCTCCGCTGGCCTTTGTGTTCTAATACATAAAAAACCTCCGTGAATTTGAAATGTGGAAATTTCAAATTTACGGAGGTGGAGAACGGCAATGATGCCCCAAAGACGCAGAAAAGCCCGCAGCATGATTGCTGCGGGCAGAATGGGGCGATATGAAGTTGTGGTGGGGCGGCGCATCCGGAAGAGGCTGAAAAGATAGCGGGGCACAGAGAATGTATCCCAACAAGGTACAGCTTTGTTCCCCAAATTTGAGGGATGATGCGCCGAAGCCGTACATTTTTCCCAAACGTAGCAAAAGCGCAACTCAAATCCCCCACATCTTGAATTTGCAAAGGATAAATTATTGCAATTTTGCTAGATTGCTACCAAACAGAATTTGTAAATGCAAGCCTCAACGCAGTTTGCTCCCTGCACGCCTTCTATCCTACGGCCTGTGTCAGCACACATGCCGTTGTGCTTTGCGACATGAACGGCAGGCAAATGCCGTTCTCACCCGCGCCGACCAGCAGCTCTGTGCCGCTCGGACTGATCAGAAGGGGGTACGTCTCACACAGATACATCGGGCCGTCCGTGACGCCGTAGTTTTTACCTCCAACACGCGACAAGCTGAGCGTCACATAACTAGGCCCATCCGGAATAGTCCGAATCGTCCAGGAACCGCTCCACATCTCCTCAAAGTCCTCGCTGTCTTTGTATGCCCAATCCAGATCGACCGAGCCGCCCGTCTCATCCCCGGGATAAAAGCGCAGCGAGAAATAGGCATAGCGACTGGTTTCCCCTGCCATGGTTTCTGTGATCCAGCCCATGCCTGAACGCTCTGATCCGGCAAGACCGAGCGCGGTCATGCCTGTCCAGCCATCAGAAAGCCAGTCGGCAAATTCGGGCGGGGCGGTATACCAGGCATATTCCGTAAAGTCAAACGAAAGATAGTCGCCAGCTTCCGATATACACGGCGCAAGATAACTCATCGCATCAAGTGAGGGATACCATTCGCAGGTGTTGCCGCTGCTGTCGGTGATGAAGACCTGGGTGTCGGCCTCATATGCAATGCCGTCAAGATTTGCAAAGAGCAGCACCGGTTCGCCGCTCTCTGACCGGTATAGCACCTCCGTGACCTCGTCAGTCTGTGTTTTTTCGTTCCACTGCACACGGTTAATCGCAACCGTTGCGTTCGCATCGACCGGCACAATGCAGTACAGATGCCCCGCACCGCCGATGATGTGCTCCGCATCGATCTCCGCGATGAAGGGGTATTCAAGCAGCAGGGCCGCATTGGTTTCCCAAAGCCATGCGGGAAAACCTGCCTCAAATCCCTCCTCAAAAAGCCCGCCGACATAGCCGAGATATGCCATCCCGAACATCGTCTGCGAAAAATCAATCTTATCCCGTAGCCATAGCAGCGAGTTTTTGCCTTCCTCTGAGCCAACGTACTGCGCCTGCTGCGGTTCTGTGGCCTCGCTATGCTGCGCCCGCTGTGATTCCGTAATCTCGCTGTGCTGCGTGGGATCCTCCGATTGCGTTTCCGAGGCTTGCCCGGCAAGCGTTTCAGGCAATGTGGCACCGTCGGTGCCCTTGAGCTGCTGAATTTGCGCGCAGGCACAAAGCAACGGCAGCAGAGCCACCGCCAGCAACAGCGCAAGTACTTGCTTGTGTGTTGTTTTCATAGCCGCTCCTTTCAGATCAAAATTTTCCGCTTCGCCCGGAACCGCCGCCGCCGGATTCGCTGCGACTGCTTCCTCCGCTGGAGGAGCTGCGCTCGATCTTCCGGCTGGAGGTCGTCTTATGGGTAAAGCGATCTGTTTGCTCCGTAAGCCGGAGCCCCGCGGCGACGTAGGCGTTTGCGGTTGCTTTTTCTGATACATTGTCCATTTTCTGCCATATCACAGCAACGATCGCGATTGCCGCCAGCAGAGAAAGACCGATTACGACAAGCATCGGAAAAAACAAGCTCGCCCGGACGGGCTTCCCGTTTGCCGCCTTTTCCAGATAGACTCTGCATTCCTTAACGTAATCCACAAAGCCGCCGTACCAGTCGTCCTCGCCGAAATTGTCGAGGAAGACCTTTTCCAGCTTCTTTTGACCATAGCTGTTGAAGGCATATTCGCAGTGTGAACCGTAGCAGAACATTGCCCAGTCGCGGTCATCCATGCTGAGCAGGAGCATGATCCCATCGCGGTTCGGCCCT
>CAKTIN010000007.1 GCA_934565775.1 uncultured Oscillospiraceae bacterium
GGGATGGGAGATGCCCGCAGGGCACCGGGAGGAGCAGACCCCGCACATCACGCAGTCAAAGGACTCCTCGGCGCACTTTTCATACTCCCCTCGCTGGGCATAGGCGATGTACTGCATCACGTTCAGCCCCTGGGTACAGGCCTTGGTGCAGGCGTTGCAGCCGACGCAGGCGTAGATCTCGGGGTACAGCTGCATCATGATCTGCTGGGTGGGCTTGACCTGCTCGATGTCGTAGACCGCCTTGACCAGAGGGAAGAAGGGCAGCGTCGCCACATACATCTTATCCTCCACCTTGGTGGAGCAGGCCAGGCAGGCCTTAAGCTCCCGGTCCCCGGCGATCCGGTAGATGGTGGCGCAGGCGCCGCAGAAGCCGTTCCGGCAGCCGCAGCCCCGGATCAGCTGGTAACCGGCGTACTCCATGGCCTCCATAATGGTCAGACTGGCGGGCACGGCGTACCGTTTGCCGAAGAGATAGACATTCACCGTTTGTTCCATCGCGTTTCTCCTTAATATTCGTCCGGCAGCGCGTCCAGCTGGTCAAAGCGGAATACCGGGCCGTCCTTGCAGACATACTTGCTGCCAATGTTGCACCGGCCGCACTTTCCCAGCGCGCATTTCATTTTCAGCTCCATGGTGGTATAAATATGGGTGCGGTCAAAGCCCAGGTCCATCAGTCCGGCCAGGGTGAATTTGATCATAACCGGCGGTCCGCACATTACCACGGTCCGGCCGGTATCCGGCCGGAGCTCCTTCACATAGTTGGGAACGAAGCCCACGTGGCCGTCCCAGTCCGGCTGGGGATTGTCAATGGTCAGGTGGACCCGGATGCCCGCTTCCCTGCACCATACCTCCAGAATTTCGGCATAATCCACCAAATCTGCCTTGGTGCGGGAGCCGTATACCACATCGATGGCGCCGTAGCGGCTCCGGTGGGCCCGGCAGTAGTTGATGACGGAGTGCAGAGGGGCCAGGCCGATGCCCCCGGCGATAAACAGCAGGTCCTTCCCCACAAAATCCGTGTCCACAGGGAAGCCGTTGCCATAGGGGCCCCGGATGGTGATCTGCTGGCCGGGCTCGACGGCGTGGAGCCACTGGGTCACGCAGCCGCATTTTTTAATGGAGAATTCCAGGGCGTCCGCCTCCGTGGGGCTGGAGGTGATGGAGAACAGCGCCTCCCCTACCCCCGGCATGGACAGCATAGCGCACTGGCCGGGGATGTGGAGAAAGGGCTTTTTGCCGTCAAGGCCCACCACCCGGAAGGTCTTTACATCCGGCGTATCCACCCGAATGTGGGTGACAACGCCGATTACGGGAATCAAAGGATCTCTCATTTTGCCGCCTCCCCCAGGGTTTTTACAACCTTCACGATGTTCATATGGACGGGGCACTTGCGCAGACACCGGCCGCAGCCCACACAGCCAAAGCTTCCCTCGTTGTTATCCGGGAAATACACCAGCTTGTGCAGGAAGCGCTGGCGGAACCGCTCGGTCTGGGTGGGACGGGGCTGCCCGGCGGACATCTGGGTGAAGTCGGAATTCATACAGCTGTCCCAGCAGCGGAAGCGCCGGACCAGCTTGCCGTTGTCAAACTCCTGAATGTCGTAGCATTGGCAGGTGGGGCAGACAAAGGTGCAGGTGCCGCAGCCCAGGCAGCTTTCGGCCAGGTCCTTCCACTCCGGCCGGTGGAACAGGGCCTGGGTCCTGCCGGGGCCGAAGGCGCCGAGGTCCAGCTTGCCCAGAGGCAAGCGCTCCACGATCCGTCGGATGCCCTCCTGCACGCCGTCTGCGGCGCGGTCCTCCGCGTCCTCCAGCAGGGGGAGGGTCCGGGTCAGAGCTTCGCCCTTTTCGGTATTCGCCCGCCAATAGAGGAACTCGTCCGTCAGCCAGCAGGTCACGTCCCCCTCGGGGTCTGCGGGGTCGATCCCGAAGGCGGTGCAGAAGCAGGTCTCCTCGGGTCTGCCGCAGGCCAGAGAGAGAATGCAGGCGTTGGCCCGCCGCCGGGCATAATAAGTATCTGCGGGCTCGGAGAGGAATACCCGGTCCAGAAGGGCAAAGCTGCGCACGTCGCAGCCCCGCACACCGAACAGCACAAAGGGCTCCCCGGGGTCCCGGGTCTCGACCAGCGTGATCTGCCGGTCCGTGACCTGAAAGCCTATCAGGTTCTCCACCTGTGGAAAGAAGGAATCCTTGGCGCTGCGGGCGGTATTCAGATTGTGGGACAGGGCCGTTCCGTCCTCCCACAGGGCAAACCGGCTCTGGCCGGAGGCGTCGTCCACGGGAAGATACAGCTTCTGCCCCCGGGCAATAGCCGCAAACAGGACATTTAGCTTGGAAACCGCAACTTTTTTCATCGGGCAGCGCCTCCTCTCGTCAGGAGCACAGAGGGCTCTGGGTCGTCGGTGCGGTAATCCGTCAGCGGCGGGCGGCTGTCCGGAGAGGCACCGGCCTGGTAGGGACCGTAAAGCTCGTTCATATCCTTGATGAGCTTCCGGTTCAGAAGGTGCAGGGGGATCTTCTGGGGGCAGACCCGGCTGCACTCGCCGCAGTCGGTACAGCGCCCGGCCACATGGAAGGCCCGGATGATGTGAAACAGCTGCTCCTCAAAGGAATCTGCGGGGGCCTTGTTCTGCGCGCCGGAGGCCGGGTTGTCAAACACACACTTCTCGCAGCTGCACGCCGGGCACACATTCCGGCAGGCGTTGCAGCGGATGCACTTGCTCAGCTCCCCCTGCCAGAAGGCGAAGCGGGCCTCCGGCGTCATAGCCTCCAGCGCCGTGACCTCCTCAAAGCGGGCGGTGTCTTGCTCCGCTCCCTGCTCGCCGATGAGCGCGTCAAAGTCCACAATGCGCTTGCTCTTGCAGGTCCGGCATTTGCCCAGGAGCGCCTCCTGCCGGGGCAGGGTCCTGTCGCCGTACAGGGTATGGACGGTCAAGGTCTGATCCCCCTCCACGGCCAGCAGGCCCTCGCAGCCCGCCGCCCGCAGAGACTCCCCGTCGCACTTGCCGCCGCACTGCACTCCCACGGCGTAGACGTTCTCCCGGCAAATTCGATGCTCCTTTTGCAGCTGGACAAAGGAATAGCTGTCGCAGGGCTTCAGAAATACGGCAATCTTCCCTTCCTTCCCGCTCTCCGCAATCAGGTATTTGGACAAATTTGCACCGGAAAAGAGATTATAAACAAAGTTCGCCTCCACCTCCTCGGCAGAGGTGAACACCGCCGGGGTCAGATCGTAGAAGAATTCGCCGGTCCGCCAGCCCAGCACCCGCCGGACCGCCCCGGAGCGCAGCAGCTCCAGGGCCTTTTCTTTTACTCCTTGCATCTCAGATCCTCCAGCCTCTTATTCTCACCCAGCCCGGTAACGGTCTTGACAAATTCGTTCATGGTGGCGGCAAACTTCGCGCCCTCCGCAGCAGAGACCCACTCCACCCGGGTGCGCTCCCGCTCAATGCCCAAAAAATCCAGCATAGAGAACAGCAGAGTCATTCTTCTGCGGGCGTAATAATTCCCCGTGGTATAGTGACAGTCGCCGGGATGGCAGCCGCAGAGGATCACGCCGTCCGCCCCCCGCTGGAAGGCCCGCAGGATAAACATGGGGTTCAGGCGGCAGGAGCAGGGAATCCGGATGATCTTGACGTTTGCGGGATATTGCAGCCGGTTGGTGCCGGACAGATCCGCACCGGCGTAGCTGCACCAGTTGCAGCAGAAGGCCACGATGGTCGGGGTCCATTCCTGATTCACTTGCATATCGCATCTACCTCCGCCAGAATCTGTCTGTTGGTGAAGCCCTGCAGGTCCATCGCCCCGCTCATGCAGGCCACGGTGCAGGCGCCGCAGCCCTGGCAGACCGCCGGATTCACCTGGGCCACACGCCGCAGGACCGTGGTGCGGTTGGGCCCGCGGAATTCCTTATTGCGATAGGTGATCGCGCCGTAGGGGCACACCTTCTCGCAGCTGGAGCAGCCGTTGCACAGGGTCTCGTCCGGCTGCGCCGTGCATGGATTGCACAGCAGCTGATCCTTGCTCAGCAGGCCGATGACCTTTGCCGCGGCGGCTCCCGCCTGAGCGACGGTCTCCGGGATGTCCTTCGGGCCCTGGCAGGCGCCGGAGAGGAAGATCCCGGCGGTGGGGCTCTCCACAGGCCGCAGCTTAGGATGGGCCTCGGTAAAGAAATCGTTGGTGTCCATGGAGGCGGTGAGCATGGTGGCCAGGGACCGGGCGCTGGGGTCCGGCTCCACGGCAGCGGCCAGAACCACCATATCCGCGTCAATGTGCAGCTGGCGGTTCTCCAGCAAATCGGAGGCCCGGACCTTCAGCTTGCCGTTTTCCGGGACGACCTTACCCACCATTCCCTTGATGTAGTGTACGCCGTACTCCTCCACCGCCCTGCGGTAGAATTCGTCAAAGTTCTTTCCCGGGGTACGCACGTCGATATAAAACACATACACCTCCGTGTCGGGATATTTCTCCCGGCAGAGCATGGCGTGCTTGGCGGTGTACATACAGCAGATCTTGGAGCAATAGGGCTTGCCCTTCTGGCCGCCGTCGCACCGGGAGCCCACGCACTGGACAAACACCAGGGTGTGGGGATGCTTCCCGTCCGAGGGCCGCAGGAGCGTGCCGCCGGTGGGCCCCGCCGCGTTCATCAGCCGCTCAAACTCCAGGCTGGAGACCACGTCCGGGCTCTGGTCATAGGCAAATTCATTGAACGGGCTCAGATCAATGGGCCGGAAGCCCGTCGCCACTACGATCGCGCCGTACTCCTCTTCGATCCGCTGATCCTTCTGCCGGTAGTCGATGGCTCCGGCGGAGCACACCTTGGCGCAGACGCCGCACTTGCCCTTCTTCAGCATATTGCAGGCGTCCGGGTCGATGGTCGCCACCTTGGGCACGGCCTGGGCAAAGGGGATGTAAATGGCCCGGCGGGTATCCAGGCCCAGGTTAAACTCGTTGGGTACCTTCTTCTGGGGGCACTTCTCCGTACACAGGCCGCAGCCGGTGCATTTCTCCGCGTCCACATACCGGGCCTTTTTCCGAATGGTCACCCGGAAGCTGCCCACAAAGCCCTTGACCGCCTCCACCTCGGAATAGGCGAAGATGCGGATCTTTTCATTCTGGGCGCAGTCCACCATTTTGGGAGTCAGGATGCAGGCGGCGCAGTCCAGAGTGGGGAAGGTCTTGTCGATCTGGGTCATTTTGCCGCCGATGGTGGGCTGCTTTTCCACAAGGTCCACCGCAAAGCCCGCGTCGGCAATATCCAAAGCGGTCTGGATCCCGGCGATCCCGCCGCCGATCACCAGGGCCCGCTTCCGCACCGGGCTGGTCCCGGCCTGGAGCGGCGCGTTGAGCAGGACCTTGGCAATGGCAGCCCGGCCCAGCACGATGGCCTTCTGCGTTGCCGCCTGCCTGTCCTTGTGAATCCAGGAGCACTGCTCCCGAATGTTGGCGATCTCCACCATATAGGGGTTCAGACCGGCCCTTTCGCAGGTCTTGCGGAAGGTATTCTCGTGCATTCTGGGGGAGCAGGAACAGACCACCACGCCGGTGAGGCCCAGCTCCCGAATCTTCTCCCGGATCAGCTCCTGCCCGGTCTGGGAGCACATATATTGATAATTTGTGGAGAACACAACGCCGGGCTCCCTGCCGAGGGCCTGAGAAACCGCCTCCACATCTACGGTCGCGGCAATGTTACTGCCGCACCAGCAGACAAAAACGCCAATTTTCTGCATGGTGTCTCTCCTTATCTCTTATACTTCCGGAAGGCGCTGGTCACGGCCTGCTGGGGAAGCGCCTCGTCCAGCAGTGCCGGGATCTGCTCCGGTGCAAGGTGATTTTTCCCCTGCTGCCGGATCACAGCCAGGCGCACAGCCTCGATCAGCCGCGCGGGCTCCACGCCTCTGGGGCAGCGCTCGACGCAGGCGAAGCAGCTCAGGCAGGTATAGATCCCCCGGGAGCCCATCAGCTCCTCGATCCGGCCGCTTTCCACCATGGAAACAAACTGGTGGGGGTGGTAATCCATTTCCTCATAGGCGGGGCAGGCGCCGGAGCACTTGCCGCACTTCATACACTTTCTGGGGTTGACGCCGGAAATGGAGGCGATGGCGTCCAGCAGCATCGTATCAGCCATGGTCCTCCTCCTTTAAGCCCAGAGCCTCGTAAAGCAGCTCCGTGAAGTATCGGACGGGAATGGAGCCGTCCGTGTTTTTCGTGAGATTGTAGAGGCACAGAGGGCAGGCGGTGATGAGCGTCTCCGCACCGCAGCGCGCCGCATTGTCCAGGACCCGCTGGGCCTGCTTGGCGGCATAGGCGGGGTTTTCCAGGGTGGTATAGCCCCCGCAGCACTCGTTGCGCATGGCGTAAACCACGGGCTCGCCGCCCAGGGCCCGGATGAAATCCTCCAAAATGGTGGGGTTCTCCGGATCGTCAAAGCCCAGCTCCCGGCTGGGGCGCAGCAGCAGGCAGCCGTAGTAGGCGCCGACCCTTCTGCCGGTCAGAGGCTTGACCACCTTCGCCCGGAGGGTCTCCCAGCCCACGCAGTCCCGCAGGACCTCCAGATAGTGCACGACCTCCGTCTGCCCGGTGTAGGGCTCGGGCAGCTGCAAATAGCAGTTGACCTTCTGCCGGATCTCCGGGTCGATGCGCATATCGCGGTTCACCCGCTTGAGGACGTGATAGCAGGCGGAGCACAGGGTCACCAGCCGGTCTCCCCGCTCCCGGGCCGCGCACAGCGCGCGGACGGAGGAGAGCCGGGGGGCGATTTCGTCCCTTGCCAGAGGATAAACCCCGCCGCAGCACTGCCAGTCCGGGATCTCCTCCAGCTCCACGCCCAGGGCCCGGGCGGCCAGGATCCCGCAGCGGTCCAGCTCCGCCCCCTTGGTTTTCAGGGTGCAGCCCGGGAAATAGCTGTATCTCATGATGTACTCCCCCTTAAATCATCTCTTCCGGGTGAAAAACCTCGTCAAACCTTTCCGCCGTCAGGAATCCCAGCGCCACGCAGGCTTCTTTCAGGGAAATATTCTCCTTATAGGCCTTTTTCGCGGTTTTGGCCGCATTTTCATAGCCGATATAGGGATTCAGCGCCGTCACCAGCATAAGGGAATGATACAGATTATCGTGCATCTTCTCCCGGTTCGCCCGGATGCCCACGGCGCAGCGGTCGTGGAAGGACCGGATGGATTCCGCCAGAAGCCGGGCGGATTGCAGGAAATTATAAGCCATGACCGGCATAAAGACATTGAGTTCAAAGTTGCCCTGGCTGGCCGCAAAACCGATGGTCGCGTCGTTGCCCATAACCTGCACCGCCACCATGGTGACCGCTTCGCACTGGGTGGGGTTTACCTTGCCGGGCATAATGGAGGAGCCGGGCTCATTCTCGGGGATAAAGATCTCTCCCAACCCGTCCCGGGGGCCGGAGGCCAGCCAGCGCACGTCGTTGGCGATCTTCATCATGTCCGCCGCCAGGGCCTTCAGGGCCCCGTGAGCAAAGACCAGCTCGTCCTTGGAGGTCAGCGCGTGGAACTTATTGGGGGCGGTCACAAAGTCCTTCCCCGTAATGCCGGAGACCTCCCGGGCGACCGTCTCCCCAAAGCCCTTGGGGGCGTTCAGCCCGGTGCCCACCGCCGTCCCGCCCAGGGCCAGCTCCTTCAAGCCGGGCAGGGCCAGAGACAGCATGGCGGCGTCCCGCTCCAGGCTGGCCCGCCAGCCGGAGATTTCCTGGGCAAAGGAAATGGGCACGGCGTCCTGCAAGTGGGTCCTGCCGGACTTGACTGCGTCCCCATTCTCCCCCTCCAGGCGCCGAAGGGTGGCGATCAGCGTCCGCACTGTGGGCAACACCCGGTCCTCCACCGTGAAAACCGCGGCGATGTGCATGGCGGTGGGGAAGGTGTCGTTGGAGGACTGGCTCATGTTAATATCGTCGTTGGGGTGGACCAGCTTTTTCCCCGCGATCTCGTTGGCGCGGTTGGCCAAGACCTCGTTGGCGTTCATATTGGACTGGGTGCCGGAGCCGGTCTGCCAGACTACCAGGGGAAAATGGTCGTTCAGCGCCCCTGAAATGACCTCCCCGGCGGCCTTCTCAATGGCGGCCAGCTTCTCCCCGGTCATTTTCTCGGGCTTCAGCCCATGATTGGCCCGGGCGGCGGCCAGCTTCAGAATGCCGAAGGCGTGAATAATCTCCTCCGGCATGGTCTCGATCCCCACGCCAATGGGGAAATTTTCATGACTGCGCTGGGTCTGGGCCCCCCAATACCGGTCGGCAGGCACCGGCACCTGCCCCATTGAATCGTGTTCCATGCGATATTCCATCGTGATTCTCTCCTTTGTTTCAAGTTGCGATCCGGCCGCTGCACCGGACGAAGGTGCGCCCTTCAAAAAGAAAAGCTGCCGCAGATCTGCGGCAGCCGGTCCTGTGATCCCCGGGAAAAGCGCAGAGCAAGAAGGCCCTGCGCACCGGCACACGACTTTTCCCTGCTTTCTCCGGAGAAATGACAGAAAACCGACCCGTAGACTGCAAATCCGGAATTCCCCATCCAGGCAGGTCTCCTGACTTCGATCCTCACCGCTTTTCTCTTCCCGGTTTCCCAGTGAGCTTTCAAAAGCGGCTCCCGTACACAGTGACAGCATCGTGCCGGATTCCCACCGGCTTCCCTTTTCATTCGTCTGCGTTCTGCTCCGAACACCTGAATGCCTCATTTAATCCGATATTATTATATCGATAAAAAAGGTAGATGTCAATCCTATTTTCTTGGAATACTTTGGTAAGGTCAGAAAAAATACGTTGCCATTCTGTGCAGGTCCTGGTACAATATCCATAAATCCATACAGCCTATAGGTTTTCCCCTTAGAAAGGAGCATAAACGATGTGCTGGCTGAGGCCCCTGCAAATTCCGGACACCGCCCTTCTCGCCCTGAATCGCTCTGCGCAGGGAAATGACGCAGACTCCATTCTTTACAAAGGCCGGGATGGAACGCTCCATACCATTGATCTGGAGACCTGTGCGCAAAACTACTCCCAGGCAACAGGCCACAAAGGCAACTGCATCGGTGAGCGGGATCTTTCCACGTTTTCTGTGTTGCTGTATACCCCCGGTGTTCCCACAAAAATCATTTTTCGAAGGCTCTTTTCGCTTTCCCTCAGCTCCCCGCTCGGTCTATGCGGTACGCGAACCCGGCGATTTCTGAAATGGACCGCTTTGCTGGATGAGACCAAATACACGACCCGGGACCTGTCCTGACCTCCAGCGTCCTCATAAAAGCCGGTAGGACCCCCGGCCAAAAAGGAGATGATCCTTTGTCTCGCATCTATTCCTTTGTTTTCCCCGGAACTCACGAAGCGCTCCTGGCGCTGCTGCGGCAATATCCGGGCCCCGACGCCAATACCTTCTGCCTCCAGTCCTATCTCGTGAGGATCTCCGGTGAACGTCTTTGCTTTGGAATCGAGCGCTGCGGTCATTCGGGGGGCTATTGGTTCTGCCCTACCGTAACAGAAGCGGACGGCCGTCTCCTTCTCCGGGGAAAACTCACCTCTGGCTGTGATCCCTCCCCCAACAAGTGGTATATCCGAATATTTGAGGCGCTGGACAGCGTCTGTATGGCGCTCCTCCTCGCCCCCTTCTTCCTGCCCGCAAAGCTCTGCCGGGCCATTGGAAACGGGATACGAAGGCGCCGGGGGCTGCCGCCCAAAAGGGAAGAAACCACCGAGGACCGGCTGCGCACCCTCATGGAGACGCTCCTGGGCTGTACTCCCGCATAAAGCTTGCCGCAAGCACCGAAAAACCGGCAGCTGACCCTCCCGTCAGCTGCCGGTTGTCTTTTCGCGCTTCTTCCCTTCTAATCCCCGGCCCGCTCCGGCGGGCCATTGTCCACAATGGTCCACAGGCCGGTTTTCTTATCCTGAAGCAGCAGGAAAATCTGCTCCACGTCGCCATCGCGCATAAAGGTCTTGGTGTGATCGTACTGCACATAGTACCGGGCCCGCACCACGGCAAAGCCCTCCGTCAGGTCCTCCCGGCCCCAGCTCTCGGCCAGCTCGCTGCCGGAATAGACGGAAGCGTACCGCTCCGTCTCTTCCTGATCGATCCAGGCCGAATCGAACCGGACCGCCAGGGCATATTCCTTGTCGATCTGGCGCTCCACCGCCGTCCGCACCGTCTCCACCGGGTCCGGCGCGGGCTTTTGAATCCAGCGGTCCCACAGGCTCCCTCCCTCCCGCAGGGCGAGACCCAGCGTCGCCAGCAGCGCCGCCAGCACCGCTGCCAGCAGCGCCATGCGCCCCCAGCGCCGCCCCGGCCTCCCGGCCCGGGTGTCCAGAAGATAGCCGTCGTCCACATTTTCCAGGGCGTCCAGCAGCTGCTCCGCATTCATAGCAGTCCCTCCTTCTCCAGAAAGTCCCGAAGCTTGCCCCGGGTCCGATAAAGCATGGATTTCGTCTTGCCGGGCGTGAAGCCCAGCTCTTTGGCAATTCTCTCGATGGGATCGAGATACCAGTACCGACGGAGAAACACCCGCCGCTCCCGGACAGGCAGCCCGCCCAGGAATCGGTTCAGCGCCTGGGACAGCTCCTGCGCCAGCACCTGGCTCTCTACCGAACCGGCAGCAGGTATGCACTGCGCCAGCTCCTCCAGCGCCAGGGGGACCTCTCCGCCGCCCCGCTTCTCCCGGGAAGCATCCCGCACCCGCTTCAAAGCGATGCGCCGGGTCAGCTTCCCCAGAAAGGTTTGCAGCACCGCCGGGCGATGCGGCGGCATGGCGTTCCACGCGCCCAAATAGGTATCGCTGACGCTCTCCTCCGCGTCCTGCTCATTGCTCAGAATATTCCGGGCAATGCTCCGGCAGTAGCGCCCGTATTTTTGGTCCGTCTCCCGGATGGCCCGCTCCTGCCTGGCCCAGTACAGGTCTACGATCTGGCCGTCGTCCATGTTGCCCCCTCCTTCCATGGGTTTCACCTTACTACTCCCCGTTTCCCGCCTCCGGTTGCATCTCTTCAAGAAAATTTTATCATGGATCCGCCAGTTTGGAAAGGCCGGGCATACACTCTAAGGAAGGAGGCGGTGGAGATGGAATTTTATCCCAGTCCCTATTCTCAGAATTTGGAGCGCAGCCTGGAGGAGCCCCCGGCGTCCCCAAAAATCATCCCCCGGCCCCGGCGCAGGCACGGCCCCGCCCGCCGCTGGGCCATCGCCCTGGGGCTACTCCTGGCTCTGGCCGCAGTGCGGCTCTGGAGCCCCAGGGGGGCCGCCCTTCTGCGGCAGGTCTTTCTGCCGGAGCGGGCCCGGGCCGTAGAGGCCATGGCCGTAAGCTGGGCGGAGGAGCCGGACAGCAGCGCCCCCTCCGCCCCCGGCGGCGCGGGGTAAGGCCATGGAGCTCTCCGTGCAGCCGGAGCTGCTGCTCCTGGCGGGGCTGTTCTTTGCCCTGGACCGGGGCGCGCAGCTCGCCCCCTGTCTGCTCGCCGCCGGGGTGCATGAGCTGGGCCACGCTCTGGCTGTCGTTCTGTGCCGGGGAAGAATTCTGCGGCTGAGCCTGGGGGCCTCCGGCGCCAGAATGGAGACCACCCCCCTGTCCTACCGGCAGGAGGCCCTGTGCGCCCTGGCCGGGCCTCTGGCCGGGCTGAGCCTGCTCTTGGTCCGGCGGTACGCCCCCTGGCTTGCCCTATGGGGGCTGATGCAGAGCCTTTACAACCTTCTGCCCGTTTATCCTCTGGACGGAGGCCGGGCCCTGCGGGCGCTGCTGCTCCTACATCTGCCCCTGGAGCGGGGGGAAGCCCTCTCCTGGCTGGTCTCCCGGTGCGCCCTGGCCCTGGCGGCCGGGACCGCAGCCTACGCCTCCTTCGGTCTCAGGCTGGGGCTGCTGCCCCTGGCCCTGGCCGGAACTCTGATCCTGCGGGCCGTCCGGGCGAAATAAAAAGCAGTTGCAAATACCGCGCTTTTTCGGTACAATAATCCTACTGCAAACAGCGAGGTAAAGATCATGACAGAGCTTTTAGAGCGAATTTTACCCAGGGTGCAAAAGCCGGCCCGCTATGTAGGCGGAGAATACGGCCAGACGGTCAAGGACAAGGCCTGCATCCGGGTCCGTGTGGCCTTCTGCTTCCCGGACACCTATGAGATTGGAATGTCCAACGTGGGAATGCGCATTCTCTACGGGGTCATGAACGAGATGGAGGGCGTGTGGTGCGAGCGGGTCTTTGCCCCCTGGGGGGACATGGAGGACGAAATGCGCCGCCACGGTCTGCCCCTCTGGGCCCTGGAGAGCGGGGACCCCGTGGCGGATTTTGATATGGTCGCCTTTACCATCGGCTACGAAATGAGCTACTCCAACGTGCTCAATATGCTCCGCCTGGCGGGGCTTCCCCTCCGGTCCAAGGACCGGCCGGGGCTCCACGGGGTGGTGTTTGCCGGAGGCGTATGCGCCTTTAACCCGGAGCCGCTGGCGGATTTTATCGACTTCTTCTCCCTGGGCGAGGGCGAGGAGAGCACGCCGGAGATCGTCTCTCTGTATGACCGGGCCAAGGCGGAGGGCTGGAGCAAGGAGGCCTTCCTTCTGGCAGTCTCCAAGATTCCCGGGGTGTATGTGCCCGCCTTCTATTCCCATACCTATCACCCGGACGGGACCCTGGCCGCCATCACCCCCCGGAACGGCGCCCCGGAAAAGATCACCAAGCGGATCGTCCAAGACCTGGATCACGCCTATTTCCCCACAAAAACCATGGTCCCCTCTACGGAGATCGTCCATGACCGGTGCAATCTGGAGCTGTTCCGGGGGTGCATCCGGGGCTGCCGCTTCTGCCAGGCAGGCTTTTCCTGCCGCCCGGTGCGGAAAAAGAGCGCGGAGGTCCTGGCCCGGCAGGCCAAAGAGGCTCTGGCCTTCTCCGGCTGCCACGAGCTCACCCTTGCCAGCCTGTCCACCTCGGACTATCGCCAGCTCCGGGAGCTGACCGACGACCTGATCCCCTACTGTCAGGAGCAGAAGATCAACCTCTCCGTCCCCTCCCTGCGGGCGGACAACTTCTCCCGGGAGCTGATGATGAAGCTGCAAACCGTCCGGAAAAGCGGCCTCACCTTTGCTCCGGAGGCCGGAACCCAGCGGCTGCGGGACGTCATTAATAAGAATCTGACCGAGGATGAGATCCTCACCACCTGCGCCAATGCCTTCTCCGGCGGCTGGAACAACGTGAAGCTGTATTTCATGCTGGGGCTGCCTACGGAAACCGACGAGGATGTGCGGGGCATTGCGGAGCTGACCTATCAGATTCTGAAGGTCTGGAAGGAGACGGCCACCAATAAAAAGCGGGGCATCCGCATCCACCTGGCAACCGCCTTCTTTGTGCCCAAGCCCCATACCCCCTTCCAATGGGAAAAGCAGATCTCCCCGGAGGAATATACCCGCCGCCAGCGGCTGCTGAAGGACTGCCTCCTGTCCAAGTCCGTGGAATACAGCTGGCACGCCCCGGATCTGAGCCACCTGGAGGCCGTCCTGGCCCGGGGAGACCGGCGGCTGGGACCCGTGCTGGAGCGGGCCGTGGAGCTGGGAGCCCGGCTGGACGGCTGGGACGAATACTTCTCTTACCAGGCCTGGATGCAGGCCTTCCGGGATTGCGGCGTGGACCCGGAGTATTACACCTCCCGGGGCTTCGGTCTGGACGAGCTGCTGCCCTGGGACCCCATCGACGTAGGCGTCAGCAAAGCATTTTTGAAGCGGGAGCGGGAGCGGGCCTATGCGGACCTGGTCACTCCGGACTGCCGCCACAAGTGTGGGGGTTGCGGGGCAAATCACCTTTTGACGGAGGGATTCTGCGATGCCTAGAGTGCTGTTTGAAAAGACCGGCTCCGCAATCTGGATCTCCCATCTGGACCTTATGCGGGTGTTCCAGCGGAGCTTCCGCCGGGCCGGCATGATGCTGAAGCATACCCAGGGCTATTCCCCCCGGGCCATCGTCTCCATTGCCCTGCCCCTGTCCGTGGGGGTGGAGAGCCGGTGCGAGCTGCTGGATATTGAGCTGGAGGGAGACGCTGCGGCTCTGCCGCCGGAGGAGATCGCCCGGCGGCTGAACGAAGCGCTGCCCGCCGGTGTCCGGGCGCTGAAGGTCTACGACCAGGGGCGCAAGCTCAAGGAGCTGACCCATTTGCAGGCGGAGGTCCTGCTGGAATACGACCAGGGCGTCCCCCAGGGGGCGGCGGAGGCCATCCGGGCCCTGTTCTCCGGCGAGAGCGTCCTTGTGGACAAGCACAGCAAAAAGGGCGAGACCCAGGTGGACCTGCTGCCCATGCTCAAGAGCCTTTCGGTGCGGGCGTCGGACCGGCGGATCACCCTGGAGGCCGTGTGCTGCGCCCAGAACCCCTCCCTGAATCCCGCCCTGCTGGCGGCGGCGGTGGCGCGGTATCTGCCGGAGCTTGCCCCCAGCTTTTCCATGGTCCGCCGTCTGGAGGTCCTGGATGCAGAGGGGCGCGTATTCCGGTAAGAGAATTTCCTCTTTTTGGAAAATCGACGGATTTTGATTTATTTTTTGTTTTCCATTTGTTCATAAGCTGTTCAAAAGTGGCTTTTATACTGTAAGCGTAAGGTTCCTCCGGAAGCCGTGAGCCGGAGTCCTTGCAGTCCGTATTTCTCATGTGTCCTTCATTGGACTACTTCCTACCTCTCTCTTTTCTTCTTGTTTTTCGCAAAGGGAAGGGGCCTGCAAAGCGTCGTGCTTCGCAGGCCCCTTTTCTGCACTTCTCCTCTTGTCATTTATCCCGGCTTTTGATACAATAACTCCATAAAAAGCGGGAGGTTCGGCCATGGTACGATTTTTTATTTCTCCGGAGGAGCCGGTGGGGCGCTTTCTGGTCCTCACCGGGGAGAACGCCGCCCACGGGAAGGTCCTGCGGCTGAAGGCCCAGGATGCGGTGACGGTCTGCAACGGCCAGGGGCAGGAATGGCGCTGCACGGTGAGCGACGTCAGCCCCGGGCAGATTAGCCTCGTGGTCCAGGAGAGCCGGGAGGCGGCCTCGGAGTCTGCCATTCGGGCCAGCATTTACATGGCCTTTCCCAAGTCCGATAAGCTGGAGCACGTCATTCAAAAGGCAACGGAGCTGGGCGCCTTTGAGATTGTAGCCTTTCCCAGCGCCCGGTGCGTCTCCCGGCCGGACAGCAAGTCCCTGACCAAAAAGCTGGAGCGATGGCAGAAAATCGCCCAGAGCGCGGCGGAGCAATCCGGCCGGGGGCGGATCCCCCGGGTGCTGGTCCTGGGCTCCTATGCCGAGGCTCTGGCCCGGGCGGCCCAGGCGGATCTGGGGCTGCTGTTTTACGAAAACGAGCGGGCCACCACCCTGCGCATGGCCCTGGAGAGCGGGCCCTGGCGCTCCGTGTCCCTGCTGACCGGCCCCGAGGGCGGGCTGGAGGAGGCGGAGGTGGAGCAGGCCCGGCAGGCCGGGCTGAAGATCTGCACCCTGGGCCGGCGGATCCTGCGCTGCGAGACCGCGCCGCTGTGCGCCCTGTCCGCCGTGCAGTACGCCGCCGGAGAATTCTGAAATTGTAAGGCTCATACAATCCCTTGTTTTAATGTTCCGGGGGTTTCTTGACACGCTGGCAGACGGCAAGAAAGCATCGGAGACTTAGGAAACCCCGGCAAGCATTCTGCGGCCGGGGCCGGATCTTTTGCCCCAACTGTGCGCTTTCCAGTCCTAGAAAGACAGCAAGTATTCCTTCGGCCTGGAAAACTTCATTTGAGCCAAAATCTCTCACCCCCAGCTCTTGAAAGCTTGCCGTGGGCTTCTACAACTCGCATCCGTCGGCGTATATGGATACGGTAGGATGCGAGTTGCGCAGTAAGTTAAAATGCTTTTTGGGCATATTCCGAACTTTTTATTCAAATTTCCAAGTTTGCGGAGTATTGCAAAAACGAAAAATCCCCTTGTGAATTGCCTTGCATTTTAACGGTCCGGGGGTTTCTTGACCGTCTGAAGGCCCGCTGCAACTTGCAGCGGGCCTTTCTTATGCCTCCAGAAGGGGGAATTCCAGAACTGCCTTAAACAGGTCTCCGTCCACCGTGACGGCAAAGGCAGCTCCCTGGAGCTCCGCCAGGGATTTGGCAATATTCAGCCCCAGGCCGCTGCCCTCCGTGTTCCGGGAGGCGTCCCCCCGGACGAAGCGCTCCATAAGCTCCTGGCTGGAAATATTCAGGCGGTTGGCTGAGATGTTTTTCATGGAAATCCGCACCCTTTTCGTCTCCCGGAGGACCTCCACATCCACATACACCCGGGTGCCCTCCAGGGCGTATTTCACCACATTGCCCAGAAGATTGTCCAGCACCCGCCACAGCAGCCGTCCGTCAGCCAGGATGGGGGCCGTGGGCTCCTGGGCCGTGAACACCGGCTCCAGGCGCCGGGCCTCCAGCTTCTCCTGATACTCCCCCAGCGCCTGCTCCACCAGCTCCACGGCGTTGGCCGGGGCCTTCTCCACGGGCAGGTTTCCGGAGCTGGCCTTGGAGAGCTCTACCAGATCATCCGTCAGCTTTTTCAGCTTCCGGCTCTGGCGGTCCAGCACCTCCAGATACTGGGCCCCCTCCTCCGGCGTATGGGGCTTCTGCATCAGGTCCACATAATTGATAATGGAGGTCAGCGGCGTTTTAATATCGTGGGACACGTTGGTGATCAGCTCCGTTTTCATCCGCTCGGACCGCAGCTGCCGGTCCACCGCCCGGCCCGCCGCCTGGCCCAGAGAGTTCAGCCCCTCGCCCATGTCCCGGAAGGTGCCGTACAGGTGCCTGGTGCCCACCTTGGCCTCCAGGTCCCCCTGGGACAGCCGGGCGATCTCCTTCTTGATCTTCCCCGTACCATAGGCGGTATAGGCAATGAGCCCCGCGCCCAGGCAGGACCAGAGGACGTACAGCGCCGGGTAATGCCGCACCAAATCGCTCAGGTTCAGAAGCACAAAGATGAGCCAGTAGCCAAACCCTGCGGCCAGCCACAGCGCCATGGTAGGTGCCAGGGCCGCCAGGGCCCGGAGACCCCGGAGCAGGACCTTTATCCCCCTCCAAAGGAATACGGCCGCCTTTCCCAGCACGGACTGCCGCCACCAATAGCCGCCGCCCTGCTTGCCCCGGGCCGCCCAAGTCAGGGCCACTCCCAGAGCCAGCGCCACCGCTGCAAGGGCCATAGGCACCAGCAGCCCCAGAAGCCAATACCGGGCCTCATCATAATAAACGATGCGCAGCAGATTTCCGCCCAGGTACAGCAGCAGGAGGATTCCCCCGGCAGCCGCCGCCAGGACCAGGTCCCCCGGCAGGCGGTCCACCGCCGACAGGCTGACGCCGTCCTTCCCCCGGGTATGTCCGGCCGCACAGAACAGATAGACCACCGCCGCAAGGCTCCCCAGGGCGCACAGCCCGATGGCAAGCGCGATCAGGCCCCGGCTCTCATACAGTCTGCCGCCCCACTTCCGGATCTGTGAAAAGCTCCCGCCGTAGGTCTCCTCCGCCAGGAGGTAGAACCGGACGGAGAACTGAGGCCCCTCCGTTTGCTCGTAGGTATAGTCCTCGCCGTACCGGGGAATGAACTCCCGATAGGTATACACCGGGAAATCCTCCAGATAGCTGACGGCTCCGCCGGTGTAATTGGTCTCCAGCGCCCTGCCGTCCCGGAAGATCGTGTAGCGCAGGTCGCTGTCTCCGTTGTACACCAGCAGGGTCTCCTGATAATCCCAGGAGCTGTACACATTGGGCATAGAATCTCCCTGCCAGTTGTGCAGGAGATATTGCTGCACAATCCCGGGAGCCAACCGCTCCGCCCGGCGCTCATACAGGTCCTTCAGAATCACATCCCAATTTTTGGAATAGAAGCCCAGCTCCCCCATTCCCAGGGCCACCAGGCTCAGCCCCACCGCGCCCACAAGCAGCAGGCACGCCAGAAGGAAACACAGGACCTTCATTCCCACAGAGTATTGCCGGTTTGCCGTCATCGCTTTGTCCCCTCCATTTTATACCCCTGCCCCCAGACGACCTTAATGTACCTGGGCTCAGAGGGATTGATCTCAATTTTCTCCCGGAGATGCCGGATATGGACCGCCACGGCGCTGTCTCCGCTGATGGGGGCTTCCTTCCATACTGCCTCATAGATGGCCCGGGAGGAGAAAACCTTCCCCGGGTGGGTCATCAGCAGCCGCAGGATGTCAAATTCAATGGGCGTCAGGCTCACCGGCTCGCCGTCCACTGTGACGGATTTCTCGCTGTCCCGCAGGCAGACGCCGCCGATGGTCACCGCGTCCGCCTCCTCCGGAGCCTGCCCGCCCAGCATGGTATACCGCCGGAGCTGGGACCGCACCCGGGCCAGCACCTCCACGGGAACAAAGGGCTTGGTCACATAGTCGTCTGCCCCGATATTCAGCCCCAGCACCTTGTCCTCATTCTCACTCTTCGCCGTCAGCAGGATGATGGGCGCATTGGAAAACTGCCGGATCGCCGCCGTCGCGGCGATGCCGTCCATCTCCGGCATCATGATGTCCATGAGGATCAGGTGGATCTGCTCCCTGCGCACCAGCTCCAGCGCCTCCCGGCCCGTGTAGGCCGTAAAGAGCCGGTAGCCCTCCGAGGACAGATAGATTTTCAGCGCGTTGACAATATCCGGCTGATCGTCGCAGATAAGCACATTGAACATGGTGGTCTCCTCCGTCTTTCTCATGGTTCTATTATACGAAAAGGATCTTTAAGAAACTAGGGGCGCAACCCTTAAGAAGTGTTTAATTTCCCCTCAGGACCGCAAAAAGCCCGGGCGGTGGCACGAAGCCCCGACCCCGGGCAAGGCTGCTATTTTCGTTCCCAGGCTTTGATCTGGCTGGCCTTTTCATACAGGCGCACATAGCTATCGTACCGGCTGGGCTGCACCAGCCCGGCCTCCAGAGCCGCCCGCACGGCGCACCCCGGCTCTTTGAGGTGGGCGCAGTCCGTAAACTGACACTTGCCCACATAGGGAGCAAAATCTGGGAAGGCGTACTGGAGATTTTCCTTCAGGATCAGTTCCATCTGGTCCGTATCAAAGGAGGAAAAGCCCGGGGTATCCGCCACCAGAGTGCCCTCTCCCAGGTCGTACAGCTCCACATGGCGGGTGGTATGCCGGCCGCGGCCCAGCTTTTCCGAGACCTCCCCGGTGGGCAGCGCCAGTCCGGGAGCCAGGCAATTGAGGATACTGCTCTTGCCCACGCCGGAGTTTCCGGTAAAGGCCGTGAGCTTTCCCCGGATGGCCTGGGCCAGGGCCTCCACGCCCTCGCCGGTCTCCGCACTGGTGCGCAGCACCCGGAAGCCTGCGGCTCGGTAAATGCCGGTCAGGTTGTCCGCCTGCTCCAGATCCGTCTTATTGACGCACAGCAGGACCTCTACCCCCTGGTCCCCGGCGATGGCGGCCACCCGGTCAATGAGAAACGGCTCCGTCACCGGATTCACATTGGAGGCAAAGATCACCAGGGCGTCCAGATTGGCCACCGCCGGGCGGACAAAGGCATTCCTCCGGGGAAGGATGCGCTCCACCATCCCCTTGCCCCCGGTCACGGAGATCTCCGCCAGGTCGCCCGTCAGGGGAGTCAGGCCCTCCTTGCGGAAATGCCCTCTGGCACGGCAGGTGACCGTGCCAGAGGGGGTGTCAACTTCATAAAAACCGCTGAGGGATCGAAGGATCCGTCCTGTGCGAAGCTCCATTAGAATGTGACCTCGATGGTAGTATACAACACGTTGTCAATATAGATCTCATAGCGATAGGTCCGGCCCTGCTCGCCCTCCAGGCGCACATCCAGGGTGGAGCCCCAGGAGGTGGGATCGATCTCAATGTCGTCCAGGACCTTGACACCGCCCAGGCGAATGCTCAGGGTGTAGCTTTCGGTCTTATCCGTCGGCAGGGAGATGGTCTCCTTCCGGGTAACGATCGTCGGCTCCGTGGGGGCCGTCGTAGGCGGCTGGGTGGGGGGCTCCGTCGGCTTCTCCGTAGGCTTCTCGGTCTCCGCCGGGCCCTTGGAGATTTGCAGGAACACTACGGTCTTTTCCGGGACCTCCGTATTGGGCTTCACGGACTGCTCCACGACCTCGTTCTTCGGCTGGTCGCTCTCCACCCGCTCATAGTCATACTCCAGATTCCGGCTGCGCAGCACATCGATGGCTTTGGCAATGTCCATGCCCCGGACGTCCGGGCATTTCACGGTCTTGGTCTGGGGACCCTTGCTGATCCAGACCGTGATCTGCTGGCCCACGGTCAGGGTCTCGCCGAAGCCGGGCTCCGTCCGGGTCACCTTTCCGGCCTCGATGGTATCGCTGTACTCCTCCTCAAAGAAGGTGCTCAGCTGCATATCCAGGCCCTTCAGATACTTTTCCGCGTTCTCCTTGGAGCGGTTGGTCAGGTCCGCCATTTTGTCCGTCTTGGGGCCCTGGCTCACGACAAAGTTGATCCTCGTGCCGGATTTCACGCTGCTTCCGGCGTCCGGTGTCTGCCGCATGATCTCCCCGTCGGCATAGGTGTCACTGGTCTCATAGCTGTCCACGAACAGCGTGAAATCGGGGTAATCGTCCGGATTCAGATCGTCGTACACCTTCCCCAGGAAGTTAGGGACGTTAACCAGCTCCGGCGAACCGGCAAAGCCGCCCTTCAGGGCAAAAATCACAAAGATCAAAATGGCGATCACCGCCACGGCGGTACAGCTGATAATGGCGATGGTACCGGCCCGGCCGCCCTCCGAGCGCTCCTGGCGCTCCGCGCGGTCCGACCGCTCCGGGCGGGAGGCACTGCGCATCCGCTCACTGGCGGCGCGCATGGCTTCCAGCTCTGACGCGCTCCGCTCCTGCCGCCGGGGGACATCCTGCCGCACCCCTGCGGCCCGCTCCGCCGCCGTTTTCGGCGCGGGACGGCGCACGGAAGCGCTCTCCGTCCGGGTCATGGGGGGCACGTCAAAGTAGAATCGAATGGAGGGATTCTTCCGGAACTCCTCCAGATCGTACAGCATCTCCGTTGCAGAGGCATACCGGCGGTCCGGGGAGACCTCCATGGCGTGGAGGATGATCTGCTCCAGCCCGTCCGGAATGTTGGGATTGAGCACCGAGGGGGGCACCGCCCCGCCGTTAATATGCTGCAACGCCACCGCTACCGGGGACTCCCCGTCATAGGGCGGACGGCCGGTGAGCATCTCATACATCACCACGCCCAGGGAATACAGGTCCGACCGGTTATCCACCCGGCCCCCCTTGGCCTGCTCCGGGGAGATATAGTGCACCGAGCCCAGAGCCTCCTTGGTCAGGGTGTTCTGGGAGGACATGATCCGCGCAATGCCGAAATCCGTCACCTTCGCGGAGCCGTTCTTCAGGATCATGACGTTATGGGGCTTGATGTCCCGGTGGACAATCCCGGAATTATGGGCGTGCTCCAGGGCCTTTGCAATCTGCATGGACCAGTGCAGGGCCTCCCGCCAAGACAGGACCCCTTTGATCTCCATATACTGCTTGAGGGTCATGCCCTCTACCAGCTCCATGACGATATAATCCGCGTCCCCGCTGGTGGAGACATCGTAAATGCTGACGATATTGGGATGGTTCAGCATGGCGACCGCCTGTGCCTCCGCATGGAACCGGCGGCGAAACTCCTCATCCCGGGAATACTCGTCCTTCAGAATTTTAATTGCAACCAGGCGGTTTAGCCGGTGGCACTTTGCCTTATAGACCACGGCCATGCCGCCGGTGCCAATGACCTCCAAAATCTCATACCGGTTATCCAGCAGGCGGCCAATGTATTTATCCATAAAAGAGAACCCCTTTCTCCATTCGTCATCAAATCGCGGCCAGCACGCAGGTGACGTTATCCGGCGCGCCCCGGGATTTTGCAATATCGATCAATCTGCGGCAGCACAGCTCCTTGTTGACCCCGTGCACCACTTCAAACAGCAGCTCCTGGTCGTCCAGAAGGTTGCTCAGCCCGTCGGAGCATAGCAGCAGGAAATCCCCCCGCTCCAGCTCTGCGTCAAACAGGTCGCATTCCACCAGGGCCTCCGTGCCAATGGCCCGGGTGATAAAATTCTTGCCGGGGAAGCGCTTGGCCTGCTCCTGGGTCAGCTCCCCCCGCTGCACCATCAGCTGCACCAGGGAGTGATCCGTGGTGACGCACTGGACGCCCTCTCCGTTCATGAGGTAGGCCCGGCTGTCCCCCACATTGACGATCACGGCCCGCCGGTCCTCGATATACGCCGCGACCAGGGTGGTCCCCATACCGCTGAACTCTTCGAACTGCTGAGCCTGGTCGTATACGGTAAAATTGGCAAGCTTCACCGCTCCCCGGAGCATCTGCCCCACCTGCTGGGTGGTCATGCCGGTCTTGCGGGAGCGCTTGACCTCCTGCACAAACACGTCAATGGCCAGAGAGCTGGCCACATTGCCGGATTTCGCGCCGCCCATCCCGTCGCAGACGACGCACAAATAGCACCTTCTGTCCAGCTGCTCGATACGCAGGGCATCCTGGTTCTGCGGCCGGACGCATCCCGGGTCTGTTAAGCCCCAAACCTGCATGGCAGCGCCTCCTTCCGTAAAAATAAAAACCCTATTTTATATAGTAGCAAATTTGTCCCGGTTTTTCAACGTTAAAATGGCGCTGGCCGGAAAAATCTTTCCGGCCAGCGGCGAAAAATCACTCTTTTTTGCTCTTTTCGTACTTCCGGCGGAGCTGGCCGCAGGAAGCGTCAATGTCCCCGCCCAGAGTCCGCCGCACCGTGGCGCTGACGCCCCCCGCCTCCAGCAGCTGCTGGAACTGGGCCACGTGCTGCCGGGTGCTGGGCTTCAAGGGGCTCTCCTCTACATGGTTCAAGGGGATGAGATTCACATGGGCGGGCAGGCCCTTAAGCTGCTTCAGCAGGAGCCGGGCGCAGGCAGGGGTATCGTTCACCCCGTCGATCATGGCATATTCAAAGGAAATACGCCGGTTGGTCTTTGCGTAATAGGTCCGGCAGGCCTCCAGCAGTGTCTCCACCGGGTAGGCCCGGTTCACCGGCATGATCGTATCCCGGATCTCATTGCTGGGCGCATGGAGGGATACCGAAAGGGTCAGCTGTAAATTCTCCTCCGCCAGGCGGAGAATCTTCGGCACCAGGCCGCAGGTAGACAGACTGATGTGCCGCATACTGATGTTCAGCCCCTCCTGGCTGTTCACCAGCTGCAAAAAGCGCATCACCGTATCGTAATTGTCCAGGGGCTCGCCGATGCCCATGAGCACGATATGGGAAATGGGCTCCCCCGCATCCAGCTGGGTAAAGAGCACCTGATCCAGCATCTCCGCCGGGGTCAGGCGGCGGACCAGGCCGCCCTTGGTGGAAGCGCAGAAGGCGCAGCCCATGGCGCAGCCCACCTCCGAGGAGATGCACACGGTGTTGCCATAGTGATAGCGCATCAGCACCGTCTCCACGCAGTTGCCATCCTGCAGCCGCCAGAGATATTTAATGGTACCGTCCCGCTGGGAGACCTGCTTGCGCACCGCCTCCGGGGCGGTGATAAAATACAGCCCGTCCAGCTTTTCCCGGAGCTCCTTGGAGAGGTTGGTCATCTCCGCAAAGGACCGGGCGCCCCGGTGCAGCCAGGTATACACCTGCCCCGCCCGGAAGGCCGGAAGACCCAGGTCCCGAAAGGCGGCGGCGATCTCCGCCTTGGTCATGGATTTGATGTCCTGTTTCATTCTGATCTCCGCAGCTTGCAAATGAAGAAGCCGTCTGTTCCATGGGCACCGGGGAGCAGCGTCAGCATCCCGGAGCCGTCTTGGTCCAATTCATCGGGCAGGGGCAGGCTCTGGAGCCGGAACTCCGGCCGCCGGGCCAGGAAGGCCCGCACCACCTGCTCGTTTTCCCGGCGCAGCAGGGTGCAGGTGCTGTACAGCAGCACCCCGCCGGGCTTTACGCAGTCTGCCTGGGCCAGGAGGATCCTCAGCTGCAAGGAGGGCAGCTCCTCCAGGGCCGGCAGGTCCTTATAGCGAATGTCCGGCTTTTTTCGGATGATCCCCAGACCGCTGCAGGGCACGTCCGCCAGCACCGCGTCCATCCGCCCCGCAAAGGCGGGATCCGGAGCCGAAGCGTCCCGGACCATCGGCTTTATACAGGTCAGACCCAGCCGCCCGGCATTTTTCTCGATGAGCGCCGCCTTATGGGGATACAGGTCCGCCGCGTAAACCGACCCCTGGTCCTGCAGGGCGATGGCCGCAGCCAGGCTCTTGCCCCCCGGCGCCGCGCAGCAGTCCAGAACCTCCATGCCGGGACGCAGCTCCGCGCAGGCCACCGCCAGGCGGGAGGCCGCGTCCTGGACATACACCAGGCCCTCCCGGTAAGCCCCCAGGCTCTCGGGGCTCCCGCCGCCCCGGAGCACATAGCAGCCGGGAAGCCAGGGGTGGGGCGTCAGCTCGCCGCCGTCGGCGTCCACGCCGGCCCGCAAGGCCGATGCGTCCCCCCGCAGGGGATTGTGCTGGAGCACGGTCTCCGGCGCCTCATTATCCGCCGCCAGCACCGCCTCCAGCTTCTCCTGCCCCAGGTCCCGGGCCAGAAGGTCCACCAAAGGCTGGGGGTGACTATAGCGGGTAGCCAGATCCTCCGGCTCCCGAAGCTGCCCCCGGCGGCGGACCGCCCCCCGGAGCACCGCGTTCACCAGGCCTGCGGCGCCCTGATCTCCAAACCGCCGGGTCTGGCTCACGGCCTCGTTGACCACGGCGGAGGGGGGAATCTTATCCATAAAATACAGCTGATACAGCCCCAGGCGCAGCACGTCCAGGGTGATAGGCCGGAGCCGCCGGAGGGACCCCGTGACCAGCTGCCGGAGGTAAAAGTCCAGCAGCAGCCGGTTTTGCAGAACTCCGTAGCACAGGCGGGTGGCCAGGGCGGCGTCCCGCCGGTCCAGCCGGTCCCGGGCCAGATTGGCCTTCAGGGCGGCGTTGACCCACGCGCCCTCCTTCCGGCAGGCAATCAGGGCGCACAGCGCCGTATCTCTCGCCCCCACGGCTCAGCCCTTCAGAGGATGGCCGCGGAAATAGTCCGCCGCCGCCATACGCTTGCCGCCGGGGGCCTGGACCTGGCGCAGGACCACGACCCGGCCGTCTCCGGCCGCCACCTCCAGCCCCGCCCGGGTCACGCCCAGGAGGGTCCCGGGGGCCTGCTCCGTCGCCGTATCGGGCAGATCGACCTCATACACCTTTAAAACCGTCCCCTGGACCTCCGCCGTAGCCACAGGCCAGGGATACAGCCCCCGGACCTGGCAGGAGATCTCCCAGGCGCTCTTCGTCCAGTCAATGGGGCTCATCTCCTTGGAGAGCATGGGGGCGAAGGTCGCCTTGCTTCCGTCCTGAGCCCTCCGGGGCACGCCGCCGCGCTCCATGGCAGCCATGGTGTCCGCCAGCAGCCCGGCTCCCAGGACCGCCAGCCGGTCCATCAGGGTCTGCCCGTTATCCTTGAGGGTAATGAGGGTCTTGCGAATCTCGATCACATCCCCGGCGTCCATTTCCTCGGCCATATACATGGCGGTCACGCCGGTCTCGGAAAAGCCGTTCAGAATGGCCCACTGCACCGGGCCGGAACCCCGCAGCAGCGGCAGGACGCTGGCGTGAATGTTCACGCAGCCCTTTTCCGGCAGCTCCAGGATCTCTCTGGGCAGGAGCTTGCCATAGGCCACCACGGCGATCACGTCCGGGGCCCACTTCCGCAGCTGCTCCAGGGCGGCGCCATCCTTCAGGGTCACAGGCTGATAGACCGCAATGCCCTGGGACAGAGCGTATTCCTTCACCGGGGAGGCCAGCAGCTTCATCCCCCGGTTCTTGGGGGTATCGGGCTTGGTAAAGACCCCCACCACGTCAAAGCCGCCCTCCACCAGCCCCTTCAGGCAGGTGGCTGCGATCTCCGGCGTGCCCATAAAAACAATCCGCATCAGTCCTCGCCCTCCATTTCCTCCGGGGTCAGGTAGCGGATCACGTGCTCCGTAAACAGGTGGCCGTCCAGATGCTCCAGCTCGTGGCAGAAGCACCGGGCAATCAGCTCCTCGCCCTCCGCCTCAAGCCAGTTACCCTTCCGGTCCTGCGCCCGAACGGAGACGAAATTCGGCCGCTTTACCAGGCCGAACTTTCCCGGCACGCTGAGGCAGCCCTCCGGCCCCTCCTGCTCTCCGGACTGGGAGAGGATCTCCGGATTCACCAGCTCCAGGACCTCGTCCCCCAGATCGATCACCACCACCCGGCGGAGAATCCCCACCTGGGGCGCAGCCAGGCCCACCCCGCCGGAATCCAGCAGGGTCTCCTTCATATCGTCCAGCAGCCGCCAGAGCCGGGGGTCAAACCGCTCCACCGGGCGGCACTTTTTATGCAGGGCGGGGTCCGCCTGGGTCAAAATCTTACGCAAAGCCATACTCGATCCTCCAAATCATTCATATCCGTTCACATCCGCATAGGCGGAGATTCCCCGGAATCGCCGGCCGGAGGCCAGCCCCCGGAGCAAATAGGCCACCAGCTGCCGCAGCGCCCGGTCACAGGTGCGCCGGAGGGTCAGCTGATAGCGATAGCAGTCGTTGATCTTTGCCACGGGGGCCGGGGCGGGGCCCAAAAGCTCCCAGGGCAGCTCACCCAGCCCCGGCAAGCGCGCCCGCAGCGCGTCCCGAAACGCCGCCGCAGCCTGCCGCACCAGGTCCTCCTCCCGGCCGGAGAAGGTCACCAGCAGCAGGTCCCGGAAGGGCGGGCATCCCTTTGCCCGGCGCAGCGGCAGTTCCAGGTCATAAAATCCCCCATAGTCCTGCCGGGCGGCCAGCGTCAGAACCTGGTGCTCCGGGGACATGGTCTGGATCATGGCCCGGCCCGGAAGCTCCCCCCGGCCTGCCCGGCCCACCACCTGGGCAATCAGGTGAAAGGTGTTCTCCGCCGCCCGGAAGCTGGGCGCATAGAGGGAAGTATCCCCGTCCAGCACCCCCACCAGGGTCACATTCTCAAAATTCAGCCCCTTGGTCACCATCTGGGTCCCCAGGAGTACGGGAATCCTCTGCTTCTGAAAGCGCTCAAAAATTTTCTCGTGTGTATTCACTGCGCTGACCGTATCGGAGTCCATGCGGCAGACCTCCATGCCGGGAAAGCGCTCCCGGAGCTCGGCCTCCACCCGCTGGGTCCCCGTGCCCACCGGCTTCAGCGGGCCGCCACACTTGGGGCACCGCCGGGGTGCGGGCTCCGAATGGCCGCAATAGTGGCACATGAGCCGCCCGTTGGCACTGTGATAAGTCAAATGGACGCTGCACCGGGGGCACTCGGGCACCTCGCCGCAGTCCACGCAGACCAGAAACCGGCTGGCGCCCCGGCGGTTCAGAAACAGGATGCTCTGCCGCCCGGCCCGCCAGTTCTCCTCCAGGGCGAGGGCCAGAGCATCGCTCAGATCCGAAGCGTTGCCGTGGGCCACCTCCTGCTTCATGTCTATCAGCTCCACCGGGGGCAGCCCCCGGCCGTTAAACCGCTCCGGGAGGGTATACAGCCGGTACACGCCGGTCCTGGCTCGGTACATGGACTCGATGGAGGGGGTCGCAGACCCCAGGACCACCAGGGCTCCCAGCCGGGCGCCCCGGTAGATCGCGACCTCCCGGGCATGATACCGGGGGGTATTTTCCGATTTATAGGTGTTCTCCTGCTCCTCATCCAGGACGATCAGCCCCAGATTCCGGCACGGCGCAAACACCGCAGAGCGAGTCCCTACCACCACGGTGGCCTCCCCGCTTTTCACCCGCTTCCACTGGTCGTAGCGCTCCCCCACGGGTAGACTGCTGTGCAGCACCGCCACCTGCTTGCCGAAGTGCGCCGCCAGCAGGCTGAGCAGCTGGGGCGTCAGGGCGATCTCCGGCACCAGAAGCATGGCGGAGTGCCCCCGGTCCAGAGTCCGGCGGATGAGTTTCAGATACACGCTGGTCTTTCCGCTGCCGGTGACGCCATACAGCAGCGCCACTCCAGGCTTCTCCTCCGCCGCCTGGGCCTGCAAGCCCGCAAAGGCCTCCTCCTGCCTGGGAGTCAGCGCCAGCGGACCGCTTAAGGCTGCGGGCCGAATCTCCCGGCACCGCAGGGTTGGCCGGGCCTCCAGGGTCAGATAGCCCAGCTTTTCCAGGCGCTTCAGTGTGGCGTTGGTGCCGCCGGTAAAATAGCACAGCTCCTTGGCTGAGCAGCTACCCACGGCGCTCAAAAGCTTCAGCACCTCATACTGCACCGGGGCCCGGCGGCGAATGCCTTCGGCGTAGGCCATGACTTCCTCAGAAGAGGCGGCAAGGACGGCGATCTGCTCCGTCTTATCACCGGCTCTTCTTAAAAAGTCCGTCTCGGCGGTCAGCCATTTCTTCCCCACCAAATAGCGCAGGACGTCCTGAAGGGCGTCCTCATCCGGAAAGGCCTTCCGCAGCGCGTCGTAGTCCCCCTTGCCCCCCAGATCCTGCAAAAAGCCCAGAATCTCCGAAGCCAGAGGCTTTGCGATTCGCTTTCCGCCCCAAGGCTCCCCCTGGGCCAGGGTATAGGCGTCTTTGGCCCGGAACCACAGCCCAACGGGGAGCATGGCGCGGATGGCGTCATAAAAGGTACAAAAATACCGTTCCCGGACGAAAGCCGCCAGGCGAAGCATCTCCTCGTCCAGAACGGGCTCCTCGTCCAGGAGCTGGTCAATCCATTTCAGTCCCTCCGGCGCGCCCGCCTCCACAGACAGCACGACGCCCTCCGTCCGCCGGTTTCCCCGGCCAAAGGGCGCCATGACCCGGCAGCCCGGGCGCACCGGCAGATCCTCGGGGATCCGGTAGGAATAGGGCTTATCAATGGCATACACAGCGGCAGCCACGGCGATCTTCGCAACCATACTCCACCTCCTCCCGGGGCCGGTTCCTTAATTCTGATACTCTTCCTTCAAAGAAGCGGTGAGCTTCCCGTCCGCGACCTCCCGGATCGCCAGAGTGACGGGCTTGTCCTCCAGGGTCTCATGGAGCTCCTCCGCCTCAATGGCAATCTGGCGGGCCCGGCGGGCCACCACATTGACCAGAAGGTAGCGGCTGTTGATGTGCTTAAGCAGTTCGGCCATCGGTGGATAAAGCATATTAAAGTTCCTCCTCGAAAACAGATTTACGATTTTGAGCGGTAAAGCGACCGGCCCTCTCCTCCCCCCGGAGGATGGCCATGATCTCATCGACGCAGGTGTCCAGGTCGTCATTGATCACGATATAGTCATACCGGACAGCCTGCCGGTTCTCCCACTGGGCCTGGGCCAGGCGGGCGGCAATCTTCTCCGGCGAGGTGTCGCCCCGGCTCTCCAGCCGGTTCTTGACCACCGCCATGCTGGGCGCGCCGATGTACACCAGGGTCGCGTCCGGGCGATGCTGCCGCACATGGAAGGCCCCGTTGGGGTCCACGTCCAGCAGGACCGTCTTCCCCTCCGCCAGAGCCTGCTCCAGCGGCGCGGCGGGGGTGCCGTAATAGTTCCCCGCATATTCATTATACTCCCAAAGGGCGTCCATGTCTATCAGTTTGCGAAATTCCTCCCGGGAGAGGAAGCGATAGGTCACACCGTCCACATCCGTGGGCCGGGGCTCCCGGGTGGTCGCAGAGACGGAAAAATAGACGTCCGGCCGCTGCTCCAGAATCTTCCGGATCACGGAGCTCTTCCCCACCCCGGAGGGGCCGGAGCACACCAGAATTTTCTTTTCCATTATTCCCCGTCCTCCTCGTCTCCAGTCTCCGGCTTATCGGTCAGACGATTGGCAATGGTCTCCGGCTGAATGGCCGAAAGGATCACATGGTCCGTATCCATTACGATCACGGAGCGGGTACGCCGGCCATAGGAGGCGTCAATGAGCATCCCCCGCTCCTTGGCTTCCTGGACCAGGCGCTTGATCGGGGCGGAGTCCGGGCTGACGATGCTCAGCAGGCGGCTGGAGGAGATCATATTGCCGAAACCGATATTGATAAGCTGCATATTCTGTCCTCCGCTTACTCGATGTTCTGAGTCTGCTCCCGAATCTTTTCCAGCTCCGCCTTCATATCCACCACAATCCGGGCAATTTTTACATCCGTGCACTTGGAGCCCGTGGTGTTGGCCTCCCGGTTCATCTCCTGGAGCAGGAAGTCCAGCTTCCGGCCAATGGCGCCGCCCTGGGTCAGCATGGCGTCCATCTGCTGCAAATGGCTGCGCAAACGCACCGTCTCCTCATCCACGGCAATCTTATCCGCAAAAATCGCGGCCTCAGTCAAAATACGGCTCTCGTCAATGGACTTGCTCTCCAGCACCTCCCGGAGCTTGGCCTCCAGCCGGGCCCGGTAATCCGCCACGGTCTGAGGACTGGCCGCCTCCACCTGAGCCACAAGCTCCAAAATGGTCTTGCCCCGGCTCCGGAGGTCTGCCTCCAGTGCCGCGCCCTCCGTGGTGCGCATGGCGTCGTACTGCCCAAGGGCCTCCCGGACGACCTCCAGCAGGTCCGCCTGGAGCCGGTCCGTATCCAGCTCCGGCTTCTCCACCACAAAGGCCTCCGGCAGACGGGACAGCACGGAGACCGAGCAGTCGTCCGTCACGCCATAGTCTGCGGCCATGGCCCGCATGGCGTTCAGATAGCCCTCCACCACCGGGCGATTCAGGGTGATCCGAGTGTTCTCTCCCTCCTGGGCGGCCACGGAGATCAGCACATCCACCTTGCCCCGGGTGACGCAAGCCTTTACCGCCTGCTTCACCGCATCCTCCGCAAAGGAGAGCAGCCGGGGCAGCTTTACCGTGCAGTCCAGATAGCGGTTATTGACGGAGCGGACCTCCACGGTAAACTCCCGCCCGTTCAAGGTCTTCACCGCCCGGCCATAGCCGGTCATGCTTTTAATCAATTCTCATTCTCCCTTTCCCTCTCGGGCCCCGTCTCCGAAGGCCCGGCAAAGGCAACAATCCGAAAATATCCCTTTTTTCTCTTTGCCGTGCGCCGGTCCAGCAGGATGCACCCGGCAAGCCCCATAGCAAAGCCCATGCCCCCCGGCAGCGCCGGATTCCAGCCCAGCGCCGCTCCCAGGGCGTAGCCCACAAAGAACAGCGCCAGTGGGATCAGATACACTGCCGCCGCGGCAGACAGCACGGCTCCGCTCCCGCTTCGGACCACGACCCGGTCCCCGGGCCGGGCGCCGATGGGATTATCCGCCTCGGCCAAAACCGTCTGCCCCGCCGCGCCGCAGCCGCCGCACCGGTGGCAATCTCCGGAGCAGGCGCTCACCCGCTGGGCCGCCACTCTGGCCCGCCCGTCCGGCAGCAGCGCCGTAACCGTTACGACCTGCTCCATATCAGCCCCCGTCCTCCGGTCCGTTGATCTCAACGGGGAGCTTCGTCAGCGTCACCGATACGGTGTACTTTCCGACGATCCCGACCTTGTCCGTGCCGGATGTGACGCTCACCGTGGCAGGGATCGTCACGGTGCCCACGCCGATGCTGCTGCAATCCACCTCGACCTTCAGGTTGTCCGCCCGCAGGGCCAGCACGCTGGCGCTGTCGCCCCGGACGATCACCTCCAGCTGGGAGGTCACAATGGTAGCCTGATACCCGGCCGGGACATTGATGGGGGTGAAGCTCGTCACATAAAAGCGCCGGGTCTGCAAATTCTTCAGCTTGAGGCTGACCGTCGCCTCCGTCTTGGCGGAGCGGTTGGTCACCGTCTCCGGCAGACGAATCTCCAGCTTCTGCTTGGTGTCTCCGGAAATATCCGCCATACTGATGCTGCCCAGGCTCACCTCGTCAATGCGGTTCAGCGCCTCTTCACTGCCGGAGATGGTAATGCTGGACGGGTCGATGGTGCACTCCACATTCTCCGCGCGCACTCCGCCGCCATACACCAGCTGAACGGTCAGAGGAACGGTTTTAATGTGCTCCACGGTCATATTCACATGGATCTCCGCCACATTGGCCACCACGTCTGCAGCGTCCACCGGCTGATCGTTCCCGTCCACCAGCGTGGGCCGGAAGTCGGCGTCCACGGACTGCGTCAGGCCGGTGGCGTCAATGGTGATCTTTGCCGCCTCAATGGCGTCCACCACCTCGGCCGGGCCGGAAATCGACACCGTATTGGTGCTGAGCACCGCGTCATCCAGGTCGAAAATGAGCCCCTCACCCATTTCGCCCTCGTAAGACAGCTTTACCGGCACATCCTTGGCCCGGTAGCTGCCGATGGTCACGGAGGCGGTCCCCGGCTGCTTATCCTGCACCACAAAGCCGGAGGTCATGGTGTTGTCTCCCACAGAGACCTTAATGTTCAAATTGTAATGGTCCGCCTCCTGGATGGCGCTGAGGTCCACCGAAGCCGTCACGTTTCCCGGCCCCAGGCGGTTTAGGTCGGAGCGGTTTCCCTGGATGCGGATGGTCACATTCTGGGTCGCTCCGGGCATCAGCATCAGCTCCCGCTCCCGCAGGACCTCCTCGCCCTGGTAGGTAATGGGAACCGTGATTCGGGTGTCCGATTCCGGACTCACCACAGTCACAACAAAGATCCACAGGCCCAGGGCGATCAAAACGGACAAAATAGCCGTAAAGAGCTTATTTTTTTGCATGGCCGCCCTCCTTTTTCCGCAAGCCCTGGCGCAGGCGCTGGGCAATGGTCTGCTTTTTCCCCTCCTGAGGTTCCGGCGCAAGCTCGTTGCGCAGCAGCCGCTCCAGGGTCTGGGGCGCCAGGTGCCGCTTCAGCATTCCGCCGATGGCCACGGAGATTGCGCCCGTCTCCTCGGAGACGATCACCACCACGGCGTCGGAAACCTCGCTGAGGCCCACGCCCGCTCTGTGCCGGGTGCCCAGGTCGGCGCTGAGATTATGATTCTCCGACAGGGGCAGCACACAGCCCGCAGCCGCCACCCGGCCGCCCCGGATGATCAGGGCGCCGTCGTGAAGCGACGCCTTCGGGAAAAAGATATTCCGCAGAAGCTGCTCGGACACCTGCCCATCGATCACCGTGCCGGACTTGAAGTATTCATCCAGCCGGGAGGCGCGCTCAAAGCAGATCAGCGCACCCACCCGCTCCTTGGACATGACCTCGCAGGCGGCCACCGTCTGGCCGATCACATGATCGATCTCCTTTGCCTCCGGCTGGACGCTGAGGAGCTCCTTCAGGCTCTTGCCGCCCAGGCGCTCCAGGATTCGCCGAAGCTCCGGCTGGAACAAAATGACCAGCGCCAGAATCCCGATCTGCATCACCTGGCTGACCACATAGTTCAGCACGTGCAGCCCGGTCAGATCCGTCACCCATGCCAGCAGCAGCACCAGGACCACCGCCTTTGCAATGCGGTAGGTGCTGGTGGAGCGGATCATCAGCAGCAGCCGGTAAATGAGGTAAGACACCACCAGAATGTCCACCACATCCGCAATTCCCATATTTGAAATGAGTTCCCAAAAGTTCTCAAGATATCCCGTCAGCTTTTCCATTCATTTCACCTGCACAGCAGGCGGTTGCCTCCGCCTGAGCATGATTTTCACCGCTCCGTGCTGAGCCCCGGAGCGCTCCACGAAGCCCCTCCCGGGCCGAAGCGCCCAAGAGTGCCGTCTATCTGTATAATTATAGCGGATTTCATCCTCAATAGCAAGACTTTCCGGCAAAAAATACAGAGGAGCGGAGCACAAAATGTGCTCCGCTCAGAATCTGTTTGTGATTTTACTTCGTGCCGAAGATCCGGTCACCGGCGTCGCCCAGGCCGGGGACGATATAGGCGTGCTCGTTCAGCTTCTCATCCACGGCGGCCACGAAAATGTCCACGTCGGGATGGGCCTTGTGCACCGCGTCCACGCCCTCGGGGCAGCCGATGATGTTCATCATGGTAATGTTGTGGCAGCCGTAGCGCTTCAGGAAGTCAATGGCCGCAACGGCGCTGCCGCCGGTAGCCAGCATGGGGTCCACCACAAAGACCTGGCGCTCGGCAATATCGGAAGGCATCTTGCAGTAATATTCCACGGGCAGATGGGTCTCGGGATCCCGGTACAGGCCGATATGGCCCACCTTTGCAGAGGGGATCAGGTCGATCATGCTGTCCACCATGCCAAGGCCGGCGCGGAGGATGGGCACAATGGCCAGCTTCTTGCCGGACAGGACCTTCACCTTCGCCTTTGCCACGGGGGTCTCGATCTCGATCTCCTCCGTGGGCAGATTTCTGGTGGCCTCATAGCACATCAGGGCGGAAATCTCCCCCACCAGTTCCCGGAATTCCTTTACGCCGGTGTTCTTGTCCCGCAGGATCGACAGCTTGTGCTGAATCAGGGGATGCTCCAAAACGTGTACACTACCCATAGCTGCAATACTCCTTTTTCTATTTTGATAGACCGAGCCGCTCCAGCCGCTCCCGCTCCGCCTGAGACAGGCGCAGATAGCTGGGCACCAAAGCCGCGCCGTCGCCGGAGGCTCCGGCCGCAATGGCCCGAAGCGCCGCCAGCGCCACCCCGGAGGCCCGCTGCTGCCTGCGCTGCTCCGGAAGCAGATGCAGCCGCGGCCCAAAATCGTTCAAAGTATTATAGCACAAAACGGCCCCGTCTCCAACAAGAAAAATGTCCTTTTCCGTGTTTTTCAACTCTTTCTCCAAATCCTCCAAAGAGATTGCCCGGTCCGGGGTCATTCTCGTACAATTTTCCGCATCAAACAGTGCGTTATAGACCTGGCTCCGCCTTGCATCCATCACCGGGCAGACGATCCCGCCCATGACCCCGGCCCCCAGGGCCATGGCCTCCAGGGTGGACACACCGTACAGCGGCAGCTCCCGGCCCCAGGCGAAGCCCTTGGCCGCAGCCACCCCGATGCGCACCCCGGTAAAGCTCCCGGGCCCCGCCGCCACGGCTACCGCCTCCACCTCGTCCACGCCCACGCCGCAGGCGTCCAGCAGGTCCTGGGCCATTTTCAGCAGGGTGGCGCTGTGGGTCTGCCCGCTGTTCTGATAGCTCTCCGCCAGGAGGGTCTGCCCGGACTGAAGGGCCACGGAGGCCGCCTTCGCGGAGGTCTCAAAGGCTAAGATCCGCATTGCCGTCCCCTCCTTCAATGGTAATATGCCGGGTATTCTCCCGGTCCGGGTCCTTGGCGATGGACACGCAGATCGCCCCGTCCATGGCCTCGGCCACATTCTCGCTCCACTCCACGGCGCACACGCCGCCCCGGTCCAGATAATCCTCCCAGCCGATGTCAAACAGATCCTCTGCGCTGTGCAGGCGGTACATATCAAAATGAAACAGGGGCAGCCGCCCGGAGAGATATTCGTTTACGATGGTATAGGTCGGGCTGGTCACCGGCTCCTCGATCCCCAGCCCCCGGGCCAGGCCCCGGGTAAAGGCCGTTTTCCCCGCCCCCAGGTCCCCCCGGTAGGCAATGATCGCCCCGGGCTTCAGCTGCCGGGCCAGGCGCTGGGCCAATTCTTCCGTTTCCTTGGGACTTTGCGTCACAAATTCCATATGGATCACTTCCTTTGGCCATTGTAACACATTTCCGGCAAATTTGCAAAAATATCTTTTCCTATTTACTTCCCCTGCGGAAAATGGTACAATAGACCCACTTTCCCGAAGGGAGGACACCGCCTTGCAGCGATTTTTCCGATTTGTCGGCAGAGTCGGCAAATTTTTCAAAAGGGGCGACATGGTTCTGCTGTTTCTGTGCCTGCTGGCCAGCGGCTTCGGCACGGTCTGCGTCGCCAGCGCCACCAACCATATGGGCTCGGCCCGCTTTATCCTTGTTCAGCTCGTGGCCATTGCCCTGGGGGTCCTGCTGTACTTTTTCTTCACGGCTCTGGATTTTGATCTGGTCGCAGAGTGGCGGGGACTGCTGCTGCTGTTTAACACCTTCCTGCTTCTGCTGCTAATCCCCTTTGGCACGGACGGCGGCACCGGTAACCGCAGCTGGCTGGATCTGCCCGGTATACCCTTTATGCTTCAGCCTGCGGAGATCTGCAAGATCACCTATACCGTCATTCTGGCGAAGGTCATGAGCCTCCACCGCAATAAAATCTCCGGCTTCCGCTCCGTGCTGCATATGGCCTTCCATATGCTCTACATGGTGGCGCTCATTGTGGTGCTGTCCCATGACGACGGCGTGGCTTTGATCTTCGTGCTGATTTTTGCCATTATGGCCTTTGCCGGAGGTGTGAGCCTGTGGTGGTTCCTGAGCGCCGTTATCGCCATCGCCGTCGCCTGGCCCCTGCTGTGGAATAAGGTCCTGGGCGCATACCAGCGGAATCGGATCCTCATGATCTTCGATTCCTCCATCGACCCGGACGGCACGGGCATCCGGTGGCACACCGTCCGCAGTCTGCGGTCTCTGACCGGCGGCAGCCTCACCGGCCAGGGCCTCTTCAATGGCACCCGGACCCAGGCCGGCGCCCTGTACGCCCAGCATACCGACTTCATTTTCTCTGCCATCGGTGAGGAGCTGGGCCTTCTGGGGTGCCTGTTCACCCTGGCGCTGCTGTGCGCCATTATCGGCCGGTGCTTCTATGTGGCCAAGCGCACTCCCAGCTATATGAACAAGATGATCTGTGTCGGCACCGCCGCCGCCATGATCTTCCAGGTCTGCGTCAACGTGGGGATGTGCATCGGCGTCATGCCGGTCATCGGTCTGACGCTGCCCTTTATCAGCTACGGCGGCAGCTCCATGGTGTCTATGTTTATGGCGATGGGCGTGGTCTCCAGCATCTATGCCCACCCCTCCCCCGGCGGCCGGGAGCGCTATGTCCGGTCCCGGCTTTCCTGACCGGAAACGAAAATCCCAAGGAGCCCGAAGCGCTCCTTGGGATTATTTTTGGACTTTTTAGCCAAACAGGGCGGAAATCATGGGAATAATCTGCTTTTTCCGGCTCATGATCCGGGGCAGGAACACCGTGTTGCCCTTGGGCGTTACATTGAACGCCTGGCGGATAATGTCGTCGTCTCCCAGGTACAGCAGCTGCGTCCCCTCCAGGAGCACGTCTGTCAGCATCAGCAGCACCATGCTGAAGCCCTTCTTCTCCTTGGCCCGGGCCATGACCTCCAGGAATTCCTCCTTCCGGTCCAGCATCTTCGGGCTGTCCACGCAGGTGATCTGAGACACGGCAAAATTGTAGCCCGCAATATGGAACTCCTTGTAGTCCCCATAGAACAGATCCTCCGCCGACTTGGCCCCCTGGGCCGCGGAGAAGATCGTCCTGCCCAGCTCATCCAGGTCCACGTTGGCGATCCGGGCCAGGCGCTCCGCCATCCGCCGGTCCCGCTCCGTGCAGGTGGGGGATTTGAACATGACCGTATCGGACACAATGGCCGCCGCCATCATTCCTGCCATGCTCTCCGAGGGCATGAGGCCCCGGTCCTGGAACATCCCGGCCAGGATGGTATTGGTGGAGCCCACCGGCTCGTTGCGCACATAGATGGGATTGGTGGTCTGAATATCCGCCAGGCGGTGGTGGTCGATAATCTCCAGAATCTCCGCCTCCTCCAGTCCGGGCACGGACTGGGCCGCCTCATTGTGATCCACCAGGACCACCCGCTTCCGCCGGGGGCGGAGCAAATGATACCGGGTAAGAATTCCGGTGACGTGCTCCTGGGCGTCCAGAATGGGATAGCAGTGCTCCCGGTGCTTCAGCACCTGCTCCTTGACATCATCGATCCGGTCGTCCAGGTGGAAGCACACCAAATCCTCCCGGCGGCAGATTCTGCCGATGGGAACCGACTGGAAAATCAGCCGCACCGCCCGGTAGGCGTCAAAGGGGGTGGTGATGATGCAGGTAGTCGTCTGCATTTTCCGGAGCTCCTCGCTGAGCTCCGCCTGGCACAGCACCAGGCAGTTCACATTCAGCTCCAGGGCCCGGCGGATCATATCCGGCTGCTGGCCGCAGATGACGATGGAATCCCGGCTGCTGAACATCAGATTCTCCCGGCACTGAGGCAGGGCGATGGTCACCTCCCCGGAGATCTCATCGGTGTCGTTCCCCGCCTCGTTCAGGAGCTTCCCCTCCAGCACGGACAGGAGGTTGAATACCGGCGCCTGGGCCAGATAGGCCCCGGAGACCAGCGCCATATTATAGGCGGCAATGTCCTCCCGGGAGAGCATCCCATACAGGGTGCCGTCCTCGTTGGCCACCGCCATGGAGGGGATGCTCTTATCCGCCTCCAGAATCCCCCAGGCCCGGCCCACGGTCACTGCCGCGCTGAGCACCGGCGGGGTATCATAGTCCAGGTCCCGCACCTGAGTATACATGGAGAAGATCCGCTTAGGCGGCTGGAATCCAAAGCGATCCAGCACAAGCTGTGTCTCGTCCGACACGTGGCCCAGGCACGCCGCCTCATACTCCCGGTCACCCAGGGCATTGCGCAGGGCGGTATAGGCCATGGCCGCAACGATGGAATCCGTATCGGGATTCCGGTGGCCGGTGACATAAATGGGGTCCATAGGTACTCCTTTCTTCGCTCAGCTCTCTGTAATTTCACCCGACAGGCTCCGGGCGAACAGATCCCGGATCTCGCCTTGGCTCATGCCCTGGCCCAGGGCCCACATGAGCTTGGTCATAGCCGCCTCCGTGGTCATATCCAGGCCCTGGATCACGCCCACATCCAGAAGCTTTTTCCCCACCTGGTAAATGTGGAGGTTGCTGCTGTCATACAGGCACTGGGTGCAGATCACCACGGTCAGCCCATGGTCGATCGCCCGGCGGATGGCCTGGGCCAGATCCCGGTGCATATAGTGGATGCCCCCTACGCCAAAGGCCTCGATCACCAGTCCCCGGTAGCCCATTTGCAGCAGACAGTCAAAGATTCCGGGGTCCAGCCCCGGTGTCAGCTTCAGCAGAAACACATGGGGGTCGATCTCCGGGCGCAGAACGGCCTGCCCGGTAAATTGCGGCAGCACCCGCTCCTCCAGCTCCAGGCCAAAGGCCGTCACCTGCCCGGCATAGTGGCTGTTGATGCTCTCAAAGGCGGAGAAGCCCGCCGCCCGGACCTTGGAGGCCCGGCAGCCCAGCATGACCTTCCGGTCAAAGGCGATGAACACCCCCCGCCGCCCGGAGGCCGCCATGGCGAAGGCCGTGCGCAGATTGTCCGGCGCATCGGAAAGATAGGCGGACAGGGGCAGCTGCGACCCGGTAAAGACCACGGGCAGGTCGATATTCGGCAGCATAAAGGTCACCACCGAGGCCGTATAGGCCATGGTATCGGTTCCGTGAGACACCACAATGCCGTCGCAGCAGCCACGCCCGGCAAAGATTGCCTTGGCGATGGTCACCCATTCCTCCGGCTGAATGTTGGACGAATCCATGCACATCAGATCGTTGATCTCAATGTCGTAATAGGTCCGAAGCTGGCGGAGCTCCCGCTCCATGACGCCGCTGCGGTGGGGCTCCAGTCCCTCTCCCCCGGGCATGGAGGCAATGGTCCCCCCGGTCGTGATCAGAAGAATTCTCTTTTTCCCGCTCATACACGCGCCTCCAAAGCTCCTTCGCTTTTTGCAAACTTTTCTTTATTATACCCGCCCGCCCAAAAAATAGCAAGGGTGAGAAAAATTGAAAAAATTCGTATACTTTTTCCGGAACCTGCAAACAATACCTCCGAACCTGAAAATCAAGGAGGTAATTCCATTGATCCATTTCCGTTTTTCCCGCAGAGCCCTGGCCTGCCTGTGCGCTCTGGTCCTGTGCCTGGGGGCGCTGCCCCTGGGAGTTTTGGCCGAGGAGCCCGAGGTCCGCTACGGGCAGAGCTACTGCTTCTCCCCCGCCGACTTTCAGGCCGGCTCCGAGGAGCCCGTCACCGGCGTATTCATCACCGGCGTGCCTGCCGCCAGCCTGGGGCAGATCGTCCTGGGGGACCGAGTCATCCGCCAGGGAGACGTGCTCACCGCCCAGCAGGTGAGCGCCATGGTGTTCCAGCCGGCCAGCCGGGAGACCGCCCAGGCCAGCATTACCTTTATGCCTATCTTTGAGCACAGCGTGGAAAAAGAGGCCACCATGACCATCGCCATCCGAGGCGGGGACAAGACGCCCCCGGAGGTGGAGGACGTCAAGCTGGAAACCTATAAAAATCTCCCCCGGGAGGGGGCGCTGACCGCCGCCGATCCCGAGGGAAGCGCCGTCACCTTTACCATCGTCCGCCAGCCGAAGCGGGGAGAGCTGTCCATGAACGCAGACGGGACCTTCACCTATACCCCCAAGAAGAATAAGGTGGGCAAGGACAGCTTCACCTTCACCGCCGCGGATGAGGCAGGAAACGTCTCCCGGGAGGGGACGGTGTCCATTGAGATTCTGAAGCCCCTGGATAACGCCGCCTATCGGGATATGGCCCAGTCCACCCACCAGTTTGAGGCGCTGTGGATGAAGAATACCGGGCTCTTCTCCGGGAACGAGATTGCCGGGGAGCGATGCTTCCAGCCCGAGGCCCCGGTCACCCGGGGTGAATTTCTGGCCATGGCCATGAAGCTGCTGGAGCTGCCCGTGGACCCCGCCGCCTATACGGCGGGCTTCGCCGACGAGGACCAGGCGGCAGACTGGCTGAAGCCCTATCTCTCCGCCGCCCTCCGGGCCGGGCTGATCTCCGGAGAGACCCAGGACGACCGGCTGGTATTCCGCCCCAATGACGCCATTACCCAGGCAGAGGCGGCCGTTCTGCTCCAGAGCGCCCTGGATCTGCCCGCATCGGAGGCGGAGGTCTCCCAGGAGGTGCCCGCCTGGGCCCAGGAGGCTGCGGAGGCCCTGTCCGCCGGAGGCGTGAGCCTGGATTGCAGCAATACGCCCCTGACCCGGGAGGCGGCGGCTGTGGTCCTGTATCAGGTCAGCGGCCTTATGAATGCCGCGCCGGGCCTTGCGGCGCACAAGGTGAGCTAAGCAAAGTCCCCGGCGGTTCAATTTTGAACCACCGGGGACTTGTTTTACTTTTTCGCTGCCTCAGCCAATTTCTGCTGGCGGCGATTTTTGGTTTCCTCGCTCATGGGCTGAATGTCTCCCGCGGCAGTCAGCGCCAGCTTGGTCAGCATGGGGCCGACCAGCTCATAGATCAGGATCGCAAACAGGGTGATGTTCCGAATCAGATCTCCCTCCGGCCCCAGCTCCTTGGCCGTCACGCACATACCAAGCGCCACACCGGCCTGGGGCAGCAGGGTAATGCCCAGATACTTGCTGATGGTGGGGCTGCACTTCATCAGCTTAGCGCTGAAGAAGGCGCCCAGATACTTCCCTGCGGACCGGGACAGGATGTAGATCATGCCGATCAGCACGATGATGCCCCGGGAGAATACGCCCAGCTCCAGCTCCGCGCCGGAGATCACGAAGAACGCCGCATACAGGGGGCTGGTCCACCGGTCCGCCTTGCCCATGATCTCCTCGGACAGGGGGCACAGATTGCAGAATACCGTGCCCAGCATCATGCACACCAGCAGCGACGAGAAGCCGATAGTGAGTCGGCCCACGGGAATCTCCAGCTTTGCCAGGGCGGCGGTCAGGAACACGAAGGCAATGGTCATATTCAGGCGGTTGGTGTTGGAGTTGAACAGCTTCTCAATCTGCGTCAGCACCCAGCCCAGGATCGCGCCCAGGCCCAGGGAGCATACGATCTCCAGCAGGGGCTCCAGAAGGATGGACACCGCGTCAAAGCTCCCGGCGTTCATAGCCTTGGCAATGCCGAAGCTCACGGCGAATACCACCAGGCCCACGGCGTCATCCAGGGCCACGATGGGCAGCAGCAGGTCCACCAGGGGGCCCTTGGCCTTATAC
>CAKTIN010000008.1 GCA_934565775.1 uncultured Oscillospiraceae bacterium
CGAACACAGAAGTTAAGCTCATTTGCGCCGACAATACTTTGCGGGTGACTGCACGGGAAGATAGGTAACGCCAACATTTAGCAGCTTCTTCGGAAGCTGCTCCATATTCCTCCTTAGCTCAGTCGGTAGAGCGACGGACTGTTAATCCGTGTGTCGTTGGTTCGAGTCCAACAGGGGGAGCCAGATTAGATGGTTCGTTAGATTTCTAACGAACCATCTTTTTTTGCTCAATTTTGTGCGTTTCATCGGCTTTTGAACAGCGGGCCGCCGTATTCGTGCTTTAGGCTACGCGTGAAGCCACCGGCCCGTTATTCTGCCTTTTTTCTTCTTCTCCGAACGGATTGCGCCTTGCGGCGGGCGGTCTGCCGACTTGGATAGGGTGGCCCGGCTTTGCTCCTTTTGCTGCGGTAATCTGTGCCGCCCTTCGGCAGCTATAGGGGAATCAGACCGCGCGATTCGGCCAATGGTGAAAGATTTGGAGTTTGACCGTGAAATTTGTACGGGAAATGGGAAATCCTTGCATTTTTTCCGGCGCGCGTGTATGATAGAGCTACAAAGCTTCAAGGAGGCGAAGGAATTGCACACGATCCGAAGGGCAACCCAAAAGGATGTGGAGACGGTGATGCGGCTGGCCGCCGCGTGCTGAGAGCACTCGGAGCCGGAGGCCCTCCGTGAGGAGTTCCGGACCTTGCTTGCCCAGCCGTCTGCGGCTATTTTCCTCTCTCTGGATGGGGAACGGGAGACCGGCTTTGCCCAGTGCCAGCTCCGCCGCGATTATGTGGAGGGGACCCATACCTCCCCGGTGGGGTACCTGGAGGGCATCTTTGTGGAACCGGCTTACCGGCGGCGTGGCTGCGCCGGGGAGCTGCTTCGCGCCTGTGAGTCCTGGGCCGGGGACCAGGGCTGCACGGAGTTTGCCAGTGACTGCGAGCTGGACAATGCGGACAGCCTGGCATTTCACCGGAAGGCTGGGTTCCGGGAGGCCAACCGGATCATCTGCTTTACGAAGGATCTGACCGCTGATTTGCGGGAACGAGAGAGAAAAGGAGAAAACCATGAGGCATTTTGAACGGACCCTTCCCACCGGGTATGCGCCGGTGTATACCGTGGACGCCAAGAAGCGCTCGACGGTGGTGCTTTTGAACTTAGCGGCCCTTTTGCTTTTTGCGGCGGTCGCGATACCTGCGTATTGTAGAATCCGCCCCCTGCATTTCTTCATGGAATACCAGCTGACGCGGAATCTTTTGCTAATTGGCGCTCTGTTTCTGTACATTGTCCTGCATGAGCTGATTCACGGGGCGGCCTACAAGGCCCTGACCGGGGAGAAGCTCACCTTCGGCCTGAGCCTTACCGTGGCCTATTGCGGGGTGCCCCATATTTACGTCTACCGCCGGGCGGCCATGATCGCGCTCCTTGCGCCCTTTGCGACCTTTACCGTGGTATTTCTGGTCCTTGCCCTGCTTCTGCAAAATCCTTGGGACCGGCTGTATGCCTGGATTCTGTTTGCAGGCCATGTCTCCGGGTGCGTGGGGGACCTGTATGACGCGGGGCTGTACCTGCTCCGGTTTCGGGACCCGGAGACCCTGATGCAGGACACCGGGCCGAAGCAGGTGTTTTATCAGAAGGGACCGGTCGGAGATTGATCCGGCACCGGAACGACCCACGCGATCCGGATCGTCTGAGGGCCTCCCCGGGAGGCCCCTTTGCTTAGGAGGCGGTTATGAAGCTATCCATTTTGACCCGGCCCTGGGTGGACCGGCGGCTGCCCCGGCGGGACCCCTGGGGCCATAAGGGTGACTTTGGCAAGCTCCTGCTGATCTGCGGCAGCCGGGGGTATACCGGCGCTGCGGCCCTGGCGGCCCGGGGGGCTCTGCGGGCCGGGGCGGGACTGGTGTACCTGGGGGTCCCGGAGTCCATTTATGCCATTGAGGCGGTGAAGCTGGACGAGCCTGTGGTGTTTCCCTTGCCGGATGCGGAGGGGCGCCTGGCCCCGGCGGCGATTCCTGCTCTCCTGGACCGGGCCTCCGGCTGCGATGGGGTGCTCATCGGCCCCGGCTGCGGGCGGAGCGAGGCGCTGTCGGAGTTGATCGCCCGGCTTTTGCAGCAGCCGGGCTGCCCCGTGGTGCTGGACGCCGACGGCATAAATGTGCTGGCGGCGCATAAGGATATTCTGCGCGGCAGCCGCCACCCGGTGATCCTGACCCCCCACGAGGGGGAGTTTGCCCGGCTGGGCTATGACCCGGCTTTGGGCCGGCAGCCCATGGCAGAGCTGGCGGCCCGGGAGCTGGGCGCGGTGATCCTGCTCAAGGGGCACCGCACCCTGATCACCGACGGGACCAAAACCTACGTCAACCAGACCGGCAACGCCGGAATGGCGGTGGGGGGCGCCGGGGATGTGCTGGCCGGGGTGGTGACGGCCCTGATCGGCCAGGGCTTGGCCCCGCTGGAGGCGGCGGCCTGCGCCGCCTGGGTGCATGGTGCGGCGGGGGATGACTGCGCCGCCCGCCTGGGGCAGACCGGAATGCTGCCCACGGACCTGGTGGAGGCGCTGCCGCGACAATTTCGGAAATGAGGGATGGGCATGAAGCGAGGACGGGCTCTGCTTTTGCTCCTGTGCCTGCTGCTGACAGGATGCGCCGGAGGGCAGGAAAAGACCATGGACCGGGCGCTGGGCTTCCGCAGCAGGCTGCTGGAGGCGGGCGGCGCGGCCTTTACCGCGGAGATCACCGCGGATTACGGGGACCGGACCTACACCTTCACGGCGGCGTGCCGGACGAATGCGGCGGGGGACCTGGACTTCACGGTGACGGCCCCGGAGGCCATTGCGGGGATCTCCGGCACCGTAAGCGCCCAGGGGGGCCAGCTGAAATTTGACGGCACAGCCCTGGACTTCGGTCTGCTGGCCGACGGGCAGCTTTCCCCGGCCGGTGCGCCCTATGCCGTGGCCCAGAGCTGGCGGACGGGCTACATTACCGCCTGCGGCCGGGAGGAGGGCGGCGTGCGCATGAGCGTGGACGGCAGCTTCCTGGGGGAGACGATCACGGTGGACACCTGGCTGGAGGAAGAAAAAACAGTACCATTCTACGCGGAACTATGCTATAATAATCGGAGGGTCCTGAGCTTGCAGCTCCGGGACTTCCAATTTCTGTGATCGGAGCAGAGTCATGAAGCTACTAAGGCGAACCTGGGCGGATGTGTCTCTGGACAATCTGTCCCATAATTATAAGGTCCTGCGGGAGAACGTGCCCGGGGACTGCCGGTTCCTGGGAGTGGTCAAGGCGGATGCCTATGGCCACGGGGCCGTGCCCATCAGCCACCATTTGCAGGAGCTGGGGGCGGATTTTCTGGCTGTATCCAATCTGGAGGAGGCGGTGCAGCTTCGCCGGGCGGAGGTGACGCTGCCGGTTCTGCTCCTGGGCTATACCCCCCCGGCTTATGCCCGGGACCTGGCGGACCTGGAGATCCGGCAGGAGATCCACAGCCTGGCCTATGCCCGGGAGCTGAACGACCGGCTCCGGGGGACCGGGGCCCGGGTGAAGGTCCATCTGAAGCTGGATACGGGAATGTCCCGCCTGGGCTTCTTCGCGGACGCGCCGGAGACGGTGGACGAGCTGCTGGCGGTGTGCGCCCTGCCCCACCTGGAGGTGGAGGGAATCTTCACCCACTTCTCCGTGGCGGATTCCCTGGCCCCGGAGGACGCGGCCTTTACCCGGCGGCAGTACGCCGCCTTCCGGCAGGTGGTAAGCGCCCTGGAGGCGGCGGGCAAGCGCCCGGAGATCTGCCACTGCTGCAACAGCGGTGCGACCATCCTCTATCCGGAGTATGCCATGGATATGGTGCGCCCGGGGGTGGCCACCTACGGCATCGCCCCCTCGGCGGAGCTGGCCGGGCGGATGGACCTCCGGCCGCTGATGAGCCTGCGCTCTACCATTTCCCAGATTCGCACCTTCCCCGCCGGGACGGCGGTGGGCTACGGCCGGGCCTATGTGACCCCCGGGGAGCGGCGGCTGGCTGTGGTGTGCATCGGCTATGCCGACGGCCTGTCCCGGCTGTTCAGCGGCAGGCTCTCCTTCCTGATCCGGGGCCGGGAGGCGCCGGTGGTGGGCAATATCTGCATGGATATGTGCATGGTGGATGTGACCGGAGTGCCGGAGGCCGCCGTAGGCGACCCGGTGACGGTCTTTGGCCGGGACGGGGAGCAATTCATTCCCGTGGAGCGGCTGTCGGATACCCTGGGGACCATTTCCTATGACATTCTCTGCGGGATCAACAAGCGGATTCCCCGCATTTATCTGGACGGCAAGCGCCAGACAGAGATCTTGCAGTACATCGTATAACGGTAACAGGCAAAGGCAGGCAGTCCAGACTGCCTGCTTTGCGTATGGAGGAACTATGATCCGAGAGATCCAAACCTATGATGAATGCCGGAATTTTGTATCCGGCTATGTACCGCAGGCAGACGACCGGCTGCTGAGCGGCGCGCAGGTGCACAGCGGCCTGCACCGGGCTCTGGAGGAGCCGGACAGGCATTGCGTTTTGGGGACCTGGCGCGCAGAGCGGATGACCGGCGTATTTTCCTTTCTTGTTCTTCGGGAGGAGCGGTATGTGGAGATGCTGGTGGGCCTGTCCCATGAGGGGGAGGCCTGCGGGGAGATGCTGCGGGCCCTGGAGGAGCGGTTTCCCGGGTATCAGGTGGATTTTGTGTTTAGTCCGTGTAACGGTGCGCTGAAGGGGCAGCTGGACCTGCGCGGGGCGGTGTATGAACCGGAACAGCAAAAAATGGTGCTGCGCGCTCCGTTCCCGGCCGTGAATACCGATGGGATTGCGCTGCTGTCCGACCGGTATGCAGAGCAGTATTGCGCCATCCATAGCCGGGATGTGTACTGGACCGGAGAGCGGGTGCTGGCGGCCCAGGACCGCTTTCGCACCTTTCTGGCAATCGATCAGGGCAAAGTGATCGGCTATCTGGACGTGACTGCGTTCAGCGAGGAAAATGAGCCGTTTGATGTTTTGGTTCTGGAGGCATACCGCCGCAGGGGCTACGGCAGAAAGCTGCTGGCGAAGGCCCTGGAAAGCAATGGGGACAAAGGGATGATGCTCCATGTGGATGTGGAGAATACTCCGGCGATCCGCCTGTACAACTCGATGGGCTTTGAAACGGCGCCGGGGGAAAACAGCCTGACGGCCCGCTGGACGGTGCCCGGGGAAACAAACTAGGAGCAAAGGGCGGGTGTGTCAGCGGGGGAGCTTTCATTGTGCTTGGGAGCGGACTTATCAGAAAACAATCCCTGCCCTTGCAGCGCCGGGATTTTGCACTGGCGCGGGAGCGCCAAAGGCTCCCTTTCTGAAAAGTTCAAAATTTCAGAAAGCCAAAAGGCCCCTTTCCACAAGGGAGCCTTTTGCACAAAAATGGAACATGGAGCGATATAAAAAGCCGCGGGAGTGCATCTCCCGCGGCTTTTTAGAACTTTTCCGGCTTTTCAGGACTGGCCTTTTCGGAGGGAGCGGACCGGCTGCGCGTTATTTGCCGCTTTGGGGTGCGTCAGACTCCTGGGCCTTGGCGCCGAAGAGCAGCGCGGCGATCCCGGCGGTGAGGGGAACGGCCAGGATCACGCCCACGGAGCTGGCAATGCCGCTGATAACCTCGATGGACAGATAGGCGGAGCTGAGCAGCTCATGCACCGGCAGCTCCAGGGAGTACAGGTACAGGATCAGGGTGAAGCTGCTCCCCAGGAAGGCCAGGATCAGGGTGTTGGTCATGGTGCCCACCATATCCCGGCCGATGTTCATCCCGGAGCGCCAGAGCGCCCCGGCGGTGAGCCCGGGGTGGACGGTTTTCAGCTCCCACAGGGCGGAGGAGATGCTCATGGCTACGTCCATGACCGCGCCCAGGGCGCCGATGATGATCCCGGCGGTGAGCAGCCCCCGCAGGCCGATGGGGGAGCCGGTCTGGCGGAGCTGGAGCAGGGGCTCCACATCGGACAGCCGCAGCCCGTCCAGATGCCCCAGGGCCTGGGCCGCCATGCCGAAGGTCATGGACAAGGCCATGCCCAGAATGGTGCCCGCCATGGCGCACAGGCTTTTGCGGTCCACCCCGCCCAGAATGGTAAAGCATACGATGGCCACGAAGGCGCAGGTGAAGAAGGTGGCCGGGACCGTGGGCACCCCCCGGATGAGGGCGGGCAGAAGGATGCCGATAAGGCACAGCACCGTCAGCCCCAGGCCCAGGAGGGATTTGGCCCCGGTTTTGCCTCCCACCAGCACCGTCACCAGCAGGAAGGCCAGCACCACCCCCGCCAGAACCCAGACCCGGTTGTACTCATAAATGGTGGCGGAGACGGTCCCGTCGGTATAGGTGGAGATCAGCACCGTCACCGGGTCGCCCACCTTCAGCGGACCGCCGTACAGAGGACCGATGTAATTGTGGGCCAGGAGGGACTGCCCGGCATACTGCCCGGTTTTCATCAGAACGGTCAGGGCCTGCTCTCCCCGGTAGCCGCCGTCGGAGGCCTCGTCCGGGTGGCTGTTGTCGGAGAGAATCGCCGTCACCCGGCCGTTTTCATACTCGGCATAATCCGTCTCCTGGGGGGCCTGGGTTTTCTCGCCGCCGTGGGCCCAGGCCCAGGCCAGGGCAAAAGCCACCGCTGCCGCAAGCAGCACGGCGATGGACCGGCGGTTGCGCCGAAGCCAGGGACCGGGCCCCCGGCCTTTGTAAAGTTTTTCCATAAATTCCTCCGAAGTATTGTAAAAACTGTGTAAATCGCTAAAGAATTTGGATTTTTTGGCGTGTTTCCATTTTTAGAATACCAGTCCGCCTCGGCATTGTCAAGCGAGAACCACAAAAAACAGAAGCGGGATTTGTCCAATCTGCCAAAAATTTTGGCAGCCCGGTAAAATCCCCGTGGGAAGCTGGCAAAAAGTTCCGGACTGTGTTATGATTTAACTGTTCCCTGAATCTTGGGAGCCTGCGCCCACCCTCGCAGGCGACAACTGAAGGAGGATCACATGAAGAGAAGCAATCGAAACAGACTGCTGTCCTGGCTGCTGATCGTGGCCATGGTCCTGTCTCTGGTGCCCATGACGGCGCTGGCGGCGGACGCGGTCTACACCCAGATCACAAAGGCCGAGGACCTTACCACCGGCCAGTATGTTCTGGCTGCGGGCACCCATGCGGCGACCGTCCTGGACGGCGGCTGGGTCTTGTCTACCGAGGTGGAAGCCAAGGATGGCAAGCTCACCAACCCCGCATCGGACACGGTGTGGAACGTCACGGTGAAGAATGGCAAGGCCACCCTGACCGACAGCAATGGCGTTTCCATCGCCCCGAAGGGCGCCAATGCCAACGGCATCAAGTCCGGCAGCTATGAATGGACGGTGACCGTGGAGAGCGGCCTGTTCAAATTCAGCGCCGAGACCGAAGCGGTTACCCTGGCCTGCAACACCACGGGCAACGGCAACAACAACAGCTTCCGCGCCTACAAGAACACCACCGTCGCCGGCCAGCCCCAGAATTATGTGGCGACCCTGACGCTGTATAAGCTGGAGACGGGCACGAAGCGGGAGAGCGGTCTGATCACGGCGGACAAGCTCCAGCAGGGCGATACCGTCGTCATCTTCAACCCCGCCAAGGGCAAGGCTCTGTCTTCGGAGTATTCCAACTTCTATAACAAGGGCACGGACGTGACCCTGACCGAGGGCAAGCTCACCGGCTACACCGACGCGGAGCTGTGGACCGTGGGCTTAAATGAGGACGGCACCTTCACCTTCGCCACTGCGGAGGGGAAGAAGCTGTCCATGGATACCAGCTATTCCAGCACCCCCCTGGACAAGGCGAACACCGCCTGGGCCATTTCCAACGCTAAGACCGAGTCCTGCGTGTACATCCAGAACGTGGGCCGGAGCGCCTATCTGGAGTGGTTCGATTCCAAGGGCAGCTGGAGCGGCTATGGCACGATCACCGACACCACCGAGGAGCTCTTTGCTCAGCAGCTGTACCTGGTGGTGAAGGAGAGCGGCACGGATCCCACGGAGCCTACCCCCACCGATCCGGAGCCTACGGACCCCACCCCCACGGAGCCGGAGCCTGCGAAGCCCGTGCTCAAGGACGGCCAGGAGGTCGTGATCTACAACCCCGCCAACGGCAAGACCCTGTCTACGGAGTACGCAAACTTCTATAACAAGGCCAACGACGTCACCGTGGAGGGCGGCAAGCTCACCGGCTGGACCGATGTGGACGTGTGGACGGTGGGCGTCAACGCCGACGGCACCTACACCTTCTCCACCGCCGACGGCCAGAAGCTGTCCATGGATACCAGCTATACCAGCACCCCCCTGGACAAGGTGCATTCCAGCTGGAAGATCACCGCCGTGGAGGGCCAGGAGGGCCTGTATTACATTGATAACACCGGCCGGACGGACAAGTACCGCCTGCAATATTACGCCGAGAAGGGCACCTGGAGCGCCTATACCGGCACCGGCGAGAACTTCCAGCAGGCCTTCTACGTCGTCAACCGCGGGCCGCTGACCGACGGCGGCAAGTATGTGATCTACAACCCCGCCAACGGCAAGACCCTGTCTACGGAGTACGCAAACTTCTATAACAAGGCCAACGACGTTACCATGAAGGACGGCAAGCTCACCGGCTGGACCAGCGTGGACGTGTGGACCGTGAGCCTGAACGAGGACGGCACCTACTCCTTCGCTACTGCGGAGGGCAAGAAGCTGTCTATGGATACCAGCTACACCAGCACCCCTCTGGACAAGGTCTACTCCAGCTGGAAGGTCACTGCCGTGGAGGGGGCCGACGGCCTGTACTTCATCGACAATACCGGCCGGACGGACAAGTACCGCCTGCAATTCTACGTGGATAAGGGCACCTGGAGCGCCTATACCGGCACCGGTGAGAACTTCCAGCAGGCCTTCTATCCCGTGACCGGGGAGCCCGACGTGCCCGGCAGCGATCTGCCCAAGGCCGGGGACCAGGTCCTGATCTACAACCTCAGCGCCCAGGGCGTTCTGGCGGGCCAGGACGGCAACACCGAGAGCCCCGCCATCAACCCCGCTGAGGCGACCATTGAGGACGGCAAGGCCGTGGCCGCCAACGGCGCCCGGGTGTTCACCGTGGAGAAGAACGGCGAATACTACCGGTTCTACAATGAATACAGCGGCTACCTGTGCTCCAACGGCACCGGCAACAACGCCTTCTACACCCAGACCGCTTCCGAGGACGCGGACTGGACGCTGGCGGCTTACAACGGCGGCTTCTCCATGGAGAGCCGGACCGCCAAGTTCAACGGCAGATACTCCCAGTTCATGGAGTATTTCGGCGGAGCGTTCAAGTCCTATAGTATGTACAACGTCACCGATCCGGATATTTACACCTTCCAGTTCTATCCCTGCGGCAACGAGACCGTGACCAAGGGCGTGGTGAATCAGCCCACCGTGACCTTCAGCGGCGTGCTGCCCGCCTATGTGGGCCAGGATTACAACCTGACCATGACCGTGGAAGCGGTGTTCGGCGTGGACGTGCCCTACACCATGTACCGCATTGAGGATTCCGACGGCACCCCCATCACCGAGGATATGGCTGGGGAAGTGGACCTGGAGCTCCTCAGCGACGAGAACAACGTATTTGTTTACAATGTGACCATTTTTGACACCGCCATCGCCCGGATCACCGGCGACAAGATGACCCTCCGGATCGGGGCGAAGGATACCACCGGCGTGGCCTTCACCGGCTCCGTGGACATCGAGGTCAAGAATGAGCCCGTTATCGCGGACCTGACCCCCGCCGCGGGGAGCCAGACCGGGGAGAACAAGCGCCCCGAGATCTCTGCCAGCGTTATCAACGCCGGGGAGAACCCCACCGTGGTCCTGACCGTGAACGGTGAGACCGTGGAGGCGGCTTATGAGAACGGCAAGGTCCGCTACACCCCCGCCGGGGATCTGGCGGACGGGAAGGTGACCGTGACCCTCACCGTGACCCGGGAGGACGGCAAGTCCGCCAGCCGGACCTGGAGCTTCACTGTGGGCACCGCCCAGTATCAGCTCTACTTCGGCCAGCTCCATTCCCACACCCAGTACTCCGACGGCGCGGGCACCCTGGACGCGGCCCTGGCCTATGTGGAGAACCTGCCCGAGAGCGCCAACGTGCAGTTCGTGGCCTTCACCGACCACTCCAACTACTTCGATAACCAGGGCGGCGCGAACCCCGAGGGCGCTCTGTACGACATGAGCCTGGCCAGCGCCTACAGCCAGGAGCGGTGGAGCACCTATAAGAACACCGTGGCAGCCTTCAACGCCTCCCACAGCGACGTGGTCGCCATCGGCGGCTTTGAAATGACCTGGTCTGGCGGCCCCGGCCACATCAACACCTTCAACACCCCGGGCATCGTCTCCCGGAACAACACCACCCTGAACAACAAGACCAGCGACGCCGGTATGAAGGCGTACTACAAGTTGCTGAGCCAGGAGCAGGGCGTAAACTCCCTGTCCCAGTTCAACCACCCCGGCACCACCTTCGGCAACTTCACCGACTTCAGCTACTATGACGCGGTGATCGACAGCCGGATGTTCCTGGTGGAGGTCGGCAACGGCGAGGGCGCCATCGGCGCGGGCGGCTACTATCCCAGCTATGAGCAGTACATCATGGCGCTGGATAAGGGCTGGCACGTGGCTCCCACCAACAACCAGGATAACCACAAGGGTAAGTGGGGCAACGCCAACGACGCCCGTGACGTTATCCTCACCGACGATTTCAGCGAGCAGGGCCTGTATGCGGCCATCCGCCAGCTCCGCGTGTACGCCACCGAGGACAAGAACCTGGAGCTGCGCTACAGCGTCAACGGCTATGAGCTGGGCTCCGTCATCGAGGAAGTCCCCGAGAAGCTGGACTTCAATATCTCCTTCTATGATCCTGACGCCTCCGACTCCATCGTGAAGGTGGAGCTGGTGTCCAACGCCGGTAAGGTGGCCTATACCTGCACCGATCCCGCCGTTCTGGCGAAGGGAGAGATCAACGTCACTCTGGATCCCACCTACAGCTACTACTTCGTCCGCGTGACCCAGGGCGACGGCGACCTGGCAGTCACCGCTCCCGTGTGGGTGGGCGAGAGCCTGAAGGTCGGCATTTCCAAGGTGGAATGCGGCACCTCCACCCCCGTGACCAATGAGGAGCTGACCCTGACCACCACCCTGTTCAACAGCGAGGCCTCCGACGCCACGGTGAAGTCCGTGACCTACACCAAGAACGGCAGCGTGGTCATCGGCACCGACACCACCAGCTATACCCTGGCGGCCTCCAGCACCCAGGAGCTCACCTTTAACTACACCCCCACCGAGGCGAAGGTGGAGAAGATCACCGTCACCGTGGTTCTGGAGCTGGACGGCGAGGAGTACACCTTCACCAAGGACATCACCCTGGATATTCTGGATGCGGATTCCATGGTGTACATCGGCATCGACGCGTCTCATTACAACGAGTATGTGGCCGGCAACTACAAGGATTCCATGGGCAACTTCAGCGAGCTGGCTGCCAAGTACTCCGTGCGGACCGTGGAGCTCAAGACCTCCGAGGATCTGATCGCCGCCTGCGCCAACGATAAGTACAAGGCTCTGATCCTCACCGCGCCCTCCCGCCGCCTGGCGGAGGCTCAGGCCGATCCCCGGACCTACAGCGCTGAGGAGCTGGCCGCCATTACCGCCTTTAATGCCAAGGGCGGCACGGTGATCCTGGCCGGTTGGTCGGACCACTATGAGGACTATCCCGACGCTCTGCCTGCGGGCTTCAAGCACATGGCCGCCACCCAGAACGAGGTTCTGGAGGCCCTGGGCTCTCAGCTCCGCATCAGCGACGACGCGACCTATGACGACGTGCGCAGTGCGGCGGACGGCGTGGACAAGTGGCGTCTGTACTTCAACACCTATGGAAAGAACCTCCTGACCGAGGGCGTTATTGTGGACGCGGAGCACCCCTATGACCGGCTGTATACCGAGGTGTTCAGCCACTACGGCGGCGCGTCCATCTACACCGTGGACGCCAGCGGCAGCGCGAGCTCCGTGCTCCCCGCGGACGTGAGCCCCGTGGTCTTTGGCCACAGCTCCACCTACTCCCTGGATACGGATAAGGACGGCCTGGGCGGCGATTCTACCCCCAAGTACACCTATGCAGACGGGGATGACCGCCTGATGGTCATGGCCATGGAGCAGAGAGACGGCAAGGGTATGGTCGTGGTCTCCGGCGCGGCCTTCATGTCCAACTTCGAGGTCCAGGCCCAGATCTCCGACAACGGCTCCGAGAAGAACTACTCCAACTACAAGATCTGCGAGAACCTGCTGCGGTATCTGAACCCCGTGAAGGTCACCCCCATTGCGGAGGTCCAGGCCGAGAAGGAAGAGGGCGTGAAGTTCACCATCGAGGGAACCGTCACCTCTAACGCCTCCGGCTATGATACCCGCACTGCCTTCTTCGACTGCATCTATCTCCAGGACGATACCGCCGGTATCAACGCCTTCCCCGTGGCCGGGAACTACAAGATTGGCGACCGGGTGCGCATCACCGGCACTACCTCCTCCTACCAGGGCGAGCGGCAGATCGCCGTGACCGCCATCGAGCTGCTGGGCCAGGGCGAGGCTGTGGAGCCCGTGGAGATCACGGCCGAGCAGCTGAACGACGGCTCCGTCCTGGGCAGCCTGGTCACCCTGAAGGGCACCGTGGCCTCCTTTGAGAAGGCCGAGGGCCTGGTCCAGACCATCATGGTTCGGGATGCCAGCGGCAAGCAGGCCCGGGTGTTCATCGATGGCTACATCTGCACCGATGAGGATGTGAAGGACCTGACCGTGGGTGCGGCCATTACCGTCACCGGTCTTGCCTCCTACGACGAGAGCTTCGCCGGTCCTGCCCCCCGGATCCGCGTGCGGAACCGTGCCGAGGTCGTCTGCGTGCCCAGCGCCCAGCTGCCCTTCGAGGATGTGAAGCAGGGGCACTGGTTCTATGAGGCCGTGGCCTATGGCTACTTCAACGGCCTGTTCAACGGCATAAGCGAGACCGAGTTCGCCCCCAACACCGCTACCACCCGGGCAATGGTCGTTACGGTCCTGTACCGGATGGCCGGCCAGCCCGCCGTGGAGGGCGAGGTCTCCTTTACGGATGTGGCGGACAACTGGTATTGCACCGACGCCATCATCTGGGCCGCCGAGAACGGGATCGCTCTGGGCTATCCCGACGGCACCTTCCTTCCCGGACAGAATGTGACCCGGGAGGAGCTGGCTGTGTTCCTGTACCGCTTCGCCAAGCTGGCCGGTGCGGACATGAGCCTCAGCGGCGACCTGGAAACCTTCACCGACGGTAAGACGGTCGCTCCCTGGGCCCAGGAGGGGATGCGCTGGTGCGTAGGCGCGGGCCTGTTCCGCGGCGATGAGACCGGCGCGCTGAATCCCTGCGGCGCCGCCACCCGTGCGGAGTACGCAACTCTGGTCATGCGCCTGCTGGAAAGCGGCGTTCTGCCCGAGGCCTAAGACCCGGCTGAGACAAAAGAATCCCTCCCCGGCACCCCCGGGGAGGGCAAGGCCCCCGGCTCTTCGGAGCCGGGGGCCTTTTCAGACGGGCAAGAACCCCCCGGACCGTTAAAATGCGGGGAAAGCACGAGAGGAATTCCGCTTTTTTCAACACCTTCCAAACCGTAAAACGTCAGAAAAAGCGCGGGATTCCGGGAGGAATTGGCATTTTAACTTCCAGCGCAATTGGCTCCCTACCGTACCACTGTACGCCGACGGGAGCAAATTGCTTGGCTCCGGCGCTTTCTTGCCGTCTGGCAGCGTGCCAAAAACAAGGTCTTTGACACGCTGAGGCCCCCGGCTCTTTGGAGCCGGGGGCCTTTGGCGCAGGGGAGCGGGTCAGCCCTGCCAGTTTGCCGGGTAAGTCACATAGAGGAACCGGGCGTAGTCTGCCTGGAAGCGGATCCGGCTGCCCTTGGGGAGCAGGAGCACCTGCCCCGGCCCCGCCTCCGCCCGCCGGTCCCCGCAGACAACGGTCAGGTGGCCGTCAATCACATAGTCCACCTCGTCATAGCCCAGTTCCCAGGGAAAATCGCTCCCCCGAACCTCCATGAGCCCCGCCCCCAGCCGGGGGCTTTCCTCCAGGGTGAACAGGTCCCGGGTATAGGCCCGCTGGGCCGGGTCCCCGGTGTCCAGCCGGTCGGATTCCTCCAGAAAAATCGTGTGCAGATCCCGGGCCAGGACCCGGGGGCCCTCCAGGCCCTGCTCCAGAATGGCCCGCACGGCCTGCTCAAGCGCTTGCTTGTCCATAAGCTTCTCCCCTCGTCAGCCACATGGCGACGGCCACCGCCGCCACGCCGCCGGTCAATTTTCCTACGATCACCGGAACCAGCATCTCCGGGGCGAACCCGGCGGTGAAGCCCAGATGATCACCGAATACAAAGGCCGCGCAGACGGAAAAGGCAATATTCAGCACCTTCCCCCGGCGGTCCATATCCTTCACCATGCCGAACATGGCGATGGAGTTGGCCATGCTGGCCAGAAACCCGGCCGCGGCCTTGTCGTTGACCCCCAGCCAGCGGCCCACGGCGCCCAGAGGCCTGCGCAGCAGGCGGGTGAGCACATGGACCAGGGGGAAGGCTCCCGCCAGCACCAGCGCGATCTGCCCCACGGTCTCAATGGCCTCCGAGGCCGGGGCCATGCCGGGCAGGAGGGGGAATCCCGTGACTGCCTCCACCAGGGCGGCGGCCAGGCCCAGGGTGGTTACGGCAATGATGAATTTGCCGAACAGGGCGAAGCCCCGAATCATGGCTCCCTCCAGCCGCCACAGCCCCAGGGCAATCAGCAGGGCCATGAGGACGATGGGGGTGAGATTCCGCAGGATCATCCCCAGGGAGAAGCCGGCGGTCAGGCCGCCGGTCAGCACCCCCAGGGGAATGGCTACGATTCCGGCCAGAATGCCCTTGGCCAGGGCCGGGCGGTCCGCCGGGTCCAGGAGTCCCAGGGCCACAGGGATGGAAAAGACCACCGTCGCCCCCAGCATGGACCCCGCCAGCACGCCGCCCAGCAGCCCGGCCTCCCGGCTCTGGGCCAGCTCCATGGCCAGGGCCGCGCCGCCGGTGTCGTTGGCCAGAATGGTCCCGGCAAACATGGCCGGGTCCGCCCCCAGAAGGCGGTACAACGGGGCAATCACCGGCCGCAGCACCGCCGCCAGCACCGGGGCCAGGCAGATGATGCCCGCCATGGACAGAGCCAGGGCGCCCATGGACAAGATGCCCTCCTCGAAGCCCTGGCCCAGGCCCAGGCGGCTGCCGAAAATACGGTCGATGGCCCCGCACACGGCGAACAGGGCCATGATCCCTAAAATAATTTCATGCGCGGACATGGCGCACCTCCTATTGATGCCGCCGGGGCGGCGTTTGTGCGGGCTAGCGGTCCAGGATGGCGGTCACCGCCGCGTCCATGGGGCTGCCGCCGCAGTATTCCCGGGCGGTGGAGCCGGTCACGATCAGCACCCGGTCTCCCTGCCCGGCCCCTACCAGGTCCGCCGCCACCAGGCGCTCCGACCCGCAGTCCACCACTAAAAGGGTCTGCCCGGTCAGGCCTTCGGCCTTCCGGGTGGCCCACACGCAGCCGGTCACGGTTCCAATCTTCACAGGTCCTCCGCCTTTCCTTCCAGAATGTCCCGGGCCAGGGGACTGAGCACCGCCCCCGGCGGGGGCGGGAGCCCCTGGTCCCGCAGGGCCCGGGCCCGGGCGGCGGAGACAAAGCCGGGCTTCCCGCCGCCCCGGAGAAACGTGACCCCCAGGGCCTTCAGCTCTCGCCGGGCCGCGGCAAGCCGGGCCCCCAGGGCCCGGTTCCGTCCCGCCTCCGGCAGACCCGGCTCCCAGAGATACACTGGCAGCCCCCGGCTCAGCGCCTCCAGCACCGCCTCCTGGCGAAAGGCCAGGAGCTGCCCCAGGGTCAGAGAGCCGATGAACACCGCCTCATAGGGCGGTTCCTTTACATAACACCATTGCTGCTCCTCCGCCGGAGGCTCCCCCACCAGCAGGGCCCGGGGGCGGCTGCACAGCAGCTTGGCCACCCGGTCCGTGACCGCCTGGACCATGGCCTCATCCATGGACGATCATCCCAAAGGCCCCCTTGGAAAAGGCGCAGGCGTTGGCCTCGTCATAGTCGATGTGGGCGGCGGGGGCGAAATCCGGGCTGACCCGGACCACCACGTCCTCAAAGACCAGGGGCCGGGGGGTGAAGAGCTTCAGCCGCACCACCTGCCGGTCCTTCAGTCCCCGGCGGGCGGCGTCCTCTGCAGACAGGTGAATGTGCCGCTGGGCGGCAATGACCCCCCGGTCCAGGGTGATCCGGCCCCGGGGCCCCAGAAGCTCGCAGCCCGGGGTCCCGGCGGTGTCGCCGCTGAGGCGCACCGGGGGCGTCAGCCCCAGAATCCGGCCGTCGGTGAGGGAAATCTCCACCTGGGCGCTGCTCCGGCAGGGACCCAGCACCGCCACATTCTGAAATTCGCCCTTGGGCCCCCGGAGGGTTACCCGCTCCTTGGCGGCGTACTGCCCGGGCTGGGACAGGGGCTTATCCGGGGTCAGCCCGTGGCCGAAAAGGGTCAGGGCCTGGGTCTCGGTGAGATGGACATGGCGGCCGGAGGCCTCCACCTCCACAAACAACAGGCTGCACAGAGCCTGGGTCAAGGTTTCACGATCCATAACGCTCCCCCTTCATTTTGATCATCAGGATCCACAGGAGGCTGGACAGGCGGTTGAGCCCCAGGAGCAGGTCCGGCCTCCGGGGCAGGCCGTTTTCGTCCCGAAAGGCGGCAAAGCAGGCCAGCTCCGTCTCCCGGACGGCGGTGCGCACCCGGTTCAGAGCCAGGAGCGTCCGGGGCAGGGAGGCGTCGGGCATAAAGTGGGTCTGGCCGTAGAATTTGGCCGGATTGTGGCTCCGGGCCCGGAGGGCCGCCCCGTCCAGCCCGCACAGGGTGGGCGGCGGCAGAGGCTCGTCCAGCACATCGCAGCGGATCAGTCCCCGGACAAAGTCCAGGATCTCCCCCAGGTCCCGGTCCACCTGGGGAAAGCGCTCCTCCCGGGCGTCCTTCTGGGCCAGAAGCAGCTCCGCCTCCAGGGTGTCGATCTTTCCCCGGAAGGCGATGCGGGGGTGGTCCTTGGGGACCAGCACGTTCCCGTGAAGATGGGTCATATGCTCCGGCTTCTCCGCCAGCACCGCCCCGGACAGGGTGCGGTAGCAGGCTGGTTTGGCCTGGTCCGCCGGGAGCAGGGCAATGTCCTGCTCCCGGAGATAGTCCCGGGCGGCGTCGGTGAGCCGGTCCTCCGGCCCCAGATAGAACACCCGCCGGCCGTCCCGGTTGCGGATGCAGCTTTTCGCCGCCTCCAGGGTGTACAGGGCCATTTATTCCTCCTCTTGGGCGGGGATAGTCCGGCCCTTGGGCAGGATGGCGGCCACCTCCACATGGGGCCGGGGGATCACATGGACGGAGATCAGCTCCCCGACCTTCTCTGCGGCGGCGGCTCCGGCGTCCGTGGCGGCCTTTACGGCGCCCACGTCCCCCCGGACCATGACGGTCACAAGACCGCCGCCCACCTGCTCCTTGCCTACCAGCTGCACGTTGGCGGCCTTAACCATGGCGTCGGCGGCCTCAATGGCCCCGACCAGGCCCTTCGTCTCTACCATTCCCAGCGCATTTGTGTTTTCCATGTCCAAATTCTCCTTTTTTGGTTAAATCAGTCGTTTTGCAATCTCGGCGGCCAGAGCCTGGAGGGTCTCCTCCGAATAGCCCCGGTCCGGCGGCGCGTCCTTGGGGCCGGAGCCCCAGGCCACCCGGCGGATGTTGATCAGGTCCGTGGGCCCGATGTTGTTGGACGAGGAGCTCCCGCCCACCGCCCCGCAGCCCAGGGTCAGGGCGGGGAACAGGCCGCTCTCCAGGCCGATGCCCCCCTGGGTGGCCGGGGCGTTTACCAGAAGGCGGGACACGGGGATGTGCTTGGCAAACTCCTCCACCACGGCCTTGTCCCGGCAGTGCATGGAGAAGGTATGCCCCGCGCCCTCCCGGCTGAGCAGGGCAATGGCCTTGTCCATGGCCGCCCGGGTGCCGTCCACCACGAAGTAGGCCAGCACCGGGCAGAGCTTTTCATAGGCGTAGGGCCAGTCGTCCCCGGCCCCTTCCCCGGCGGCCAGAAGCACCCGCACGGTCTCCGGCACGGTAAAGCCCCCCAGCCGGGCCAGGGCCTGGGCGCTTTTCCCCACCACCTGGGGGCTGAGCCCGCCCTCAGGCTTGAAGAGCCTGGCCCCCAGGGCCTCCGCCTCTCCGGCGGAGAGGAAGTAAGCCCCCTGGCGGGCGGCCTCCGCCCGGAAGGCCCGGTCCATGGAGGCCTCCACGATCACGCTCTGCTCCGAGGCGCAGACCGTGCCGTTGTCAAAGGTCTTGGAGCGGAAAAGATCGGAGACCGCCCGGCGCAGGTCTGCCGAGGGATGGAGATACGCCGGGCCGTTCCCTGCCCCCACGCCGATGGCAGGCTTGCCGGAGGAATAGGCGGCCCGGACCATCCCGGGGCCTCCGGTGGCCAGAATCAGACCCACGGCGGGGTGAGCCATGAGCTCCTGGGTGGCGGCCATGGTGGGCATGGAGATGCAGCCCACGGCCCCCTTGGGGCACCCGGCGGCCTCCGCCGCCCGGGCCACCACCCGCGCCGCCTCCAGGGTGCATTTCACCGCCTTGGGGTGGGGGGCAAAGACGATGGCGTTGCCGCTTTTCAGGGCGATGAGCGCTTTGTAGCATACGGTGGAGGTGGGATTCGTGGAGGGGACGATGGCGGCGATGACCCCCACGGGTACGCCGATCTCCCAGATCCCCCGGTTCTCGTCCCGGGAGAGCAGGCCCACGACCTTCTGCCCCCGGATGGCCTCCCAGACCCGCCGGGCGGCAAAGCGGTTTTTCTCCGCCTTGTCCCGGGGGTTGCCGAAACCGGTTTCCTCTGCGGCCAGGCGGCCCAGGGCCTCCGCCTGACCGGCGAAGGCCTCCGCCACCGCTCCGGTCAGACGGTCCAGAGCCTCCTGGGGCAGCTGCCCCAGGGCCTGCTGGGCCTGGCGGGCGGCCAGGGCCAGATCCCGGGCTTCCTGCCGGGACTGTAAGTCCTTATCCATTTACATCGTTCCTTTCTAATGAATGGGCCGGGCGGCCGCCTCCTCCACCGCCTGGGCGAAGGCCGCCGCCGCAGCGGCGCAGGCGGACCGACTCCCCGCCAGAAGTCCGCCGGCGAAGTTGGTCTCCGTGGGCGGGGGGAAGAAGGCCCGCAGCTCCGTTTGCGCCGCCTTCAGCGCCGCGTCCAGCCCGGCGATGGCCTCCCCCGGCGGGGCGATGAGATAGGCCAGGGCGCCCCCCGGGGGCATATGGGCCAGCCCGGACAGGTAGGTCCCGGCGCTGCTCACCGTGTGGGCCAGATAGACCACTCCGGGGTCTGCCGCCGCTGCCCGGAAGCCCAGACCCTCCAGGGCGGACAGCGCCGCCTCCATGCCGCTGCGGACCTCCGCCGGGGTGGGCCCGGCCAGAATCCCCAGGACCTCCCCGGCCAGGGGGGTGGAGGCGTTGGCGGCCCCGGCATAGAAGCTCCGGCCGTAGCCCACGGTCACCGGGGCGGCCTTGGTGGCCTCGTCCAGGGCAATATAGGTGGCGTCGTCGCAGTCCGTGGTGAGAAAGCCCAGACTGGGCAGCTCCGGGGGGAGGGCCAGGGCCCGGCGCAGCGCCGGGTCGGCGTTGGGCAGATACCGCACGGACAGCACCCGCACCGGGATCATTCCAGAGCCTCCCGGCCCAGGGCCACTCCGGAGGCCTTCTTTTTCAGGATGGTGTCAATGAGCTGGGCGATGTGGGCCCCGGCCTCCACGGCCTGGGTCCCCTGGCGGTGGATGTTGGACACCACGGTCCGGGCGGATTCCGACACGCCGGTGTGGGGCTTGTAGGTGAGATAGGCGGACATAGATTCCGCCGTCACCAGTCCCGGGCGCTCGCCCACCAGCACGCACACCACTTCGCAGCCGGTGAGATCCCCCACGGCGTCCCCGGCTCCCACCCGACAGAACTGCACATACAGGCTCCGGCCCAGGTCGATGCCATAGGTCTTGAGCCCCTGGGCCATGGCCTTGGCGCAGTCCATGGCGTTGGCCAGAATGGCGGCGGAGGACAGGCCGTCGCCGATCACCAGCTGGACCCTGGGGGGCGTGGGAACGGCGGCCCGAATTTTGGCCGCGTTTTCTTCGTCAAATTTCCGGCCCAGGTCCGGCCGGGTGAGGTATTCGTCCTTATCTTTGCACATGGTTTTCACGGCGACCAGGCCGTTTTCCCGGGGGAATTCCTCCGGGACCATGGAAAAGACGCTGTCCTGGGCGGCGGCGTGGTCTGCCCGGAACCGCAGGGCGGTGACGGTCTTATACCGGGGCCCGGCCTTGCCCACCCCCAGCCGGGCGGGGGTTTTGGCCTTGAGGGCCAGGAAGCGGGCCTTATCCGCCGGATTCTCCACCAGATACTGTTTTCGCAGATCAATTTCAGAAATATCATCCAGAATGTCGCCGGAATCAGTGGCTTTTTCCACTTTTTCCTCCACTGCAACAGTGGGACGGTAGTCGCTGGCCTTCACGGCGGGCTCCTTCTCCGGGGCCATTTCCCGCAAAAGCTGGGCGACCAGGGTTTTCAGTTCCTCTTGGGTCATGGGGGGTCCCTCCTTAAAGCAGCGCGGAGCCGTCTCCGGCCTTGGCGGTGAGGCGGCCGTTTTCCACGAAGCCCATTTTCTCCAGCCAGCGCTGGAAGGGGGCAATGGCGGTGCGGCCGAAAATCTCCCGGAGGGCGGCGGTCTCCCGGAAGCCGGTGGTCTGATAGTTGAGCATCACGTCGTCCCCGTGGGGGATGCCCATGAAGTAGGTGCAGCCCGCCGCGGTCAGCAGGGCGGCCAGATTTTCAATGTCGTTCTGGTCCGCCTTCATGTGGTTGGTGTAGCAGGCGTCGCAGCCCATGGGCAGGCCGGAGAGCTTGCCCATAAAGTGGTCCTCCAGCCCCGCCCGGGTGACCTGCCGGGCGTCATAGAGGTACTCCGGCCCGATGAAGCCCACCACGGTGTTCACCAGGAAGGGGTGAAAATGCCGGGCAAAGCCGTAGCACCGGGCCTCCATGGTCACCTGGTCTGCGCCGAAGTGGGCCTCGGAGGACAGCTCTGAGCCCTGGCCGGTCTCAAAGTACAGCACGTTGGGCCCCTCCGCCCCGCCCCGGGTCAGGGCCAGCTGCCGGGCCTCCTCAATGGTCTGGGCCCGGAAGCCGAAGGCGGCGTTGCCCTTTTCGCTCCCGGCGATGGACTGGAAGATCAGATCCGCCGGGGCGCCCGCCCGGAGGGCCTGCATCTGTGTGGTCACATGGGCCAGCACGCACAGCTGGGTGGGGATCTCCCACTTCTCCCGGATCTCCGCAAAGCGCCGCAGAATGCGCCCCGCCTGCTCCGGGGAATCCGTCACCGGATTCAGGCCGATGACCGCGTCCCCGGCTCCCAGGGACAGCCCCTCCAGGGTGGAGGCGGTGATGCCGTCCAGATCGTCGGTGGTGTGGTTGGGCTGGAGGCGGCAGGACAGGGTCCCCGGCAGGCCGATGGTGGTCCGGCAGTGGGCCGTGACCTGAATCTTCCGGGCGGCGTAGATCAGGTCCAGATTGCTCATGAGCTTGGCCACGGCGGCAATCATCTCCGAGGTCAGCCCCCGGCTGGCCCGCCGGAGGTCCGCCGGGCCGGTGGTCTCCGCCAGAATCCACTCCCGGAGCTGGGCCACGGTCCAGCCCTGCATGGCTTCATAAATGGGGCGGCTGAGATCGTCCTGGATGATCCGGGTGACCTCGTCGGACTCATAGGGCACCGCCGGGTTCTCCCGGAGGTCCTTCAGGGTGAGGTTCGCCAGGACCACCTTGGCGGCCACACGCTCCTGGGCGGACCCGGCGGCGATCCCCGCCAGGGCGTCGCCGGTTTTTTCTTCATTGGCCTTGGCAAGCACGTCCTTCACGTCCCGGAAGGCATAGACCTGCCCGGCCAGCTTGGTTTTCAGGATCACATTCGTTCCTCCTTTGGGGTGGGAAGTACAAGGGTTTTGATGACCACGGGGGCCGCGCCCCCGGCCAGAGGCCGGGCCACATCCAGGTAGGTCCCCGCCTCCAGGCGCAGACCGTCCAGGCACAAAATGGGGGCCCCGGCGGGCAGCTCCCCGGCCAGGCACTGGCCTAGGGCCTTGGCGCAGTCCTGCTCCAGGGCAAAATAGGCGGGGCGGCGGCCCAGGGCTCCGGCCAGATGCCGGGCAAGATCCTGTAAGCGGTCAAAGTGGAGCGGGCCCAGGTGGGGCAGGGCGAATACCACGTCCCCGTCAAAGGCCCCGGCCTCCTCCAGATCCCCCGCCGGGTCCACGGGGCACACCGGCAGATTTTGCAGAGGATAGCGCAGGCCCCGGAGATAGACCGTGCTGCCCGAGAGGGTGGCGCTGTGGCAGCCTGCGCCGATCACCGTGGCCCGGATGGGGCTGGGGCAGATTTCATAGGGCCCCCGGCACAGGGGGCTGCGGAGAATGGCCCGGGCCAGCACCGGACCCAGGTCTCCGTAGGCCAGAGCCGGGGTCTCCGGCGCGGCCATGGCCGCCGCCACCCCGCCGGAGAAGGAGAGGACCGGCGTTTCCCGGGGCAGGGAGACGGTCTTGCTGGTGATCAGCCGGTCCAGAAGCCCGGTGCGGGGTTCCAGCCCCGCCGCCTGACAGAGGGCCCGGGTCAGCAGCTCCGCCAGGGGAGTCAGGGCCTCCTCCGAGGCCTCGCCCCCCAGGGTCAGATCGGTCAGCCCCTCCAGCACCGGGGAGAGATAGGTGATCCGGCCGTCCTCGGCCTTCACCAGCCGGCCGCCCACATTGAGGCAGCCGGCGCTCTCCAGCCCCTCCGGGGAGAACAGGGCCAGATTGCTGGTGCCGCCGCCGATGTCCATATGCAGGACCCACTGCCCGGTCCGGGCGGCCCGGCGGTCGGCTCCCGCCCCCTTGGCGGCAAGAATGCTCTCCAGCTCCGGCCCGGCGGTGGCCACCACAAATTCCCCGGCGTAGTCGGACAGGGCGGCCAGGACCGCCGCCGCGTTCTCCTTCCGGGCAGTCTCCCCGGTGATGATGACCGCGCCGGTCTGCACCTGCTCCGGCAGGACCCCTGCCTGGGCGTAGGCCCGGGCCACAAGGGCCTCCAGCCGGGCCGCGTCCAGCGTCTCCGGGTCCAGCAGGGGGGTGAAGGCCACCTCGCTGGCAAAGAGCACCTCCCGCTTGGCAATTTCCAGCTCCGGCACGGCAAAGGCCGAGGCCCGGTTTTCCACCGTCAGCCGGGAGAAGATCACCTGGGTGGTGCTGGTGCCCACGTCGATGCCTGCGGACAGAAGGGTCTCAGCCATGGCCCGCCGCCTCCTCCAGCACCTGCCACAGCAGGACCTTGTCCGCCGGGACGGGATTCGTGGCGGAGCAGCGGTCCGCCAGAGCGGCGGCGATGAGGCTGTCCATATCCCGGCGGAGCTGCCGGGGCTCGACGCCTGCGGCGCTGAGGCTGTCCGGCAGACGGAGCTGGCGGCGCAGCCGGGTCAGGGCGCTTTTCAGATTGCGCACCGCCATGGCGGTGCCGGAGCCGCCGAAGCCCCCCAGCCGGGCCAGGGCCGCGTATTTCTCCCCGGCGGCGGGGGCGTTGGCCTGCAGGACCGCCGGCAGGAGAATGGCGTTCAGCCGCCCGTGGGGGATGTGATACCGGCCCCCCAGGGCATGGGAGAGGCTGTGGCAGATGCCCAGCCCCGCCTGGTTGAAGGCCAGGGCGCTCATGGTGGAGGCCGTGTGAACGGCCCCGCGCACGGCGGTATCCCCGGCGAAGGAGGCGGGCAGGCGGCCGTAAGCCGTCAGAAAGGCCTCCCGGGCCAGGGCGTCGGTGATGGGGCTGGCCCCGGTGGCGGCCAGGGCCTCCAGGGCGTGGGACAGCACGTCAAAGCCCGTATCCGCAATGAGCCCCCGGGGCAGCTCCCGGAGGAGGGTTTCGTCCAGAATGGCCAGATCCGGGGCCAGAGCCGGGTCCACCAGAGGGTGCTTCACCCCCTGATGGGTCAGGATCGCGAAATCCGTCACCTCGGAGCCGGAGCCGGAGGTGGTGGGGACCGCCGCCAGAGGGCATTTCAGCCCGGAGAAATGGCCCATGGCCTTGGCCGCGTCCAGAACGCTGCCGCCGCCCAGGGCCACCAGCAGCTCCGGGGCGTAATCCCGGACCCGGGCCGCCCCCCGGGCGATGAGGGTCAGCTCCGGGTCCGGGCGCACCTCGTCGAAGATCTCAAATTCCGGCGCAGCCAGAGCGGCGATTCGCCGGGCCTGGCCGGAGCGGGAGAAGAAGCCGTCCGTGACCAACAGGGCCCGGGCCGCGTGAAAGGAGCCCAGGGCCTCCAACGCCCCGGGGCCGGACACGATCCGGGTCCGGCAGGTAAATTGCACCATAGCACCGCCTCATGATTCAAAATTTGCAAATTAAGCTGGTGCTAGTATCTCCCGGCTCAGGCAAAAAAACCGCCGGTCCGGCGGGTTTCTCCATGGAAATATTGCCCATTTTTCGCCAAGGGCTCTTGTGCGATTTCACAAAATCCGCCGGAGGGATTGACCGATGGGACAATTCCGGTTAAAATAGGGAAAAGACCAGAAAGAAGGCGGCTTCTATGAGCGAACAGGGAATAAAAACCATGGTGTGTCCCCAGTGCGGCGCGGAGATTCAGGTCCCTGCGGGGCTGGAGCAGTTCTTTTGCCTACGCTGCGGCAAGCGCCTGGAGCTGGAAGCGCCGGCGGAGCAGCCGGAGCGGGACTCCGAGACGCAGACCCGGGAAAAGCTGGCTGAGGCGCTGGCCGGGATGCTCCCGGCTCTGACCGATTATCCCGGGTGCCTGCGCTATGTAAACCGCACGCAGTTTTATGACTTTTATGCGCAGTATGAGCAGACGCATCTGGCGGCGTTTCAGCTGCTGGACGACGCGGCCCGGCGCAGCGGGGACCCGGACGCCCTGGCGAAGGAGGCCGCCGTGTCCCTCCTGGACCGGGGAGAGGGCTGGATCGCCCGGCAGAAGGGCCGCAAGGAAATCCATCTGACGGATTTCCGTATGACCATGTGCCTGCTGCTGACGGTGATGGTGAATAAAAATCAGCTGTCCATTGCCGAAACCTTCAACAACGCCCTGCGGGACGAGTGGCTTCGCCGCTATCCGAAGCAGGTCTTTCAGCTGACGGATTATGATGCCATCGTGGGGGGCTTCAAGCGTAAGGGCCTGTGCTTTATCACCACGGCGGCCTGTGAGTTTGCGGGAAAGGACGACGATTGCCCGGAGCTGACGGCCTTCCGCGCCTTCCGGGACGGGTACCTGGCCCACAGCCCCGGGGGCGAGGCGCTGATCCGGGAATATTATGACCTTGCGCCGGGATTGGTGACGGCCATCGAGCTCCTGGGAGAGAAGCAGGAGGTCTATCCGGCGCTGTGGCAGAGCTATCTGCTGCCTTGCTATGAGGCCATCGGCCGGGGGGAGAACGAGCGGTGCCGGGCGCTGTATACCCGGATGGTCCGGAGCCTTCAGCGCCGGTACCTGCGCAGCTGAGAAAGGAGAACGCAAATGGAAAAGCATTTTATTTGGATGGATTGCGACGTGGGCGTGGATGACGCCGTGGCCCTTCTGACCGCCCGGCAGCTGCCGGAGCTGGAGGTGCTGGGGGTCGGCGCCGTAGCCGGAAACGTGGGGCATCGGTATACCTTCCCCAACGCCAGAAAGATTCTTCATCTGGCGGGGGTGAACTGGCCGGTGTATCCCGGGGCGGAGCGGCCTCTGGTCCGGGAGCCCATTGACGCCGGGGACGTCCACGGGCCGGACGGCCTGTGGGGCGCGGAGCTGGCTCTGCCGGAGGACGCGCCGGAGACCCTGCCCGCCTGGGACGCGCTCTATGCGGCGGCCAAGGCCCATCCCGGCGCCCTGGAGCTTATCGCTACGGGCCCCCTGACCAATGTGGCCATCGCCCTGGAGAAGCATCCGGAGCTCAAGACCCTGCTGCCCCGGATCCTCATTATGGGCGGCGCGGCGGTGGGCGGAAACTGCGCCCCGGTGTCGCCCAAGGCGGAGTTTAACATCTTCGCGGACCCGGACGCCGCCGAGGCGGTGTTTGCCAGCGGGGTGCCGATCGTGATGTGCGGTCTGGACGTGACGGAGCGGGCCTATCTCACCCCCGGGGAGCTGGAGAAGATTTATGCTCTGGGCGGGCCCGTGGCCCGGGCCATGGAGGCCTTTACCCGCCCGGCCCTGCGGGAGTCCATCGCCTTCGGCCTTGAGGGGCTAGAGATTCACGATCTGTGCCCGGTGCTGTACGCCATCCACCCGGACTGGTTTACGGCGCAGACGGCGGCGGTCCATGTGCAGACCCGGCCTCTGGAGAACTGGGGGCAGACCCTGACGGATCTGTTCACCCCGGAGAAGCAGGCGGACCGCCATGTGACCGTGGTGCTGGATCTGGACCGGGAGGCCTTCGTCGGGACGATTTTCCGCGCCATGGAGAAGTATGCCCGGGCCTGAGGAGGCCGGCAAAGAAAAGAACGCCCCCGGCTGCGGATTCTTCCGCAGCCGGGGGCTTGCGCGTCCGGGCGCTGTTTTCGCCGCTTGTGCCACACTGCCCCCCTCTGTGTTGGTTGCAATGGGGAGAAAAACGTGGTATACTGACCAAAGAAGCGGTACAAAAGCGTCATCTGAGAGAAAGGAACACGGAATGAAGGTACTGATTTTAAGCTGCGACACCGGCCAGGGGCACAACAGCGCCGCGCACGCGGTAGAAGAGGCCCTGCAAAGGAAGGGCGTGTTCTGCAAGGTCCTGGATCCCTTGATCTTCGGAGGAAAGCACGCCGCCGGGCTGGTCTCCGGCGCCTATACCGGCATTATGAAGCTTGCGCCCCGGGCCTTCGGGGCGGTCTACGGGGCCGGAGCGCTGTACAGCAACGCCCATCTGCCCTCACCCATTTACCATGCCAACGCCCGGTATGCTCAGAAGCTGGGGGACTATATCCTCCGGGAAGGCTATACCGCCGTGGTCTGCACTCACCTGTACCCCATGGAGGCCATGACCGCCCTGCGCCGCAGGCCGGGGTTTCATGTCCCTGCCTATGGGGTGCTGACGGATTATACCTGCATCCCCTTCCTGCGGGAGGTGGCCCTGGACGGCTACTTTATTCCCCAGGAGGACCTGCGCCGGGAGCTGGTCGGGCAGGGGCTGCCCAGCAATCTGATTTTCCCCACGGGGATCCCCGTCAGCGGAAAATTCAACACGCATCTGACCCGGGCGGAGGCCCGGAAGCGCCTGGGCCTGCCCCAGACCGCCCCCATGGTCCTGATTATGAGCGGCGGCATCGGCTGCGGGCACCTGGCCCAGCTGTGCGAGGCCTTCCTGAAGCGGTCCGAGGGGCCCTTTACGGCCTGCGTCCTGGTGGGGCGGAACCGGCAGCTGAAGGCGGAGCTGGACGCCCGGTTCGGGAACACCGGCCGGATCCGGACCGTCCTGTTTACCACACAGGTCAACGTGTATATGGACGCGGCGGAGGTCCTGATCTCCAAGCCCGGCGGCCTGAGCAGCACCGAGGCGGCGGTGGCCAACATTCCCTTGGTCCACCTCCTGGCCTACGGGGGCTGCGAGACGAAAAACGCCCTGTTTTTTGCCCGGCGGGGGATGTCCCTCCGGGCCGAGACGGTGGAGCAGACGGTGGACGATGCCTGGCGGCTGATGAAGAGCCCGGCCCGGGCCGAGCAGATGCGCCAGGCCCAGCGCCGGTATATCCCCGCCCATGGGGCGGAGGAGATTGCGGAAAGGGTGACGGGCCATGGCTGAGCATGAGGCGCTGCTGTGGGGGCTCTGGATCCTGGGGGGCTTTCTCCTGGGGGGCGTGATGTTCTGCGAGCTGCTGCCAAAGCGGCTGGCGCAGAAGGACGTGATTCAGCTGAGCCCGGACCGGAATCCCGGGGCGGCCAACGTGTTTCTGACCTGCGGGGCGCCCATGGGCCTGCTGTGCCTGGCGCTGGACATGGGCAAGGGCTTCCTGCCGGTGTACTTTGCCTGCCAGACCATGGACATCCGGCAGCTGCCCTTTGCCGCCGTCCTGGCGGCCCCGGTGCTGGGGCACGCCCTGGCGCCGCTGAATCACTTCCACGGGGGCAAGTGCATCGCCACGGCCTTCGGGGAGATGATTGCCCTGCTGCCGGCGACCCGGATCGGGCTGTGCCTGGCGGGGCTGTATATTTTCTTCTCCGTGGTGGTCCGGATCAAGCCCAACCGGGTGCGGAGCATCGTCACCTTTACAATTTTCGGCCTGGCGGCGGTGGCCTGGGGGGTTATGGTGCAGTGGTACGCCCTGGCGGCGGGCTGCGGGTCCATTGCGCTGATTGCCGTTCTGCGGCATACCCGCCGGTTCAGCACGGTCCCGGCAGAGGAAAAGGCCTGACAGTGCAGACCCGATCGGAAGAAAAAGCAGCAGGATTCCGAAGAATCCTGCTGCTTTTTATCGTTTGCTATTTCACCAGCTGGCTGTAGGCCATCATATGCCGGCCGTAATAGGTGCAGGCCAGCTTCTCCCCCAGGGCATACAGCGCCTCGGCGGTGATCCAGCCCTGGTCATAGGCCAGCTCCTCAATGCAGCCGATGAGCAGCCCGGTCTGCGTCTGGAGCTCCCGGACGGTTTGCCCGGCGTCCAGCAGGCTGTCCGCCGTTCCGGCGTCCTTCCAGCGGGTGCTCCGGTCCAGAGGGACGACCTTCAGCTGCTTTTTTGCCAGATAGGCCCGGTTGACGTCCGTGATCTCCAGCTCCCCCCGGGCGGAGGGGGTCAGCCCGGCGGCGATTTCCATGACCTGGTGGTCGTAAAAATATACGCCGGGGACGACATAATTGGACTTGGGCTCCCGGGGCTTCTCCTCCAGGGACAGCACGTTCCAGTCCCGGTCAAACTCCACCACCCCAAAGGGGCGGGGGTCTGCCACATAATAGCCGAATACCGTCGCGCCCCGGTTATTCCGGGCGGCGGCGTGCATGGTCTGCTGAAAATCCGGGGCATAGAACAGATTGTCTCCCAGGACCAGACACACGCTGTCCTCTCCCACAAACGTCCGGCCGATGAGCAGGGCGTCCGCAATGCCCCGGGGCCGGGGCTGCACCGCGTAGGAAATTTCCATCCCCAGCTGGCTCCCGTCGCCCAGGAGGCTTTCAAAGGCCGGGGTCTCCCCGGGGGGAACGATCAGGAGCACCTGGCGGATCCCGGCCTGAATGAGCATGGCCAGGGGGTAATAGATCAGGGGCTTGTCATAGATCGGCAGCAGGGGCTTGCAGACAGGCTTCGTCATGGGATAGAGTCTGGTGCCGCGTCCGGCGGCCAGAATGATACCTTTCATGGGGCAACCTCCTGTAGATTCCCGCAAGCGGGTTCTTCGTCAATGATAAAATTATTTTAATCTTTTTCCTGCTAAATGTCAACAATGCGAATTCGAAGTTTTTTGAAAGAAAATCGGCGGCCCCGCCGGGGGCAGCGCAGGCCGCCTTGCCTGAGCGCCGGTTCAAAACGGGAAAGCCCTTGATGGAAAATCTTCTCAAAATGGGAGAACTGACAATCTCTCAGTCAAAAATCGCTTTTCCTGCACGGAAGCGGCTGCCCCCGGAGGGACAGCCGCTTTTTGGATGGAAAATCAGCCCATGGTGACTTCCGCGCGGCACACCGTACCGGCGGGGAGCACAGGCAGCTCCCGGACAGCCTTGCCGTCGGCCAGGATGGACACAACGCCCTTCTGCACGCCCTTGGGGTTGACCACATGGATCACATAGGTCGCGCCGCGCCAACGGCGGGTGACGGTGAATTCCTTCCACGCGGCGGGGATGCAGGGATCCACCTTCAGACCGTCAAAGTCCGGCTGAATGCCCAGGATGTACTGGGTGGTGGAGAAGTAGGCCCAGCCGGCGGAGCCGGTCATGAAGGGATGGTGGGCCCGGCCATAGGTGGTGTGGGCCTTGCCGGAGACAAACTGGCAGTAGGAGTAGGGCTCCGCCCACCGGGTCTCAATCTTATCGTTCTGATAGTAGGGGCACAGGGAGCGGAAGAACTCCATGGCCATTTCACCGTCGCCCAGCTTGCAGGCGGCCGCCCAAGCCCAGGGGTTGGGGTGGGAGAAGATGGCGCCGTTCTCCTTCAGGCCGGGGTACACCCGGGTGACGAAGCCGATGTCGGAGTCGGGCTTGGTGTAGGGGGGCGCGTTGAGCATCAGGCCCCAGGGGGTGAACAGATACTCCTTCACGGATTGCATAGCCTCCCGGCCGTGCTCCGCAGGGGCTGCGCCGGACAGGACGGCCCAGGTATTGCTCTCCATGTGGACCTTGCCCTCCGTGTCGGACTGGGTGCCAATCTTCCGGTTGTTCTTGGTGATGCCCCGGAGGTACCACTTGCCGTCCCACAGGACCTTCTCGCAGACCTCCTGCACGCCCTTGGCCATATCGGCGTAGCGCTTGGCGTCCGCTTCCTTGCCCAGGAACTTGCACAGGTCCACAAACTGCGTCAGGGCCCAGTAGTGCAGGAAGCTGACCATGGCGCTCTCGCCGCCGCCCAGGTTCAGGCAGTCGTTCCAGTCCGCCCGGAGGCCCTTGCAGATGCCGTTCCGGCCCACCTGCTCGGCAGAGAAGTTCAGAATCTTGGTCAGATGCTCGTAAACCGTGCCGCTGCCGCCGTCGGCGTAGGTGATGACCTGGTCCAGGAAATCAAACCGGCCGGTCTCCTTGACGAAATTCACCACAGCGCCCACCAGCCACAGGGCGTCGTCCGCGCAGGCGTCATCCAGCCCGTGGACGATGGAGGACTTGTCCGGGGTGGGGATGACCGTGGGGGACTTGAAGGACTGCTGGGGCTCCTGCTCCTCAAACCACCGGGGCTCGAACAGGTGCAGGCCGTAGCCCGTGGTGGTCAGGGCCTGCATGAGCTGCACGATGCGGGTCTTGCAGCCCTCGGGGTCGCCGTGGGGGATGCACATGGAGTCCTGGGCGGTATCCCGGTAGCCCAGGCCCGTCCGGCCGCCGACCTCGATGAAGGAGGAGAACCGGGAGAAGGTCACGTTGATCTGGCTCTGGTAATAGGTCCAGATGTTGGTCATGGTGTCCACGGCGGGGTCGGGGCTGCTCACCTGGAAGGCGGACAGGCGCTCGTCCCACAGCTTGGCCAGCCGGGCGGCGTTGTCGTCGATGCGCTCCAGGTTGGAGTATTTTTCCCGCATGGCCTGGCCGTTGGCCAGCCGGCCCTCGCCCAGGAGGTAGATCAGCCGGACTTCCTCGCCGGGGGCCAGGGTCAGCTTCTTTTGCAGGCCGCCGCAGTGATTGCCGCCGGTCTCAAAGCCGCCCTGCATCACGCCGGTCTCCACGGCCAGGGGGTTGCGCTCCGTGCGGTAGGGGCCGATGAACTGGTCCCGCAGGCATTCAAAGCCGTTGGGCTTGAAGTTGGAGGTAAAGAACTGATAGCCGTTCTCTTCGTAGAACAGGTCGTACTCGATGACCCCGTCCTCATACCGGGAGCCGGAGGCGTACAGGCTCATCTGGAAGTTCTGGTTGTCCATGGCGATCTGGTGGAAGGAGAACTCCAGATAGGAATAGACGCTGATCTTTCTGGGCTTGTTGGAGTCGTTGCGGATCTTTACGTCCCAGATCTCCACGGGGTCGTCCATGGCCACGGAGAGCTTCTGCTCGGCGTGGATGCCGGAGTAGTCGCACAGATACTTGCAGTAGGACATACCGTGGCGGCAGACGTACTTGGCCTGATCCAGGGGCTTGCCTACGGGCTGCCAGGACACGGACCAGTAGTCCCCGGTCTCGTCGTCCCGAAGGTACACATAGTGGCCGGGGCCGTCCATGGGGATGCCGTTGGGGCGGAAGCGGGTGATGCGGTGATACTCCGGGGACTTATACAGCAGGTAGCCGCCGGCGGTGTGATTGAACACGCCGTACATATCCCCCGTGCCGATGTAGTTGGTCCAGGAGACAGGCAGGTCGATGCGGTCGATCACATATTCCCGCTTTTCGTTGTCAAAATAGCCGTATTGCATGGTTCCTTCTCCTTATTTTTAGTTGTATGGGCATCCCGGCTCACAGGCCGAGAAGGTTGCGCCAGGCGTTGATGTACTGGCGGCAGCGCTCCGGGTCGGAGGCCTCCGCCGCAATGCGGAGCAGGGGCTCCGTGCCGCTGAAGCGGCAGACCACGAAGGAATCGTCGGGGAAGTAGACCTTGCAGCCGTCCACATACCCGGCCCGCAGGGGCTCCACGCCGAACTCCGGCAGGAGGCGCTGCTCCATGACGATGTTCTGGATCCGGGCCTTGTCGTTGGGGTCGAAGGTCAGATTGTCCGAGACGGTATACAGCTTGCCGTATTTGGCCTGGAGCTCTGCCAGCAGGGCTCCGGCGGAGCGGCCGGTGACGCAGATCATTTCCACAAACAGAGCGGCGGCGTAGGCGGAATCCTTGCCGTGGATATGCCCCCGGACGGTCAGGCCGCCGGAGGACTCGCCGCCCAGGACGGCGTCCACCTCGTCGATCTTCGCGGAGATGTACTTGAAGCCCACGGGGACCTCATAGCAGGTCTCGCCCAGGTCCTTGGCCACCCGGTCGAGCATATGGGTGCTGGACATATTCCGGACCACGGGGCCCTTCCAGCCCTTGTACTCATGCAGATAGTAGTACAGCAGCACCAGGATGCTGTTGGCGTCGATGTAGGAGCCGTCGGCGTCGATAATGCCCAGGCGGTCGCCGTCGCCGTCAATGCCGATGCCCAGATCGTAGCCGCCGGAGACGACCTTCCGCTGCAAATCCCCCAGGGTGTTCTCCGAGGGAGCGGGCATCATGCCGCCGAAATAGGCGTCCTTCTCGCTGTGCAGCAGGTCCACGGTGCAGCGGTCCGTATAGAAAATGGTCATCAGGGGATAGGTAGACGAGCCGTGCATGGTGTCAAACAGGATCCGGGGCCCGCGCTTGCGAATGGCATCGTTGTCCAGGACGGAGAGAATATCGTCCAGGAAGTCGTTAAAGGGGTGCTCCAGGTACTGAATCCGCCCGGCTTCCACAGCCGCCTCAAAGGGCAGGACCTTGCAGTCGTCGTAATCCAGGTCCCGAATGGCGGCCTCCAGGGACTGGGTGAATTCCACCGGGGCGTCCCGGCCCGCCTCCACAACGACCTTCACGCCGTTGTACACCGGGGGATTGTGGGAGGCGGTGACCTCCATGCCGTAGTGCAGGCCCTTCTTCATGACGGTGTGCATGACCAGAGGGGTGGGGGAGCTGCGGTGCATAAACCAGACGGTGATGCCGTTGGCCGCCAGGACCTCCGCCAGCCACTGGGCGGCGCTGTCCGACAGGAACCGGCGGTCGTAGCCGATGATCACGGGCTTGTCCGCCTTGCCTTCCCGGTTGATGCGGTCCGCCAGGGCCTGGGCGATCAGCCGGACGTTTTGCATATGGAAGTCCTTCCCAATTTCCGCCCGCCAGCCGCCGGTGCCGAAGTGAATCTCGGTGTGCCGGGGAGCGGCCTTGGGAGCTTCCGGAGTGTGCGTCAATTCTGCCATATTTCTTCCTCCTGCGCCGGCGGAGGGCCGGCGGCCTTTTTATCCGATACACCATTACTATAAAGCAGCCGCCCGCCGGGCGCAAGGGAAAAGAATGTTCCTTATTGCCGCTGCTTGTTCTTTCCCGCAAAGCGGGGCAATTTTCTGCCGGAGAGGCAGAGAAAAAGGCCCCTCCTTTTTGTGCAGGGCGCACAAAAATTCCGCCGGATTGACAGTTATGATACAATGGCAATAGAAAAAGGAAGGGGGGCGAGGCCATGGAATGCTGGCATATGTCCGGCGCGGGGAACCGCTTTGCGGTGCTCGAGGCCCGGCAGGCCGGGGCTCCGGCGGACTATCCGGCGCTGGCCCGGGCCCTCTGCGCCCGGCTGGGAGCGGACGGGATGATGGTACTGGAGCCGGAGACTCTGCGCCTGCATTTTTACAACCGGGACGGCTCCCGGGGGGAGATGTGCGGCAACGGCAGCCGGTGCGTGTGCCGCTTTGCCCATGACCGGGGCTTTGCCGGGGACCGGATGACCCTCCTGGCGGACGCTGGGCCGGTGGCCGGGGAGCGGCTGGGGCCGGACCGGTACCGGGTGGCGCTGAATCTGCCCACGGTGCTGGACCCGGGCCGCCGCCCCGGCTGCGTGTATCTGGAGCTGGGGAGCCCCGGGCTGCCCCACGCAGTGCTGGAGTGGGACGCGGACCCGGAGCCGGAGGCCCTGCGGGCCCTGGCCCGAAGTCTCCGGTGTGACCCTGCCTTTCCCAAGGGGGCCAACGTCAGCTTCTTCCGCCTATCCGCCCCGGACCGGGGACAGATTCTCACCTATGAGCGGGGGGTGGAGGACTACACCCTGGCCTGCGGGACGGGGGCCGGGGCCGTGGCGGCGGCCCTGTGGGCCCAGGGGCGGCTCCCCGGGGGCCGTCTGACCCTGGACAGCCGGGGCGGCAGCCTGGGCCTGGACCTGGAGGGGGCGGCGGGACGTCTGACCCGCCTGGCTCTGGAGGGACCGGCGCAGGTGCTGGAGGTGCTCTCCCTTTAGGGGGCGATCGGAGAGGAGGCGCGCTATGGCGCAGGAGACGGCGCAGAGCCGGGGCTATCTGCGGGAGGATTTCCGCCTGTTCCGCCTGAAGGATGCGGAGCTGGAGCCCATCGGCTGGCATTACCATACCTTTCATAAGATCCTTATTTATCTCTCCGGCCGGGCGGCCTATGCCATTGAGGGCAAAAGCTACGCCCTGGAGCCGGGGGACATTGTCCTGGTGCCCAAGGGGGCCATTCACCGGCCGGAGGTCACGGGCGCCGTACCCTATGAGCGGGTGATCCTATACATCTCTCCGGAGTTCTTGCAGCGCACCGGGGGGGAGTGCGACCTGGAGCACTGCTTTGCCCAGGCCCAGGCCAACTATTCCTATGTGCTGCGCCCGGCGGGGGACCTGGGGCGGCTGCTGAAGCTTCTGGAGGGACTGGAGGCGGCCTTTCAGGGGGCGGAGGCCTTCGGAGCCCGGCTTCTGCGCCAGGCGACGCTGCAGGAGTTTCTCATTTACCTCACCCGGGACATGACGGCCCATCAGCTGCGTTATGTCACCTCGGCGGACTGCGACGAGAAGGTCGTCTCCATTTTGAAGTATCTGAATCTGCACCTGTTTGAGCCGGTGTCCATCGACGCCCTGGCGGGGCAGTTTTATATGAGCAAGTATCACATGATGCGCCGGTTCAAGGCGGAGACGGGCTACACCGTCCACGGCTACCTGACGGAGAAGCGGCTGATGCTGGCACGGGAGCGGCTGAAGGCCGGGCAGCGCCCGGGGACGGTGTGCGAAAGCTGCGGCTTTGGGGACTACACTGCCTTCGCCCGGGCGTATAAGAAGCGGTTCGGGGTGAGCCCCACGGCCAAGGGGGCCGGGGAGACGGCCATCCCGGCGGAGCCCCTGGATTGAGGCGGCCTATGGAGCGACGACTGCAAAACCTGCTCACGGGCCTGCCCCAGGAGGGGCTGAAGCTCCTGGCCGCCGGGACCATGCTGCTGGACCATGTGGGGTATCTGCTGTGCGCAGACGCCCTGTGGATGCGGGCGGCCGGGCGGCTGGCCTTTCCACTGTACGCCTTTCTGCTGGTGGAGGGCTTTTACCACACCGGGAATTATGTCAAGTATCTCGGGCGGCTGCTCCTCTGCGCCCTGCTCTCGGAGCTGCCCTATGACCTGGCCCTCTGGGGCGGGGTCACGCCGGAGCACCAGAATGTGCTGGTGACGCTGGCCCTGGGGCTGCTCTGCCTGTGGTTTTTGGAGCAGGCTCGGGGCCTGCGGCGGCCCGCCCTCCGGGTGCTGGGGAGCGCCGGGGCCATCTGGGCCGCCTCTGTTATGGCGGAGGGCGTGAGCAGCGACTATGGAGCCCTGGGCATCTGGTATGTGGCCCTGTTTTATTTTACCTATGACCTGCCCTGGTGGGGCTTTTTCCCCCGGGCGGCGGGGCTGGCGCTGCTCAGCGCAGCGTATATGAGGAGCTTTCAGGATCTGCAGCTCCTCTCGGCGGGGGCGGCGGCCGTGCTGCTGTGCTATAACGGCAGGCGGGCCACCGGTTCCCGGGCGGTGCAGACCGGCTTTTACCTGTTCTATCCGGTGCACCTGCTGGTGCTCTGGGGAATTTGCCGCTTTTTGAAGTAGGAGGTTGCGATGCGGGCGGATTGTCACATTCATATGGCCCTGGACGGGGTGGACTGGCGGGCCGCTACCCGCCTTCATGCCGCCGGGCCCCAGGAGGCGCTTCTCCGGCAGCGCCTGGCGCATTACCGGGCGCTGGGGTTTTCCTACCTCCGGGAGGGGGGCGACCGCTGGGGCGCCGGTCTCTTGGCCGGGAGCCTGGCGGGGGAGTACGGGATCCGGCTGGCCAGCCCGGCCTTCCCGATCTATAAAAAGGGGTACTACGGCGCCTTCATCGGCCGGGGCTTTGAGACCCTGGGGGAGTATCGCGCCCTGGTGGCGGAGGCGAAGGCCGCAGGAGCAGACTTCATCAAGCTGATGATCTCGGGAATTATGGATTTTGACCGGCCCGGGGTGCTGTCCTGCCCCGGGCTGGAGCCTGGGCTGATCCGGGAGCTGATCTCCATCGCCCACGGCGAGGGCTTCGCCGTGATGGCCCATGCCAACGGGGCCAGAACCGTGGAGGCGGCGGCCCGGGCGGGGGTGGACTCCGTGGAGCACGGGGCCTATCTGGACCGGGCGGCCCTGGAGGCCATGGCCCAGGGGGGCGTGGTGTGGGTGCCCACGCTGTCCACCCTGGGGAACCTCTCCGGCAAGGGGCGGTATGACCAGGGCGCGGTGGAGACCATTTTGGCCGGGGCCATGGAAAATGTCCGGACCTATGCCGCCCTGGGGGGGCTCCTGGCCCCGGGCTCCGATGCGGGCGCCTGGCAGGTGTTTCACGGCCAGGGGGGCCTGGATGAGTATGGCTATCTGGAGCGGGCCCTGGGGCCGGAGGCCCCGGGTATTCTGAAGGCCGGGATTCAAAAAATTAGGGAAAAATTCTAAAAACCTCCCACTTTCTCTTTCTGAAGGTGGGAGGCTTTAACAGACTGAAAGCGCCCCTCCTGCACGGAGGGGCGCTTCAGACTGTCAAAGAACCCCGGCTTTCAGTGCGCGAAAGCTGGGGCTTTGCTGCAATTTGGACAGTAACGAACA
>CAKTIN010000009.1 GCA_934565775.1 uncultured Oscillospiraceae bacterium
GTGGAGCTACACGGTTGCAAAAGCATCAAAAAAAGCCGTAGCCTCTGAATGGAACATTTCAGAGGCTTCTCTACCGATGTCCGTCAGCAGCCCCTTCAGGTCGTCGAAGGGCATGGAGTAGCGCTGGGACAGATAGCGCAGGGAGGCGCCCAGTTCTCCGTCCGGGCCGCCGTATTGGGAAATGATGATCGATGCCAGCCGGGGATTCGGCTTGTCGATTTTGACCGGGTATTGCAGCTTCTTTTGATAGGTAAACATAACGCGCCCTCCTTATGCCTTTTTGCCCGGGTATTCCCAGGGCCAGGGCTCATCCAGCCAGGCGTAGCCCTCGCTCTGCACCGGGGTCATGTGGTTCAGCGGCCCGCAGAGCGCCACATATTGCTCATACCCCTTCTGGTACAGCGCCTGATAGGCCCGGTAGAGTTCCAGCGCCTCGGTATCGGCCCGGTGGGTGTCCAGGTACAGGGCCAGCTCCTGAATGGCAAAGCCCAGGGCCTGCAGCTCATGGGCGGGGGTGTCGGACAGCTCCTGGGTGTTGACCAGGTTCATAAAGGGGAGATCCAGCCCCGGGAACAGGGTGCCGCGGATGAGGCCCTTCCGCGCCTCATATTTTGCAGCCCCCTCCTGCTGGAAGGGGACATAGGGATTGGCCAGTGGGGCGACACAGGGCAGCCGCCCTTCCCCCTCCCTGGGCTCCAGAGCGGGGTTTTCATGCAGATCGTCCAAGATAATTCCTCCTTTGATGGGGTGAAACCTGTCGGTTCAACTCATGTTACGCCGGGGCCGGGGCTTTTGTGCATACCCGGCGGCAGGAGGCATAGGGTGAATTGAGGTGGGGAGCATGGCATATTGGAAGCGGTTCGGGTTTCTCTATTTTCTGGCGGCGGCTCTGTGCTGCGCCTTGGCGCTGCTGGCCGGGGACGCGGTGACGGCTCTGTCGGAGGGGGAGGCCCTGCCCCGGCAGACGACGATCGTGATCGATCCGGGGCACGGCGGCGAGGACGGCGGGGCGGTGTCCTGCACCGGGGTACAGGAGAGCGAGCTGAATCTGGCCGTCAGCCTGCGGCTGGATGCGCTGCTGCACTTTTTGGGCTATCCCACGGTCCTGGTCCGGGATTCGGATACTGCGATTTACGGCCCTGGGGCGCGAACCATAGCGGAGAAGAAGGTGTCCGATCTGAAAAACCGGGTGGCCCTGGTGAACGGGGTCCCGGAGGCGCTGCTGCTGAGCATTCACCAGAATCAGTTCCCCGACGGGAAATATGCCGGAGCGCAGGTGTTTTACGCCGCGACCCCCGGGAGCCGGGAGCTGGCGGAGGCCATGCAGGGGGACTTTGTGACGGCGCTGAATCCCGGCAGCCGCCGCCGGTGCAAGGAGGCGAAAAACGTCTATCTCATGCAGCATATCCGCTGCACGGCGGTGCTGGTGGAGTGCGGCTTCCTGTCCAATCCCGGGGAGGAGGCCAGACTGCGGGACCCGGCCTACCAGCGGCAGGTGGCCTGCGTCATTGCCGCCGCAGCAGCCCGGTACCTGGCAGGGCAGACGGCTTAGGGCCGCAAAGGGGAGGGGAGCGCCTGCCCGCATAAGAAGAAACACCGGGGGCGGCCTCGTAAGGAGTGGACCGCCCCCGGCGCTTTATTTTTTCTTGTCGCCCCGGAGCTCGATGATCTGATCCCGGAGCAGGGCGGCGTATTCGAATTCCATCATCTTCGCCGCCTCCTTCATCTGCTTTTCCAGCTTGGCAATCTCCCGCTCCCGCTCGACCTTCGTCATCTTTACGCCGTCCCGGCGCCGGCCCTCGCCCTTGGAGGAGCTGATCTCAATGAGATCCCGGACGGATTTCCGGATGGTCTGGGGCACGATGCCGTGGGCCTTGTTGTAGGCGTCCTGGATGCCCCGGCGGCGCTCGGTTTCGGACATGGCCTGCTCCATGGCGGGGGTCACCCGGTCCGCGTAGAGGATCACCTTGCCCTGGGCGTTTCGGGCGGCCCGGCCGATGGTCTGAATGAGGCTGGTCTCGGAGCGGAGGAAGCCCTCCTTGTCCGCGTCCAGAATGGCGACCAGGCTGACCTCCGGCAGGTCCAGCCCCTCCCGCAGGAGGTTGATGCCCACCAGCACGTCAAATTTCGCCAGGCGCAGGTCCCGGATAATTTCCATGCGCTCCATGGCTCCCACATCCGAGTGCATATACCGCACCCGAATGCCGGCCTTCTGGAGATAGGCGGTCAGATCCTCCGCCATTTTCTTGGTCAGGGTGGTCACCAGGGTGCGCTCATCCCGGGCAACGCGGGTGTTGACCTCCCCAATGAGGTCGTCAATCTGCCCTTCAATGGGCCTTACCTCCACTTCTGGGTCCAAAAGACCGGTGGGACGGATAACCTGCTCCACGATCTGCCCGGCCCGCTCGGTCTCATAGGGGCCCGGGGTGGCGGAGACATAGACCACCTGGTTGATCTTCTGAGCAAATTCGTCAAAGTTCAGGGGCCGGTTGTCAAAGGCGGAGGGCAGACGGAAGCCGTAATTGACCAGGCTTTCCTTCCGGCTCCGGTCCCCGGCGTACATGGCCCGCACCTGGGGCAGGGTCACATGGCTCTCGTCGATGAACATGAGAAAATCCTTCGGGAAGTAGTCCAGCAGCGTGGTGGGCGGAGTGCCCGGGGCCCGGCCGGAGATCACCCGGGAGTAGTTTTCGATTCCGGAGCAGAAGCCAATCTCCCCCATCATCTCCAGATCGTAGTTGGTCCGCTGGGCGATCCGCTGGGCCTCAATCAGCTTGTCCTGGCTGCGGAAGAACGCCACCTGCTGGTCGCATTCCTTCCGGATCTCCTCCATGGCCCGGGCCATTTTCTCCTTGGAGGCCACATAGTGGCTGGCGGGGTAGATGGCTACGTGCTCCACATACCGCTCCGCCATGCCGGTCAGGGCGTTGACCTCGGAGATGCGGTCGATTTCGTCGCCGAAAAACTCAACCCGGATGGCCCGGCCGTTCCAGTAGGCGGGGTAGATCTCCACGGTATCCCCCCGGACCCGGAATTTATTCCGGGAGAAGTCGATGTCGTTGCGCTCATAGCGGATCTCCGTGAGCTTTTTCAGCAGCTGATCCAGAGGGTAGGTCTGCCCGGCCCGGAGAGAAATGACCATGTTTTTGTAGTCAATGGGGTCGCCCAAGCCGTAAATGCAGGACACGGAGGCCACCACGATCACATCCCGCCGCTCGAACAGGGCGGAGGTGGCGGAGTGACGCAGACGCTCGATCTCGTCGTTGATGGCGGAGTCCTTTTCAATATAGGTGTCCGTGTGGGCAATATAGGCCTCGGGCTGATAGTAGTCGTAGTAGGAAATAAAGTACTCCACCGCATTATGGGGGAAAAACTCCCGAAACTCGGAGCAGAGCTGAGCGGCCAGGGTTTTGTTGTGAGCCAGGACCAGGGTGGGGCGGTTCAAGTTGGCGATGACGCTGGCCATGGTGAAGGTCTTGCCGGAGCCGGTGACGCCCAGCAGCACCTGCTCGTCCATGCCTGCTTCAATGCCCCGGGTCAGGCGCTCAATGGCCTGGGGCTGATCTCCCGTGGCCTGAAATTCCGATACCAGCTGAAAACGGTCCATACGGATCCCTCCCTTTTGGGTTATTGTACCATATCGCGCCGGGGTTTGCAAATCCCGGCCGAGGGGCAGAGACGGTCACGTTGCCCCGCCTGCCCTCTGGGCCGGATAAAAGGAGAGCGCGCTTGGAGCGCAGGCCCGGACCCGGTCCGCGCCGGGATAGTTCTCCGGGAGCAGAACGGCGCAGGTGTGCGACCGGAGCAGCGCCTCCAGGGCGGGGAGGCCCAGGACAAAGCTATACCCATACGCCGGGCTCTCAAAGCAGAAATGGACCTTGCTGTTGGTGAGCTCAGCCATCTGCCCCAGCCCCTTCAGCAAAATCTGCTGCGCGTCCGATAGGGTGGTATCCCGCAAAATTGTGACTGCATACGCACCGTGGAGCCGGTTGGGGGATTGATAGAAATAATAAGGGCCATGGAAAAACCGATTGGAATCCAGGTCCGCAGGCGTAAGGATCAGGGTAAGGGCCGCCGGAAGCGCAATAACGGTTTCCCTTCTTCCCCTTTTTGCCAGAATTCCGCCCTCGCGCAGGGAAAAGCGCTCCCGAAATGCGGAAGCAATCAGCCAGAGCCGGAGCCCAATGAAAAAGAGAAGCATCGGGATCCCCCAGAGCGCAACCCGGGCAGCGGCAAGAACGATCGCAAGCAGCAAAAATAGGGAGAGAAAGACTGCGTCCCATGCAAAATCTCGGAAATGGAAGGGACCATACCGCTTAAATTCCATTTTTCGCCTCCGCCCGATTGAATTTGCCTTTATCATACCCGCCTTTGCCCCCGCTGTCAATGCCCGGTGGGCTTGACTTGCCCCGGGACGGGCCGGTATAATAGAGGCAAGAATTTGAAATGCAGGAGGGCGACCTATGGCAAATATGATCGATTACCTGGCCTGGCGGGGGGACCTGCCTATGGCCCCCGGGCAGCTAAACCAGGTGGATGGGGTCCTTCTGGCCCGGCTGGCTTACCTGCCCTTTGAGCACGTTTTTCTGCCCGGTGTGGAGCGAATTTCCATCGGCCGGGCGGCGGAGCAGCTGCTGAGCTTGCCGGAGATCGGGAGCCTTCTTCTGATTCCCAGCGACCGGACGCTGCTGGAGGCCTTGAAGGAGAGCCCCCGGTTCCGGGAGATGGAGCTGTCCGGTTCTGTCAACCAGCTGGACGGCGAGACGCAGACCCAGTTCTCCGCTATTACCATCCGGCTCAACGAAAAGGAGCGGTACGTCTCCTTCCGGGGAACGGACAACACCCTCATCGGCTGGAAAGAGGACCTGAATATGTGCTTCGTCTGCCCGGTTCCGGCCCAGGTGCTGGCGGTGCAGTATCTGGCCGAGACGGCCAGGCTGTACCCCGAGGACCTGATTCCCGGCGGGCACTCCAAGGGGGGAAATCTGGCGGTCTATGCCGCCGCCTTCTGCCCGGAGGCGGTGCAGGAGCGGATTCCCGGGGTATTCAATTTCGACGGACCCGGCTTTGACGGGAAGGTCCTCTCCACCGCCGGGTACCGGCGCATCTGCGACCGGGTGAGCACCTTTGTGCCCCAGTCCTCTGTGGTGGGGATGCTGCTGGGCCATGAGGAGAAGTATACCATCGTCCACAGCCAGCAGTCCGGGCTCATGCAGCACGACGTGTATTCCTGGGATGTGCTCCGGGATCACTTTGCCTGCCTGGAGACGGTGAACAGCAGCAGCCGCTTCATTGACTATACCCTGAAGGCCTGGCTGGGCAGTCTGGATTATGCCCAGCGGGAGAAGTGCATAGACGCGGTGTACAGCGCCCTAATCCAGACCAACGCCACGACCCTGCGGGAATTTAACGAAAACTGGTTTTCCAATATGCTCTCCGTCCTGCGGAATATGAAGAATCTGGACGAGGAGACCCGGCATCTGGTGGTGCAGACCTTCCTGCTGCTGGTGAAGAGCGCCCGGGCGGGGCTCAGCCGCATCTGGCAGGCGGAGGGTCCGGAGGAGGGCGGCATAACGCCGATGCAGGAGCATACCTAGATTTCAAATCTATAGATGACAAAAAGTATAGGGGGAGTACAATAAAAGCAAGGCCGGAGGCAAAGACCGGCGGCAGATAAAAGGGGGAGGAGCTTATGGAACGAAAGAATTTTCTCGCGTATACCCAGGCCGGGTGCCTGGCCGCCCTGGATACGCCCGCCGGCCGGGCGGGGGAGGTTACCGTCGGGCTTTATGTGCGCAACGCCGTGGAGCAGGAGGGACCGGAGACCTACGGGCTGACAAATCTGATGGACCTGTATCTGAGCGACCGCATCTGCACCCTTCCGGCTCTGGCAGAGGCGGAGACCTACTTCTGCACCTACGATGTTTGCAGCCTCTTTCGGGTAACGCTTCCGGGGGAGCGGTGTGTGGAGGCCGCTTTGGGAATGCTGGCGGAGCTGCGGAAGCTTTCCGAAGCGCCGTGGGACCGGGAGGCCTTTGAGACGGCCCGGGAGGAATGCCGGGAGGCCTGCGGCCGGTACCGTGCGACCTTCCGGAGGAGGCTGGACCGGGCGGTATGGAGCCCCCGTTTCCGGAGCGCGCCTCTGATTGGATTGAGAAAGACGGTGGGGGCGTTTTCCCTGGAACAGGCCTGGGCCTGGGCCCGGGCGCATACCGGGCCGGATGACTGCTGCCTGTGCCTGACCGGGGAGGACGCCGTCCGCTATGGACAGGCACTGCGGGACATCCTTCCAACTGCCTGCCCACCCCGTACCCCGCTGCCCCGCCCGGGGGTCCCCGGGCGCCTGGAGCTCCTGCCATCCCGGCGGGGGCGGGGCGCCGTGGGCCTCTCCTTCCAGGGAAATGTCCCCCGGGGGGAGCAGCTGAATGTGGAGGCCCTGGGCTTTGCGGTGGATGACCTGCTGGCCGAGACGGGGATGTGCTGGGAGAAGGCATGGTTCGTTGCAACCGACCCCGTGACCCTCCAGCTCGTTACCCGGACAGAGGGAGAGCGGGCCCCGGAGACGATCCGGCGGGCCGCAGCTGCCCTGAGGGCGCTGCCGGAGCTTCTGACGGAGGAAAAGGTCCGCGCGCTGGAGGAGGACCTTTGCCGGGTGTACCGGCGGGAGTGGGACGATCCCCTGCGGGCCAATGGCACCTTGGGGGAAAACGGCCTGTTCCGGACCTATGAGACCGCCAAGCTGCTGGACCTGGCCCACAACCGGCCCTTCCTCTCTGCGGAGAAGATGCTGAAGGTGGCGGCGGCCCTGTTCACCTCGGGCGGCTGCACCGCCGTGGTGCAGGGCGCGGGGGAGGAGCCCGGCGCCGTGGCAGAGGCTCTGCGGGCCTGGGACGGCGTTGGGAGAAACGCTCTGCCGGACCTTTCCGGCGGGCCGGAGGCATAAACCGGCGGGGATTGCCCCTAGGCGCGGGGAATGAGGGGAAGAGCCCCCATCCGGCCTCCCCATAAAAAACGGAAATCGGAGTCTGCGAAACGCAGGCTCCGATTTTTTATGTCAGGAGAGCTCCTTCTCCAGAATTTGACGGAGGATCTCGTCGGATTCCTCCTGGGTGGTGGCGTCCCGGCCCTCGGCCAGGGAGTCGAAGTAGTCCTGGAAAATATGGCACAGGCCGGGCTCCTGGAAATACAGCTCCCGGGTGGAGGCCTTTCCGCAGAGGGCGACAATGAAGTGGTCGTCTCCCAGGACGGCCACCTCCCAGTGAACCTTCAGAGGGAAGGGGGTGCTTTTCAGAAAGCGGATGCGGTACCAGCCCTCCTGGTTGGCCTGACGAAGCTGCTCCAGCAGGAAGCGCCGGTCCTCCCGGTCCAGGGGGTGGGTCATGAATTCGTCCGGGTATTCCGGAATGACACCTGTCTGCGCGAACGTCAAAAGGCTGTCCTGGTTCATCAATACGGTAGAAGTTCCGGTCCGGCGCAGGGCGCCGGTCTGGGAGAAGGTGGCAAGAATCCCTGCGAGAAGCTGCTCATAGCCCTCCAGCTGCGGGTTTAAGTACCGCCGGATGATCTCCGGCGTCCAGAATCCGGTGGAGCACAGCCCGCCCACCAGAAAGCGGGCCTGGCTGCAATCCAGCGCCGCCAGCTGCTTCGGGCGCTGCACCATGGACAGCAGCGTGTCTTCATAGGTCAGCAGCGGCCGGCACTGACCGGCGATCCGCTTAAACTGCTCCTGATAGCAGCGCAGGACCTCCGGCTCCCGCAGAAGAATGCCAGAGGCGCAGTCCTGGGAGAGCTGAAGAACGGCGGAGGGGGTCAGCACCAGGCCGGGGAAAATGCCCATGGGCCCGAAGTGCTCCTCCGGCTTGCCATAGTAAAACAGGGGCTGGTAGTGGGGCACGTCCGTGCTGTACTGCACAACGCGGTAGGCCTGCTCCACATTGGCCGCAGAGACCATGGCCTGGCTGCTTTCCAGGCAGAACAGATGGTAGACCGTGCTCTGAGTCCCCAGACTGCTCAGCAGGGAGAACAGGCCGGGCAGCAGACGGGTCTCCGGCTGAAGGAAGAGCCAGACCGTCTGATTCCGGCGGCAGGCCTCGGTGACGGCTGCGTAAAGCGCCCCGCTGACCTCGGCCTCGCCGTGGAGGGCGGCGCTGGAATCAGAGTCGAGAATGGTAAAGGCGGGCTGGGCAATGGGGGTATCTCTCCGCCGCTCAATCTCCGGCAGAGCCTGCATGAACCAGGCGGCTTTCTTCCGTGCGGCATAGGCCTCCGGGCCGATCCGGGAAATCTCAAAGGCCTCCAGCAGAGCGGCCCGCTCGCTGGGGGAGAGCTGCAAATAGCTCATGATCTTCTCCAGATCCTCCGCCTTCCGCAGGGGACGCTTGCCGTTCATGTACTGATGGAATGTGGAATGCTTGATGCCGCAATTCTCTGCCAAACGGGTAATATTGACCTTTTTCCCGTGAATGTGCATAGAAAGCAGCTCTGAAAGTTCTGACATGGTGGTATCCTCTCTCTTCTCTGTATCTTTCTCTCTTCCGCAGGACAAAACTTTATTTCAAGAATACAGAAAAAAAGAGGAAAAGGCAACCCCTTTTTTGGGCGCGAATTGAATATTGTTCTGCTACAGAGGATGCTACATCTTTCGCCCCAGAAAAAGAGACGGTAGAATAAAGGGGAAATCTGCCGGAGGGCAGGAGCAAAAGGAGGAGAGAGAATGAAATTTTGTACAACGTGCGGAAAGCAGCTCCGGGATGATGCAAAATTCTGCACCGGCTGCGGCAGCCCGTGTAAGCCGATCGCCACACAACCGGCTCAGCCCGCGCAGCCTGCGCAGCCGACCCAACCGGTTCATCCGGTCCAACCCGTGCAGCCGGTCCAGCCGGTGCAGCCGGTTCGGCCCGTGCAACCGGTGCAACCGGTCCAGCCGGTGCGGCCCGCGGCGGAGCCGGTTTCCGAAAATGTGCCCCCGGAGCATAGAGAGCCGCTGCCCGAGCCTTCGAAGCCGCCTAAGGGGAAGCGGGAGAAGGCCGCCTCTCGGGGCTCTGGAAAAAAGACGCTGTGGATCGTCCTGGGGGCGGTCCTTGCGGCGGTGCTGGTGGCGGGGCTCCTGGTCCTGCGCTGGTACACCGGGGCAGAGCAGCGGATCCTGCGGGCCCTGGATGCGGGGAACTATGAGCAGGCGGAGTCTATTGTGCGGGAGGACAGCAGCCTGAGCGAAAACGAGAAGCTGGAAAAGCAGCTGCTGGAGCGGGTGGCCGCCGTGCGCGCCGATTATGAGGCCCAGACCCTGGATTACGACGCGGCGACCCGGGAGCTGGATACCATCGGGAAATTGGGCGTTACCGGCGTTTCCCAGACGCTGGGGGAGGCCCGGTCCTACATAGACGCGCTGAACGAATCCCGGACCAACTATGCCGCGGCGGAGGCCTGCTATCAGGCCGGGGACTACGCCGGGGCGATCACCAATTACCGACTGGTGTCTCAGCTGGACGGAAACTATCAGGCTGCCCAGGACAAGCTGAGCCAGGCGGAGGAGAAATACCGGGAGGCCGAGCTGGGGAAGGCGGCGGCCTTTGCCGGGGAGGGGCTGTATGACGAGGCGATCCAGGAGCTTCGGCTGGCCCTGGGCTATCTGCCCAACGACAGCGCCATGACCGAGCAGATCCATGTATATGAGGCCTCGGAGCAGAGCGCGAAGATCGACATCGCCCTGGCCCAGGCGGAGGGCTACAGCCAGGCCATGGACTATCTGTCCGCTTATCTGGCGGTCCACGCGCTGGATAAGGCGGGAATCCGCGACGCGAAGGTCAGCGCTGCGGAGAGCCGGTATGCCGGGCTGTACCGCACCCAGGTGCTGGGGCAGGTAGACGATGCCCTGGCGAAGGAGGACTTCGCGGGCGCGCTGGCCGCGCTGAATGCGGCGCTGAAGCACCTCCCCCAGGACGAGGTCCTGCAAAGCAAGCTGGACGCAGTCAAGGCCCAGCAGCCCATCCCAATCACGACGCTGCTGGAGATCAATAAGGACCAGTGGTCGGATTGGAACGCAGGCTCTCCCACGGACCCCTTTGGAAACGACTATTCCGGGGCCTGCAACTTCATTATTCTGGGGCCCTATGGGCGCAATGTAAATGAACATTATATTGAATACCGCCTGTATGGGGGATACAGCCGGCTGACCGGCTCCATTGCGCCTCAGATCAAAACAGATGTGAATTATGTTGCCAGATTGCAGGTTTACGCGGACGATGTGCTGGTTTATACCTCGCCGGATGTTGGCCGCAAGACGGATGCGATCCCCTTTTCCGTGAATGTCAGCGGAGCGGAGTATATCAAGATCGTTGTATCTACAGAGGGATACTCACAAGTTATCGTGTCCAATCTCCAGCTTTGGCCCTGAAAGGAGGCAGACCTATGAAATACTGTGAACACTGCGGCAAGCAGCTGAAGGATTCCGCAAAATTCTGCCCCGGCTGCGGGACGCCGATCCAGGATGAGGAGGCGCCCAAGACCCTCCGCTGCCCCCATTGCGGGGAGCCTCTGGAGGCGGGGGCGGCTTTCTGCGATGCCTGCGGGGCACGGCTGGGGGAGCCCTCTGCGCCTCCGGCGCCCAAGGCGGAGGCACAGAGCCCTGCCCAGCCGGTGGAAAACGCAAAGGAAACGACGGAATATCTGGGTCGGGTGGTGCACCTGGAGCAGACGGTGTACGCTCTGGACCGGGCGATTGACCAGATCCAGGGGAAAATCCAGAAGATGGGGCACCGGCTGAATTTCCAGAAGCCGGTGCTGCCGGGAGAGGTAGAGCTCTTTTATGACTGCTTGGACGGCTTCGGGACCATGATCGGAGCTGGAGCCTTTGTCGGCGGGGTGATCGGCCTGTTTGCCGGGGGCCTTCTCAAGGGCATTATCTGGGGCGGCGTGATTATGGCGATTGTCCACCTCACCCTGACCGGTATGATAAATTCCGACACGAACAGGAAGAGACAGGCGGAATATGCAGAAGAGAAGAGGGCCTATGACAACGCCGTTGCGGCGGACAACGCCCGGGTGGAGGAAGAGATCCGGGAGCGCACAAAGCTGATCGCCCTGCTGGACGGGATGAAGGAAAAGCGCCAGGAGACGGCGGACCTGCTGGAACTTTTCTATCAGCAGGATCTGATTTATCCCAAGTACCGGAATCTGGTGGCGGTGTGCTCCTTCTATGAGTACTTTATGTCCGGGCGCTGCTTCGCCCTGGCCGGAGCCAACGGCGCGTACAACAAGTTTGAGGAAGAGGCGCGGATGGAGCGCATCTGCACGAAGCTGGATGTGGTGGTCTCCCGGCTGGAGGATATTAAGGCGAATCAGTATACCCTTTACGACGCCATTCAGGAGGGCAACCGCATGACCCATTCCCTGGTGGAGGAGTCCTATAAGCAGTCGCAGCTTGCGGAGGCGACGGCGCAGAACGCCGCGCTGACTGCGCAGTATGCGGAAATTACGGCCAACAATACGGAGGCAGCGGCCTGGATCAGCGCGGCGACCTATCTGTCTCTGGAGAGTGGCAAGTCGGACGGCTCCGTGTAAGGAAAGGAGGCTTGCATATGTATTGCCCGTATTGCGGTGCAGCGCTGCAGGAGGAGGCAGCCTTTTGCGCGGCTTGTGGGAAGAGAATCCCAACTTTGAACGGCGGCACGGCAGCCCAGGGGAAGGGCGCTGCCGGAGCCGCGCCGCCAAAGACCCGCAGCAAAAAGAAACGGATTCTGCTGCTGGGAATCCTTGGGGTGGTCCTGGTCCTGGGCCTGATTTTGGCGCTGTCTCAGCAGCATGGCGTGCACTTGAAGTACGCCTGGGGGACGAGCCTGGATGAGATCGAAGAAAAAGAGCAGGTCTTATCCAAGGGAAGAGACTCCTTGCAGCTGTGCTTGGGGAAATTTACCTCGCAATGGATCACAACGCGTCGAATTCCGGGAATGTGCTGACGGGGCTGTACACCATTATGGACACTGTGTTCGGAAGCGCGACCCAGACCCTTTCCAGCTTCCTGAGTTTGTTCCAGAACGGTGCGCTGCGGATGAAGAGACAGGAGCTTGTAGTTGTGCTCCTGGACTTTACCGCCTTTGCGGCGGGCGGTCTGCTGATCGCGAAGAATATCGCGGCGGGAAGGCTGGTCAGCCGCCGGGGAAAATAGAGCCTATAATGGGAAAGACTGCCTCAATTTCTTGAGGCAGCCTTTCCTTTATAGAGGGTGCATTAGAATAACCAATAGAGTTTAGCCCGCAGGGAGGAGTAGCTGATCAGGATCAGAAGCAGGCCGATTCCCTGAATGACCAGGTTGGCCTTGCCGTAGTTCCGCAGAGTCTCCGGGCGATCCTCCCCCAGCGCAATGATCAGCGACCCGATAAACGGCAGAATCGTGCACAGAATCATCCAGCCGATCCAACCGCCGATGGTGGTGGGGTCCCGCTCCTCATAAATGACCTTGGGCGACATAGAGCTCGGCGCGGCGATGGGCCAGTGACTCGCCGCCGGCTGTGCGGGCTGCTGCGCCGGTTGATAGTCGCTCTGCTGAGTCTGCCAGGTTTGCTGGGCGTTCCACTGGGCCTGCCAGGCCTCCCGCCGCTGCGCCTCCTTCTGCGATTCCTGGGTGCAGGCGTCGCACAGCTCGGCGGAATCCGGGATCTGTTTTCCGCAATTTCTACAATAAGCCATGGGGTTCTCCTTTCTCTCTTGCCGGCAAGCCTGCCGATGGGGTGCTTTTATTATAGAATGAAACGGAGCGCTTGGAAAGGAATAGCAGCCGGAGTAGCAGTCCAATTTTTCCATTTTTCCTCCGGAACCCCTGCTTTTCGGGGGAAAGGGAAGGGGCGGAGCGGTGCCGATTCGACAGGATAGTTGAAAATGGTACAGAAAGTCTCCGAATCTGCACAGACAGGGAAATGGACTTGTGCTATACTTACCACAAGAGTCAGAAATAGGGAGGCCTTTTTATGCAAAATTGTTCAAAAACAGGAAGCAGCCGTCGGCTGGGAAGCTTGCTTCTCGCTCTGGCGGTGCTTTTGTCTTTTTTGGGCACGTTTAACGTTGCACCTCTGCGCGCTGCTGCGGCAGGCGGACCGGACGTAGCCGTCACCGGATTTTATGTCCAGGGCGCCCAGGTCCGGGTGACGCTGTACGATGTGGGCGGCACGAGACCGGGGACCGTGGGCGTTACCGTCTATCAGGACGGGAGCCGGATCTATACCCAGGATCAGGCGGTTTCCTGGAATAAGAACACGGCAAGCCTGGAGTTTTCGGTGGGAAAGGAACTGAAGCAGTGCGACCTGACTGTGGTGGTCCGGGCCCCGGGGGACCGGAACCGGAGCAACGACAATTTGTCGATTACGGTGGGACAGTCCTCTGCGTTCCCCACGGAGCCGCCGGTGACGGAGCCAACGCAGGCCCCTACGGAAGCGCCCACTGTGCCCACGGAGCCGCAGGTCACGGTGCGGAAGGTGACGGCCGCCGCCCAGGCGGGGGCCACCAGCGTGACCCTGACCTGGAGCTTGGATGCGCACAGCGGCAATACGGATCCGCAGCGCTATGAGATCACGCTGAACGGCCAGACCTATACGGCGACAGGGGTGGGCAGCCATACCTTCTCGGGCCTGGCCTCCGGGCAGACCTATTCCTATACGGTGAAGGCCTATTATCAGGGAGCGGAGACCTCCTCCGCCTCCGGCACGGTCACGACCCAATCCTGGACCCCCACCGGGGATGCCTGGGACTTGATTGTGACGGAGCTGACCTGGGAGCCCAGAGAGCCCCAGGCGGGAGACAAGGTGGTCTTTACGGCGACGATTCAGAATGTGGGCAGGACCGCGTCCCCCAGCGGGGAAAAGCACGGCGTGCTCTTTACGGTAAACGGCGGGAATAACACCTGGAACGATCAGTTCTATGGACCGCTGGCCCCGGGGGAGTCTGTGACGCTGACCGCCACCGGGGGCGCCAGCAGCAATGGCTGGACGGCTGCGGCGGGCACCTATACGGTCACGGCCCGGGTAAATGACGACAACAGCCCCAAAAATGAGTCCAACCGGGACAATAACACCCGCAGCAGGACCCTGACCGTGGCCAGCGTCTCCCTGGTCAATCCCCCCACGGAGGGAATGCCCAGCGGCGAGAATGTCAATGTGGCCCCGATGGACAGCTATGGCGACCGGAGAAACGACCAGGTGGCCGTGGTGATCAACGGCAAGCAGTCCCCCAGCATCAGCGCCAAGGTCAACACCCACCGCTATTACAACCAGTGCTACGGCTACGAGACGGTCCCCGTGAACATTTTTGAGCTGAAGGACGGGGCTGAGGCCATGGTCCGGGTGGGCCTGCCCACCAACGTAAAGCTGGAGTCTGTGGTGGTCCGGCCGCTGTCTGCAAACGTGAAGCCCCGGATCGTCACTCTGAGCGGCGGACAGAAGTATGTGGAATTCCCCATTACCAAGCAGGGCAGCTATGTGGTGGAGTATAACGGCTCGACCACCGGGGCGCTGCACCTGTTTGCCAATCCGGTGTATACCAGCGGCCAATACGGCGGGGACTATCTGCCTCTGGGCTCCATGCGGGTGGCGGACGGCTTCGGCGGCCTGAGCGTGTACGGCAGCGGCGTTCTGGTGCAGACGGTGGGCAGCGGTCCCCATGCGGCGGTGAACGCGGGCAGCGGCGCGGGCTTCCGGGGCGTTACCCTGATCAATGAGAGCGAGCAGATCTATAATAACGCGGCGGGTATCTGGAATGTGGAGGTCCGGGACGCGTCCAATGTGACCTTTGACTATTTCCACATCCTGGCCGGCGGCGCCAACAGCGACGGCATTTCCATCCAGTCGTCGGACCATGTGACCGTTACCAACTCCTTCATCCGCACCTGGGACGACGGGGTCGTGCTGAAGAATTACTCCTGGGGGCGCTACACCCACGATGTGACGGTGCAGAACTGCGTATTCTGGACGGATCTGGCCCAGGCCATGGAGCTGGGAGCGGAGACCAATAAGGCGGTCGGCCCGAATCCGACGATTTACGGCGTGACCTTTGAGAATATCGATGTGGTCCATGCCTGCCACAAGCCCGCCATGAGCATCCATAATATGGACAACGCCAGTATTTACGATGTGACCTGGCGGAATGTCACGGTGGAGGACGCCAGCATGGGCTATAACACCGGCGTGGAGGACGGGTGGCCCATTCTAATCGATCTGACCAATGTCATAGGCGGCGAGCTGGACGGGACTACAAGCGCCTGGACCCATGAGCCGAGCCGAGGCTCTATTGACAATGTGACCTTTGAAAACATCCGGGTCCTGGGCTGGAAGAATACGGCGGGGAAGATTCCCGGCATCCGTATGGCGAACAGCAGCCAAAATGGCGGCGGCTCGATCCGCAATATTAAGATCAACGGCCTGTATTACAGAAATGCGGACGGCAGCACCCGCACCATTGGAAGCCTGACGGATCTGAATGCGCTGTGCAATTGGAATCCCAAGGAGTCCGCGAATCCCCAGGGAGTCCGGGCGGACTACGGCGTAATTACTTTTGGTACCGCAGGCGCGCCGGCTCTGCCTGATCCCAGCGGCAGCAACGGCAGCCGGACGGTCTGGGCGGCGGAGCGTCTGGGAGAACGTTTGCGGGAAATTCTTTCCGAGGCAAGAAATATACCCGGGTGATGCGAAGAAAACAGGTAAAAAATCGGGCAGAAATGGCACAAAACAGTTTAACGTAAAACAAATATACGCAAATAGGTTTGGTTTTATTCCATAATTCATAAATATTACAGTCGTTATACGAATGAAAAATTCGAAAAATGTAGAGAATAATTGAATTTGGTATAGACAACGAAACGCTATTGTGCTAAAATAATTTTAGACTACAAGGGTTCTGGGCCGCGCTCTGTATGGGAGGGGCCCATGCCCTGCTATTTCGGTGAGGAGGAGTTGGAAATGAAACGACTTGCAAGCGCGCTGCTGGCGCTGCTGCTGACGCTGACGTTGGTTCTGCCCAACCTGGCGTCTCCGGCGTGGGCAGACACGAAGCCGTCCGAGGACTACATTGCCCAGCGGCCCATTGCGTATCAGCTGTTTTTCGATTCGGAAAACGAGGCGTATACCTTTAATACCGCAACCTATTGGGACGTGTATCAGCAGACCCTGGGCGTGAACAAGAACGGCGGCGAAAATGAGGTGAACAAGGGCCTGACCCTGACCTCGTCTACGGACGGCGCCTTGGTGCGGACAGGAAGCGGGTCCGATACCGGGTCTGTGGGGTCCTGGTCCGGTTCAATCTCCGGCGAGGGCTGGGGGCAGTTCCCCGGGGACTTTACCCGGACTCTGCGCTTTACGGGGATGCAGCTGAAGGCGGGGGCCAATGAGATCCAGATCCGCTTCCAGAGCGGCAGCGCAGACCTGAGGGGCCTGCGCATTCTGAGCGACAGCGGAGAAATTGCAAGGCTTGTGCCCGGCTCCGGCAATGTCCAGTCCGTTCCTAATGACTATGGCGGCTCCAATCAGACCGCAGACAAGAGCAAGGACTGGATCGAGGCCAACGGCGGCACGACCTATAAGGAGGAAAACGGCTGCTTCGGCTGGGTGGACCAGGGCAGTGTGACCTATCACTTTGTAAGCACCTCCATCCCCGCCGGGACCTATACGGTCGAGGTGGAGTATGCCCTGGAGGGGCAAACGAGCTGTGCGGTGCAGGCCATTGCCAATGGCAATGCCGCAGGCAGCGACCTGCTGCGGATCGACTATGAATCCGCCCAGACCTTCTATTACAGCCAGTATCAGAATACCACGGTGTTCCCCTATTCCGACGGCTCCGCTACGGTGGTCGGCTGGGGCGGCACGGTGAAGGCCTGCGTCTCCGGGAGCAGAGACCGGCTGGCGATCTCCCTGCGGACGGTCAGCGGCCCGGCGCTGGAGCAGCTGGAGGCATATCTGAAGCTGTACGCCGTAGACAGCGGCGGCAATGTGAAGTATTCCGGCACCCTGGCGGACCTCAGAAAAAACGGTGCGGTCAGCACCACCTTTGAAGCGGGCTTTACCACTTATATCAGCCCCCGGGTGCCCGATGTAGGCGGCCAGGGGATGGATGGCCTGCCCGGCTCCGAGGGCATCAAGCTGATCTTTGAGACCCCCAACGGGGCCGATGACATCAGCGGCACGGTGGAGATCGCCTTTGTGGGCCTGTTTACGGGCGGCTCCTCCGAGAATGCCGACGCCGGTAAGCTGGAGACCCGAGGGAACTGGACGGCGGTTTCTCCCTTCCAGTATCAGGACGCGGTGATCCATCCCTATGAGGAGAAGAACCTGGCGCTGAACCAGAGCGTGAAGCCCTTCCTGCGTCTGCCCGGTGGGACGACGAATCAATCCTTCCAAGACCGGCAGTATACCTGGGGCAATGTGACCTATACCAAGGGCGGAGAGGGGTCGGACAATGACCATGGCACGATCTCCGGCTCGAACATTTCCGGCACGAAGGACTGGCATCTGTGGACCATGTCCACCTCCGACGCGAACATCGTGGATAACACCCACGCGGATAAGAACGGCACGGGCTCCTTTAACGCCCTGGAGATCAAGTATCGGAACGACGGGGCCCACCGGACCTTCGCGGCCCTGACCGGCACCCAGGAGCGCCGCGGCCAGTGGCTGGCCCTGACCATGAAGGGCGAGGACCTGGAGGCGACCCGAGGCCTTTCCGAGGAGGATATCGGCAAGATCCGGATCGTATTGAAGCGGGGCGGCAATGTGATCGAGTCGATCCCCCTGTCCGAGTTCAAGAGCGCGCCCAACAGCAGCGCCCCAGAGATCAACCTGGAGCTCCTGGCGGACGGCTACCGGACCCTGTACTTCAGCCTGAACGACGGCAGCGACCTGGCGATGGACTCCGTGGAGTTCGACTTCTCCGAGGTGCAGAGTGCGAAGGCGGGCAGCGATACCCACCGCATTTATGTGAAGGACATTTATCTGTTCAACCCCAAGCTGTCCATTGTGAAGGCCGTGGACCGGGCGGAGGCGAAGCCCGGCGACACCCTGCGCTATACGCTGACGGTGCTGAACCCCACTGCCGCCAGTGTGACCAATCCCTTTACGGTCTCAGACGTGCTGCCTGCGGGGCTGCGCTATGTGGACGGTAGCTATGAGATCTCCGACGGCCGGACTGCGGCGGACTTCCGCCAGGACGGTCAGAGCCTGACCTGGAGCTTTACCGGCGCGCTGGAGGCGAAGGCCTCCTTCACCATCACCTTCCAGGTGGAGATCGAAAGCGCCGTGGACGGCCAGCGCTTTATGAACACGGCGACTGTGACCGTGGACGGCGAGACGGAGAAATCCAACGAGGTCAAGACGGTTATCCGGGATAACACCCAGTACAGCAAGGTGTTCTATGCCCAGGTGGGCAAGGACACCACCCTGAACCTGGACCTGGGACAGACGATGGTGGAGAGCACCCGGACAGAGACCGTGATTAAGGAGGCCCAATCCTATACGGTTCGTGTGGCCGGAAACAACGGCGCCCCCAGTTCTGGTTCCTGCACTGTGGACATTCCGGCAGAGACGGAGTACATCTATCTGACCGGCCCCGGCGGCGGCTTCGTATTTGCGGAAAACAATTCCGTGACGCTGGGGAGCAAGAGCTGGAAGCTGGATTACACCCTGACGGAGGTGCAGCTCCTTGCGGGAAGGCTGAATTACCATGAGAGTAAAACGACCAGCCCGGTTGGGAAGTACGATGACCCCGCAAACCGCGGTCCGGTCTCCGGCTTCCTGGAGGATGCAAAGCTCTCTCTGCTGAACTTCAACCGGGGCGATGGGCAGCGGCTTACGCTGGCGATTGGCCAGGCCTATAATGATGGGGAATTTACGCTCCATGTGATGACAAAGCAGACCGTGGAGGTCTCCGACGGCCAGGTTATGCAGGACAACACCTTCAGCGGCATTCAGAATGGCGACAATACCTTTACGGTCACGGCTCCAGATGGAGCGGAGGGGCGCAGGACGCTGGCCCTGACCTATAACTCCACCGAGACCGGCACAAAGACCTTTGAGGTGCGGATGAACAAGGGCGGCAACCCGGAGAATACTGAGACCGTTACCATCACCGTTTACAACTATGAGGTCAAGGACTATGTCTATGTGCTGGACTACGGCCTGCCGGTCTACCTTACCGGCAAGGACGGGGACCAGGGCGTGCAGAGCCTCCAGGGCTACTCCGGCACAAATCTGATCCGGGGCGAGGCCGAAGATGGCCTGTACTTCTACGGCCTGTCCGGCAAGAAGTATAACGAGACCACGGCGGCGGACGGCCACTATGCCAACGAGGGCTATGCCATTCCCGAGGAGACCTTCTCCGCGAAGAACGGCACGGTGAAAACCGCCCTGAGCGAGGACGGCGGGGAGAATCTGTTCCTGGAGTACACCCCCACCCGGTTCATGGACTGCGAGGACGTGTTCTATTACGGCGTGCAGGTGAAGAAGGACGGGACGCTTCCGGCCGACTCCCTGAGCGCGGTGAACGCCACCCCTGTGATGGAGGGCCAGATCAAGGTCCTGCCTGCCAGCGTGGTGTATTATGAGGACAACTTCTCCAACAGCGGCAGCGGTGCAAACGGCGACGACGGCATCCGCTACGGCGGGGAGACTCAGCCGGTGGGCGAGGGCGATACGGATCGCCACCAGAGCAACGATCTGGGCCTGCAATACGGTTACGATCCGGCCTATGACAGCGACGAGGGCTACAGCGGCGGCACCGCGACCATGATGCGGGGCGGCAGCTACGCGGTGTTCCAGTTCAAGGGCACCGGTGTGGACATCATCAGCTCCACGGCGGCCAACACCGGTACGGTGTATGTCTACGTCTTTGACAATGCGGCCATTGACGCATCCGGCAATATCGTCTCCGACGGCACCCAGGACCGCCCGACCCTGGTGGATATGCAGATTGTAAACACCTATTTTGAAAACAATGGGGAGACCGGCCTGTATCAGATTCCCGTGGTCAACGTGAAGAACCTGGACGGCACGAAGAAGCACGTGGTGCGGATCGCCGTCAGCACCTATGGCGGGGCGGAGGCAAAGCCCATTTATCTGGACGGCATTCGAATCTATAACCCCCTGGGCGGCAACGAGATCGTGGACTACACGCCCTCCGAGCAGGGGACTGTGGTCCGGGAGCTGCGGGATATGATCCTCGGCACCGGCTATCGGGTCACCTATACCGACGACGGCACGGGCGAGGAGTATGCGGTGGTGGATCCCGGCAAGGACGTCAGCGCCAGCCTGGTCCGGTACCTTGGAGACGGGAACGTGTTCCTCTCCGGCAGCACCGTTACGGAGAATTTCACCGGCGCGTATTACGGCGGCGAGGCCTCCGATGACACGGCGATGACCGCGAACCTCCTGTCCTACCTGCTCCAGGGCCCCAATAACGAGGTGTACCTGAGCGACGGCTACGGCATTGCCTTCTATGCGGAGGGGACGGCTGAGGGCGCAACGCTGCAAATTGCGGCAAAGCGGCTCCTGGGCGCGCCGAAGCTCCAGTATCTGAACAAGAACAACACCTGGGTGGCCCTGGGCACCAAGGACAGCGAAGGCACCCTTGGCACCTCCACGGAGCTGTACTATGTGATTCCTCTGGACGACTGCATGGATAGCGGAAGCGGCAAGCTGATCGCCCTGCGGGCCGTGGGAGCGAGCGCTCAGAACGGCACGCCGAAGGACGTGGTCTCTCTGACCTATGTGAAGGCCTCTAAGAGCCTGAGCTTCCGGACGGTGAGCGACCAGCTCGGGAACCTGGAAACCCAGGATCAGCCGGTTTCCACCATGACGGATGTGCAGGTGCGTTATCCCGGGGCCAACCAGCGGGAAGTGCTCACCTTTGCCACCGGCAAGGACGTGCTGGATGTAAAGGTGCTGCTGAACGGCAGCGAGGTGCCCGGCACCGTTACGGCCAGCTATGTCTTTGACCAGGCCGGGAACAAGACCTGGGTCGTCACCATCGACCAGGCGGACCCCCATGCGGCCTACACCCTGCGGTTCTACAAGGTGACCGGCGAGAGCACCGCCAATCTGCGGTAAAGGAGCGTGTGAAAGAAATGAAAAAGAATTATGTAAAGCCTGCGCTCCTGGTGGAGACCTTCCGCATGGACGCCTCGATCGCCAGAACCTGCAATGCCGATGAGCAGATTGCCCATGATATTCTCGAGGCCTATGAGTATGTGAAGGAATTTATGAGCCTTGAGGATTTTATCCAGAAATATCTCAATGACAACAATCTGAACGGCTACTGCTACCATACCGGTACGAACGCGCTTTTCCTTTCCTAATTTGGCCAGCGGCCCCTCCCGGAGGGCATCTCCCGGAGGGGCCCTTTCCCTGTTTTGCGGCGAAATTATGGGAAAATCATTGCTTTTTCCCGGAAAAGACGGTATACTGAGAGCAGAAATTGCCGAAAGGGGGCGCGACGTGGAATACTGCTGCGAAGTGTGCGGGCTGAAGCTGCTCCTGTCGCTCCCGGAGGGGGTGCGGCCAGTGGGGGCCATCGAGCCCTTCCTGGTGGAGCGGGCCGGATTCCAGCCCCAGGTGCGCTATGCTGCCCGGTGGTATACACAGCGGCCTGCGGATACCGGCCCGGTGGTGGAGAGCCAGGTGGGTTACAGCATCCGGCGGATGGGCCGGGGCTATCGCTACGCCTTTAACGTGGGCTGCACCCTGAACCCCGATGCTCTGCTGCTGGACCAGGACCCGGAGACCCAGAGCTATGACCTGTGGCTGCCCCGGGCCCATGAGGCCCTGCTCCGGCGGGAGGGCCTGCCCATCGCCCAGAACCTGGGGCAGGAGCTGCTGCTTTTGTCCCACGACCGGCTGCTGCTCCATGCCTCCCTGATCCGCTGGGGCGGCAGGGGAATCCTCTTTACCGGCCCCTCGGGCATGGGGAAAAGCACCCAGGCAAGCCTGTGGGAGCGCTACCGGGGCGCGGAGATTTTGAACGGAGACAAGACGGTGCTCCATCTGACCCCGGAGCGCATTACGGCCTGGGGCTCCCCCTATGCGGGGACCTCCGGCATTTACCGGAACGAAGCCGCCCCGGCGGCGGGGATCGTTGCCCTGCGCCAAGGACTGGTCAATGAGATCGTGCCTCTGCGGGGCAAGGAAGCGCTGCTGGAGCTGATGCCCCGCATGGCCACGGCCCCCTGGGCGGGGCAGTGGCATGGCCGGGGGGTGGATCTCGCCCTGGCCCTTCTGGAGCGGATCCCGGTTTACCGGCTGACCTGCCGCCCGGACCGGGAGGCAGTGGAGCTGACGGAGCGCACTATATTTCCCGATGGACGCGGCGCGGCGCTGCCGGCCCGGGGGAAAATGGGAGGAATTGGAATATGAAACAGAAAAAATGGTGGATTCTGGGCGGTGCGGCGGCCCTGGTGCTGGCCCTGGTGTTGATCCTGACCCTTGGAGGAAGAGACCGGCAGGGGGAGATCGTGACGCCCGGCCGGGATACCTTGAACATCCCTATGATTCCCGGCTTCACGCCCGGGGCCAATGCGCCCAGTGGCGAGACCGAGCCGACTCAGGCGGCGGAGCCCGCTCCCACGAAGCCGGACCCCACGGGTCCGACCAAGCCCGCTCCCACCAAGCCCGATGAGACGGAGCCCACGGAGGCCAAGCCTTCGAACACTAAGCCCACGAACCCCAAGCCTACGGAGCCAAAGCCCACCACGCCTCCGGCGACGGAGCCCGCCCCTACGGAGCCGCCAGTCCCCCACCTTTCGGACGACTGCCTGACCCTGACCTCCCTGGGGGGCTACTCCGGCAACTTCCTGGAGGATGGGTCCGATGATGTGGTGTCCAATGTGGCGGCGATTCTGGTCACCAACAACGCAGACCGGATGCTCCAGGTAGCGGATATTACCTTCCAGGTCAGCGAGAAGGAGCAGGCGGTGTTCCTCATTACGGACCTGCCCGCCGGTGCGACGGTGCTGGCCCTGGAGCTGAACCGCCGCCCCTACAGCGACGCAGACGACTATACCTATGGGCAGACGGCCTCCGGCTATGTGGACACGCCGTCGCTGGAGGAGGAGCGGTTCGACCTGGATACCACCCAGGCCGGGAAGCTGACCCTGAAGAACCGGACGGACGAGGCCTATGGAAAGGTCTATGTCTATTATAAGTACGTCCAGGTGGGCGGCATTTATCTGGGGGGCATTACCTATCGGGTGCCCTTTGAGAATCTTCCTGCCGGGGGGACGGCGGAGAGCCCCGCCGGGCACTTCCATCCCAAAAACAGCCGCATTATGGCGGTCGTAGTCATGGCGGAATAAAAGCAGCCCGGAGGGATTTCCCTCCGGGCTCGTTTCATTTGGAAGCTAGGCGCCGAAATAGGCGCGGATGGTCTCCATGCGCTGACTTTGGGCCACATGGAAGGGACAGCGCCGGTCGCAGTGCCCACAGCCCAGGCAGTCCCCGGCCCGGTGGTCCAGGGTCAGGTAATGCTCCCGGGCCAGGGCGTCGCCCTGCAGCGCCAGATCGTAGTATTTGTTGATGAGGGCAATGTCCAGCCCGGCGGGGCAGGGGTGGCAGTGCTTGCAGTAAACGCACCGGCCCAGGCTCTCCTTCGGGGCAAAGCCGCTGACGTAGGCGTAGTCCCGCTGCTCCGGGGCGGCGTCAAAGTAAGCCAGGACTTCCTCCAGCTCCTTCCGGCTGCCGTAGCCGGGCAGGACGGTAAGCACGCCGGGCTTGTCCAGGGCATACTGGATGCACTGGGCCTTTGTGAGCGCCGCGCCGAAGGGGGACTGGGCGGCGTCCAGCAGCTGCCCGCCGCAAAAGGGCTTCATGACGGAGATGCCCACGCCCTCCTGCTGGCAGCGGCGGTAAAGAGCGTACCGCTCTTCGTTCTCCCCAAAGCCGAAGTCCCCCCGGCCGTAATCATACACGGGATTGATGCTGAACATGACCATATCCACCAGCCCCCGGTCCAGGATCCGGTTCACCAGGACAGGGGTGTGGGAGGACAGGCCGATGTGCCGGATCACGCCCTGGGCCTTCAGCGCCAAAACGTAGTCCAGAACGCCGTTGGCCTCATAGGCGGCCAGGTCGGAGGCCTCGTCCAGGCAATGAATAAAGCCAAAGTCGATGAAATCCGTCCGGAGCTGCTTCAGCTGCCAGGCGACGGAGCGCTTGACCTCCTCCAGGTTCGTGGTCCAGCCGTATTCCCCGATGGTGTAGTCCGCACCAAAGTGGATTTGGAGGAAAACCTTGTCCCGAATGCCCTCCAGGGCCTTGCCATAGGCGCCGAAAATGGCCGCATGGCCCCCGGCCATGTCAAAGTAGTTGATCCCGGCGTCGAAGGCCCGGCAGACCGTGGCGATGATCTCCGCCTCCGGCTGCGCGCCGATGACGGAGGAGCCCATGCCCAGAACGCTGATTCGCTCCCCGCCATGGGGCAGTGTGCGATATTCCATAGGACCTCCTTACAGCCCCAGGCTGCGCACCCACTGGGCCAGCTCTGCGGGGGAAACCGAGACGGGCAGCCGCTTTCCCTCCAGGACCCGGGCGGCGGGGCAGCTCTCCCGGAGAAGCTCGGCGGTTTTACCCATGCCGCTTCCGCCGGAGGTGGCGAAGGGAACGACGGTTTTCCCGGTCAGGTCGTAGCTCTCAAGGAAGGTTTGAATGATCCGGGGGGCCTGATACCACCAGATGGGAAAGCCCACAAACAGCACGTCGTACGCAGCCATACCGGCCACCTGGCCGGCGATGGCCGGGCGGCCGGGTCCTGCATCTCCAGGGTGCTGCGGCTATGCTTGTCCCGCCAGTCCAGATCCGCCGGGGAATAGGGGACCGGCGGGGTGATCTCAAACAGATCGCCGCCCACGGCCTGGGCCAGGGATCTGGCCACCCCTGCGGTCACGCCGCTGGCGGAGAAAAATGCGACCAATGCTTGTTTCATCGGAAATCCTCCTTAGCCCAGCTTGCCGTATTCCTCGTCCGAGACGGGCTCCAGCCACTGATTGGAGCACCCCTCTCCGGGGACCTCCACGGCCAGATGGCTGAACCAGCTGTCCGCCGCCGCGCCGTGCCAGTGCTTTACCTCGGGGGGAATGTTGATCACGTCCCCGGGGGTCATGAGCTGGGGGCTCTGCCCCTCGGCCTGGTAATAGCCCCGGCCGCCCACACAGATGAGGATCTGCCCGCCGCCTTTGGTGGCGTGGTGAATGTGCCAGTTGTTCCGGCAGCCCGGCTCAAAGGTCACATTGAAAATACCCACCTGGGAGGTGGAGACGGGGGCCAGATAGCTCCTGCCGGTAAAATACTGGGCGAAGCCGTCGTTGGGTTTGCCGATGGGGAAAATCATCGAGGCGGCGTGGTCCGCCATGGGGTCGCCGGTTTCGGCCTCCGCCCAGACCTCCTTCGCCATGCGGAAGGCCGCCCAGGCCTTGGGCCAACCGGCGTAAAAGGCCGCGTGGGTGAGAATCTCCGCGATCTCCGTTTTGGTAATGCCGTTTTTCTTGGCGCTCATCAGATGAAACTGGAAGGAGCTGTCTACCAGCCCCTGGGCCATAAGGGCGACCACCGTGACCAGACTCCGGTCCCGGGCGGAGAGCCGGTCCTCTCGGCTCCAAACCTCTCCAAAGAGCACATCATCATTCAGCTGGGCAAATTTCGGGGCGAAATCCCCAAGCTGATCTCTTCCGGCTGTTTGTTTGACTGCCATATGAAACGCCTCCGTTTCTGAAAATTCTGCATCCTTATTATAGCAGGGGCGGCCGCTTTGGCAATCCCCCACCGGGGAGGCCGGGGCGGAGGACGGCGGGGAAGAGAATTTTCCCGTACACGGTGCAGAAAAACATTTTCTTTTTTGGAGCGGTTATGTTATAATGAGGAAAAACGGAAGGGGGGTGCGGGCGCTGGAGGATCTGAAGGCGGTGGTAGCGCAAAATCTGGTCCGGCTGCGGACGCAGGCGGGAATGACCCAGCTGGAGCTGGCAGAGCGGCTGCATTATTCGGACAAATCCGTGTCCAAATGGGAGCGCGGGGAGGCGCTGCCGGATGTGGCGGTGCTGAAAAAGCTGGGGGAGATCTTCGGCGTAAGTGTGAGCACCCTCATTGGGGAGGACGCGCCAAAGCCCCAGGCTCCCACCCGGAAGGCGGACCGCCGGGTGCTGACGGGAATCGTGCTGCTGGGGGTGTGGACCCTGGCGCTGCTGGTATTTATTATTCTGTGGCTCTGCGGCCGGGTGTGCTGGCTGGTGTTTGCCTATACGGCGCCGGTGTGCCTGGTGACCTGGCTGGTGCTGAACTCTGTGTGGCGGGGAGGTAAGCACAATTTTCTCATCATCGGCGGCTTTCTGGCCTCCGTGGTGGCGGCGGTGTATTTCAGCTTTCTCCGGTATAACTGGTGGCAGCTGTTCCTGCTGCTGATTCCCAGCGAGCTGATCGTGTTTTTCTCCTATTGCCTGAAAAAAAGCAAACGGCCGCAAAATCCGGAGACTTAAGCCGCTCTGTGCTGACAGAGCGGCTTTTGCTGCTATAGGTCGAATCCCTTGAGGGCAATGGCTCCCTTTTGAATCGGCGCTTCATGATCGCAACCTGCGCTTGCCGACCGCGGGGCCCTTTCCGCTGGGGGATGTGCCGCCGATTGGTCCCGCCGCCGGGGCTTGCCGGGGGACAGGATGCAATTCTACTCCCTTGGACGCCCGGTAGAGGCGCTCTCCCCCCTCCGGCGGCAGGGCGGACAGCGGAGGCGGGGCGGGAAAACTGATGATCAGGATTTGTGGCGAGAACGGCGCTGTTTCTTATAAAATCCGAACTTTTCCGGACTCTACTCCCAGTAGAGTCCTTTTTTCTCCCCGGTAGAGCCGGGCGGCTCCAGGGGTAGACCGCCGGAACGAAGAGGTAGGTTGTAAAAATTGCCGGAAGCAGGTAGGATGAGGAGCGAAGCCCCCAGGGGCAATTCTTAGATGCGAGGTTCGGCTATGGAACATTCTTACATTCTCTCCTGCGAGTCCACCGTGGATCTGCCCTATGCCTATGTTGCCGGGCGGGAGCTCCCCGTTCTGTTTTACTCCTACACCGTGGACGGCGCCACTTACCAGGACAACATGGACCGGGACCCGGAGGCCCTGGCCCGGTTTTACGATTTTCTGGCCCAGGGGAAGATCCCCAGCACATCTCAGCTCAATGTGGGCCAGTATGAGAGCTTTTTCGACACCCTGCTGCAAAAGGGTGATGTGCTGCACATTGTCTTTGGCTCCGGTATGACCAGCTCCATTCAGAACGCCATCCTTGCGGCGGAGATCATGCGGGAAAAGTATCCCGAGCGGCGCCTGGAGGTGGTGGACTCCACCTGCAGCTGCTCGGGCTACGGCCTGCTGGTGGATTACGCCGCGGACCTGCGGGACCGGGGCTGCACCCTGGATGAGACGCTGCAATGGGTCCTGGACCACCGGCTGTGCGTCCATCACCAGTTCTTCTCCACGGATCTGAAATATTATCGCCACAGCGGCCGGATCTCCGGCGCGGCGGCCATGCTGGGGGCGGTGCTGAACCTGTGCCCCATTATGCACCTGAACGACGAGGGTAAGATCATTGCCTACAGCAAGGTCCGGGGAAAGAAGAACGCCATCCAGACCACGGTGGACACCATGGCCCGCCGGGCTGTGGGCGGGACAGGTTATGACGGCAAATGCTTTATCAGCCATTCCAACTGCCTGGAGACGGCCAACGAGACCCGGGACGCCATCGAGGCCCGGTTCCCCAAGCTGAAGGGGAAGGTCCGGGTGGTGAATATCGGCACGATCATCGCCTCTCACTGCGGGCCGGATACGGTGGCGGTGTATTTCCTGGGGGACAAACGCTCCCCGGGCACCGGGGCCTGAGGAGGCGGGGAGCATGAAGCGCACGCCTTTGGACCAGCGGCAGCTGCCCAATTATACCCGGGGTGAGGAGATCGCCAATATGGTCACCCATGTGGTGGGGGCCGTGCTGGGAATCGTCATCACCGTCCTTGCGGTGGCGGTGGCCGCGTGGCATAAGGACCTGTGGGGCGTAGTCAGCGGAAGCGTTTACGGTATTTCCATGATCTGCCTGTACACGGTTTCCAGCGTGTACCACGGTCTGCGCCCCAGCCGGGGGAAGAAGGTCATGCAGGTCATCGACCACTGCACCATTTACCTGCTCATTGCCGGGACCTATACCCCCATTCTTCTGAGCGCGATCCGCCCTGCGTACCCGGCCCTGGCCTGGGGAATCTTCGCGGCGGAATGGGGCATTACGGCAATCGCCGTGGTATTTACCGCCATCGATCATAACCGGTTCGCGGTGCTGTCCATGATCTGCTACATCGGCATGGGCTGGTGTATCGTGCTGGCCCTGAAGCCAACGCTGGCGGTTTTGGGCCGGGCCGGTTTCCTGTGGCTGCTGGGGGGAGGCGTCAGCTATACGCTGGGAGCGGTGCTCTATGGGATCGGCAGCAAGAAGCCGGTGCTGCACACCGTGTTCCATGTGTTTGTGGACCTGGGGAGCATTCTTCAGGCGGTATGTATTTTGAACTATGTGCTGTGAATGCTGGGGCCGCCTCGATAGGAGGCGGCCCCCTCTTGCTTTTCTCCTACCTTTCTGGTATACTTTTCCTGGAGAGACCGGGCTCCTGAAATTCCTGCGGGAGCCCGGCCCTTTTGCCCTCCGGGGCAAGCGCAATGTCAAATAGAAAGAAGGAACCCCCATGCTATCCGGCCGATTTGAGGTGCTGTGGCAGCTGTTTTTGGAGTCGTTTCCCAAAATCCTGCTGCCCGGCCTGGTCACGACCATTCCGCTTACTCTGATTTCCTTTTCCCTGGCGCTGGTGATCGCCGTGGTGACGGCTTTGGTGCAGTTCGCCAATGTGAAGGTCCTCCGGCGGATTGCCCGGTTTTACATCTGGATCTTCCGGGGGACTCCGCTGTTGGTGCAGCTGTATATTGTGTTTTACGGCCTGTCCCGTATTGGGATCGTCCTGGCGCCGTTTCCGGCGGCGGTGATCGTATTTTCCCTGAACGAGGGGGCTTACTGCGCCGAGACGGTCCGGGCCGCTCTGGAATCCGTCCCCAAGGGCCAGCTGGAGGCGGGGCTCTGCGCGGGGCTCAGCTATTTGCAGACGATTTTCCGCATTGTGCTGCCCCAGGCCATGCGCACCGCCTTCCCGCCGCTGTCCAATTCCATGATCTCCATGGTGAAGGATACTTCCCTGGCGGCGAACATTACGGTGATGGAAATGTTTATGGTGACCCAGCGCATTGTGGCCCGAACCTATGAGCCGCTGCTGCTGTACTGCGAGGTGGGGCTGATTTACCTGATCTTCTCCACGGTGCTGACCCGGCTCCAGGCCAGGGGGGAGAAGCGCCTGCGCACCTATGGCCGAAAGGAGGGGTAAGAATGCTGGAAGTGACCCATGTGCAAAAGTCCTTCGGCGGGACCCCGGTCCTGCGGGGGATTGACCTGCGGGTGGACCAGGGGGACGTGGTGGCCATTATCGGCCCCTCGGGCTCCGGAAAAACCACCCTGCTCCGGTGCATGAACTTTTTGGAGCGGGCGGACGCCGGGACCTTGTGCTTCGACGGCCAGCGCTTTGACATGAACCGGATCTCTAAGAAGGAGATCGCCCAGCTGCGGCGCAAGACCGGCTTTGTATTTCAGAATTACAACCTGTTTGTCAACAAGACCGCCCTGCAAAATGTGACGGAGGGGCTGATCGTAGCCCGGAAGATGCCCAGAGCGGAGGCGGAGAAGGTGGGGCTGGAGGCTCTGGAGAAGGTGGGCCTGGCGGCCCGGCGGGACGCCTACCCTTCCCAGCTCTCCGGCGGCCAGCAGCAGCGGGTGGCCATTGCCCGGGCCATGGCGGCCAAGCCGGAGCTTATTTATTTTGACGAGCCCACCTCGGCCCTGGACCCGGAGCTCACCGGGGAGGTCCTGAGCGTCATGCGGAATCTGGCCCGGGAGGGGATGACCATGCTGGTGGTGACCCATGAGATGAGCTTCGCCCGGACGGTGTCCAACCGGGTGGTGTTTATGGAGGATGGGGCGATCGTAGAGGCAGGACCCTCCGAGGACTTCTTTGCACACCCCACTCAGGAGCGTACAAAGGCCTTCCTGCGGTCTATTCAGAGCCCGCTGGAGGGAGAAGAATAGAAAAGGAGACGATACAATGAAAAGATGGATTTGCCTGATGCTGGTGCTGGCCCTGATGCTGCCGCTGGCGGCCTGCGGCGGGACCAAGGACAGCGGCGAGGAGGGAGACCTGCTGGCCCGGATCCAGAAGCGTGGGAGCATTACCGTGGCGATGGAGGGCACCTGGGCCCCCTGGACCTACCACAATGAGAACGACGAGCTAGTGGGCTATGACGTGGAGGTCGCCCAGAAAATCGCGGAGAAGCTGGGCGTTACGGTAAACTTCGTGGAGGGCGAGTGGGACGGCCTGCTGGCCGGCCTGGATGACGGCCGCTATGACATTATGGTCAACGGCGTGGGGATCGAGCCGGGCCGGGAGAAGAAATATAACTTCTCCACCCCCTATGCCTATAACCGCACCGCCGTGCTGGTGCGGGGAGACTATGATGAGATCCACTCCATGGAGGACCTGAAGGGTAAACGCACCGCCAATACCATTTCCAGCACCTATGCCACCCAGGCGGAGGCCTATGGCGCCACGGTCACCGGTGTGGACGATCTGAACCAGACCATCGAGCTGCTGCTCTCCGGCCGGATCGACGCGACCCTGAACGCAGAGGTGGTGTTCGCGGACTATCAGAAGGTTCACCCCGAGGCGGATATCAAGATCGCAGCCTACTCGGACGAGGTGGAGCGGGTCGCCATCCCCGTGCGGAAGGGGGACGATACGGCCACCCTGCTGGCGGCGATTAACAAGGCCCTGGCGGAGATGGCGGCGGACGGCACGCTGACCGCCCTTTCGGAAAAATACTTCTCCACGGATATTTCCAAGGAAAATTAAAAAAGCGCCTCTGCGGGGCTTGACTCCGCAGAGGCGCTTTTTATGTGGTTTGGCGGCGGGCCGCCGGCGGCAGCGCAGGCCGCCTCGCCTGAGCGCTGATGCAAAACGGGAAAGGCCTTGATTGCAAGCTTTCTTAAAATGGGATAGCGTTCAATCCCTCAGTCAAAAATCAAAGATTTTTGTGTGGTGCGCTTGCCACTGGCAAGCGTCCTATTTTGATCCGCAGCGGGTTGCACCCGCCCTTTCCGCAAGGGAGCCGTTAGCTTTCTGAAATTTCCGAACTTTTGACGATGATTTGCGTGTATGGCAATCAAATTTTAAAAGTTTTACGAGTATTTGTACATTGCCTTTCCATATACCGCGCCATTGAGTTATCTCCTGCCATCTTGTTATGCCTGGCACCATCGGGCGGCATGATGCAGTCTGTCCAACGCAACTGCCGTCAAATTTTGCCCGGTGCATTTCGGGCGCGGGCGCGGCCAAGCGCTGCCGCGTGTCGAAATAGAGAAAGTGCGACGCAGCGGCTTACAAATTCTGCCGGGTGCTTGTCCCGTACCGCCGCCTGTGCCCCCGGGTCCGGGCCGCAGCCCGGTGGGCTTTCGGCCCTTTCCCCCAGTGGAAAGGGCCCCGCCGGGGGCAGCGCAGGTTGCCTCGACTGAGCGCTGATTCAAAATGGGAGAGTTTACAATCCCTCGGTCAAAAATCAAAGATTTTTGTGTGGTGCGCTTGCCACCGGCAAGCGTCCTATTTCGATCCGCAGCGGGTTGCACCCGCCCCTTTTACAAGACGCCGCTGAAATACGGAAGCGCCTCTGCGGGGCTTGACTCCGCAGAGGCGCTTTTTATGCGGTTTGGCGGCGGGCCGCCGGCGGCTACAGGTTCGCCTCCAGCCAGGCCTTCATGGCCAGGCGGCCCTCCTCGCTCATAGGAAAGGTCTGCTCCTGCTCCATCTGGCTGAGCTCATAGCACAGCGGGCCGTGCCAGAGCTCTGCGTGCATGGAGCTCTCCTCCATGTTGACCTCCTTCGGGGTGCGCATGACCACCTTGGGGGCAATGCGGAACCGCAGCGCGCCGCAGGAGCCGGTGAAGATGTTATCCATGGCGAAGGTGTGCAGGGTGGGAAGGAAAATGTCTGCCATGGCTTACTCCGCCATCAGGCTTTCCATTTCGTCCAGCAGGGAGCCGAACAGCTCCAGCGCCTGCTCCACAGGAGCGGGGGAGGTCATGTCCACCCCGGCACCCTTCAGCAGGTCGATGGGGCTCTTGGAGCAGCCGCCGGACAGGAAGCCCAGATAGTCCCGCACGGCGGGCTCCCCCTCCCGGAGGATCCGGCGGGACAGGGCGATGGCCGCAGAGTAGCCCGTGGCGTACTGGAACACATAGTAGTTGTAATAGAAATGGGGAATTCGGATCCATTCCTTGGCAATGAGATCGTCCACGACCATATCCGGCCCAAAGTACAGCTCATTCAGGCGGCGGTACTCTGCGTTGAGGGTCTCGGCGGTGAGAGTCTGCCCGGCCTGAGCCATGCGGCCGATGTTCAGCTCAAACTCCGCGAACATGGTCTGGCGGTACAGCGTGTTCTTGAACTGCTCCAGGAAGTGGTTAATGAGGTAGGCCCGCTGCTTGCGGTCCGTGGTTTTGGAGAGCAGATGCTCCATGAGCAGCGCCTCGTTGCAGGTGGAGGCCACCTCCGCCACAAAGATCACATAGTCCCGGTCGATGGGCCGCTGGGTGTGATTGGAGAAGTAGGAGTGCAGGGCGTGCCCCATCTCGTGGGCCAGGGTGAACTGATCGTCCAGGGTGCCGTGGTAGTTCAGCAGCACATAGGGATGGACCAGAGCGCCGGAGGAATAGGCGCCGCCGCGCTTGCCCACATTCTGATAGACGTCGATCCACCGGCTGTCAAAGCCCTCCTGGAGGAGCTTCCGATAGCCGTCGCCCATGGGAGCCAGAGCCTCGTAGACGGTCTGCTTTGCCTCGGCGAAGGGGATCTTCTTGTCGGTGCCTGCCACCAGGGGGGTGTAAATGTCGTAGAAGTGGAGCTCGTCCACCCCCAGGAGCTTTTTGCGCAGGGTCACATACCGGTGCATCTTGTCCATATTCTTGTGGACCGCCTCAATCAGGTTCAGATACACGCTGGTGGGGACGTTGGTTGCGTCCAGGGCGGCGTCCAGGCTGCTGGGATAGCGCCGGGCGGTGGAGAAGAATTGCAGCTGCTTGACCTGAGCGGAGAGCAGCGCTGCGGCGGTGTTCTGGAAGGAGCCCAGGGTGGTATAGACCTTCTCATAGGCGTCCTTCCGCAGACCCCGGTCCGGGCTGGCCTCATAGCCCACAAAGGTTCCGGCGGACAGGGGCAGACAGTTGCCCTGGCTGTCCACGGCGTCGGGGAAGGTCAGGTCGGCGTTGGTAAACAGACCGTAAATATTGTCCGGGGCGTCGGCCATTTCTCCGGCGGAGGCCAGCAGCTTTTCCTCGGCGGGGGAGAGCACATGGGCCTTCCGGCGGCGGGTATCCTCCAGATACCGGCGGTAGGCCTCCAGCTCCGGAACCTCCCGGTAGAACCGGTCCATCTCCTCGTCGGACAGAGACAGCAGCTCCGGAGTCTCAAAGCTCACGGCGGCTCCGAAGGCCACATAGGCGCTCATGAACCGGCCGGTCATATCCTGGTATTTGCTCACCCGGGTGTCCTGGTCGTTCTTCCGCTGGGCGTAGTTGCCCACGCCGTCCAGAAGCTCTACCATGGTCTCTACCTTTTGCAGATAGGCCAGCAGGTCCTTGGGATCCCGGGCGATTTTCCCGGCATACTGGGCCAGCTCCTCGCTCAGGGCCTTCATGCGCACCAGGTCCTGCTCCCAGGCCTCATCCGTGGGATAAAGATCCTCCAGGGCCCAGGTGTTCTCCGGGGCAATGGCAGCGCGCTCTAAAACTTGATTCAGTTCTTCCATACTTGAACCTCCTAGATTCGTAAATTTCCGTCTCCAGTATACCAACTTTTTCCCTAATTTGCAAGACCGGGAGAGACGGCAAGCCCGGCCCTGGGTTTTGAAACTTTTCGGAATTGAATTACCATGTTATCATAGTAAAGAGAGTAAAAACTGGACTTTTCCATGGCGCGTATTTTGTCTCCTTTGCCAGTTGATTTCAAAATGGGAAGGGACTAAAATGGGAATAGAATGAAAATGCCGGGAGGAGTTCGATGAAAAAGCAGATCCAGGGAAATCTGATGCTGCTGCTTTCCGCGATGATCTGGGGCGTGGCCTTTGTGTTCCAGAGCGTGGGCATGGCGTATGTGGGCCCCTTTACCTTCCAGTTTGCCCGATTCCTCCTGGGCGGGGTCGTGCTCCTGCCGGTGGTGTGGGTCATGGACCGGAAAAACGGCCGGGGAAAGGGCTATCTTGCCCGCTGGAAGGACCGGAAGCTCCTGCTGACCGGCCTGATCTGCGGGGTGTTTCTGTTTTTGGCGAACACCATGCAGCAGGTGAGCCTGCTGTATACCTCCGCCGGAAAGGCGGGCTTCCTGACGGCCATGTACATCGTCATGGTGCCGGTGATGGGCCTGCTGTTTCACCGCCGGGTCTCGGGCCGGGTCTGGTGCGGCGTGGGCCTGGCTGCGGCGGGGCTGTATCTGCTGAGCCTGGGGGGCCAGGGAGGCATCAACCGGGGGGACCTGTACGCCCTGGCGGGGGCGGTGGCCTTCGCCTGCCAGATGACCGCCGTGGACCATTTTGCCTCTGGCCTGGACGGCGTGCGGCTAAGCTGCCTGCAAATTTTTGTGTGCGCCGCCCTGTCCGGCATTGCCATGCTCTTCCAGGAGAAGCCGGAGCTGCACGCCATTGCCAGCTGCTGGGTGCCGATCTGCTACACGGGCATTCTCTCCCTGGCAGTGGGCTACACCCTCCAGATTCTGAGCCAGCAGCGGACCAACACCGCCATTGCGGCCCTGCTGATGAGCACGGAGTCGGTTTTTGCGGCCCTGGCCGGGTGGCTGGTGCTTCAGGAGCGCCTGCGGGTGCCGGAGCTGGTGGGCTGCGGGTTGATCTTGAGCGCCCTGGTCCTGTCCCAGCTCCCGGGGAAACAAAAGAAATAGACGATGCCCGGCAGGGCCGCAACGGCGACCCTGCCGGGCCTTGTGTTTTACAGGTAGTCCTTCCCGTAATGGGCCAGAATATAGTCCAGATCCTTATCTCCCCGGCCGGAGAGATTCAGCAGTACGGTCCCGCCCTCCATGCGCCGGGCCAGCTTCAGAGCATAGGCAACCGCATGGGCGCTTTCAATGGCGGGGAGGATGCCCTCCAGGCGGGACAGGCGGAAGAAGGCATCTATGGTTTCCCGGTCGTCTACAACGTCATAGGTGACCCGGCCCAGATCCCGGAGAAAGGCGTGCTCCGGCCCGGAGGAGGGGTAGTCCAGGCCGCTGGCCACGGAGTAGACCGGGGCGGGGGCGCCGGACGGGTCCTTCAGCATGATGCTGTTGAAGCCGTGGAGCACGCCCTCGGTGCCATAGCGCAGGCTGGCGGCGTGGTCGCCCAGCTTGGGGCCCCGGCCCAGGGGCTCTACGCCGTAAATATCCACGGGGTCGTTCAGAAAGCCGGAGAACAGCCCCGCCGCATTGGAGCCGCCGCCGACGCAGGCCACAATGGCGCTGGGCAGCGCCCCGGTCATGGCCAGGAACTGCTCCCGGGCCTCCTGCCCCACCACCCGCTGGAAATCCCGGACCATCATGGGGAAGGGGTGGGGCCCCACCACGGAGCCGATGCAGTAGATGCAGTCCTTGTAGTCCTTCGCATAGGCGGCGAAGGCGGCGTCCACCGCCTCCTTCAGAGTTCCGGCCCCCTGGGAGACCTCGATGACCTTCGCACCCAGGACCTTCATCTTCGCCACGTTGGGGGCCTGCTTGGCAATGTCCACGGTGCCCATATAGATCTCGCACTCCAGTCCGAAGTAGGCCGCCGCCGTGGCCAGGGCTACGCCGTGCTGCCCTGCGCCGGTCTCCGCAATGACCTTTTTCTTTCCCATGTGCTTGGCCAGCAGGGCCTCGCCCATGCAGTGGTTGAGCTTGTGGGCGCCGGTATGGTTCAGGTCCTCCCGCTTGGCATAGAGCAGGACCCGGCCCCCTGCGGACTGGGACAGCCGGGGCAGGGGGGTGATGGGCGTGGGGCGGCCCTGAAAGTCCCGGCGGATCTGGGCAAGCTCTGCCAGAAAGGCCGGGGATTTGCCGATGGTCTCGTAAGCCTCGGTGATCTCCGCCATGGCCTGCCGGAGCTCCGCGGGGATGTAGCTGCCGCCGTACCGGCCAAAGTAGCCATCGGCGTTGGGGTATTCTTCAAAATAGCGGGAAAAGTCCACGTTTTTCAGTTTCATAGCTGTTTTCTCCTTTATTTTTCTTTTTATTCTTGATTTCGGTGAGAAAACGGCGTCGCCATCGTCTGCCCGGCTGCGTCATAGTCCGACTCCTTTCGGCATAGAAAAAATCCCAAGCGCAAAAGCGCTTGGGACGAAATCATTCGCGGTACCACCCAAGTTGGTG
>CAKTIN010000010.1 GCA_934565775.1 uncultured Oscillospiraceae bacterium
CTTCAAGGTTCGTGAGGGCGAGACCGTCGGCGTGAAGGTCACCCTGCGCGGCGACAAGATGTACGAGTTCCTGGACCGTCTGTTCAGCGTGGCTCTGCCCCGTGTCCGCGACTTCCGCGGCATTAACCCCAACTCCTTTGACGGCCGCGGCAACTACGCCTTCGGCCTGAAGGAGCAGCTGATCTTCCCCGAGATCGAGTATGACAAGGTGGACAAGATCCGTGGTATGGACATCTGCATCTGCACCACTGCGACCACCGATGAGGAAGCCAAGGAACTGCTGACGCAGCTTGGCGCTCCCTTCTACGCTTAACTGGGAGGAACGAAAATGGCTAGAAAAGCAATGATCCTGAAGCAGCAGGGCGAGGCCAAGTACTCCACCCGCCGCTACAACCGCTGCAAGATCTGCGGCAGACCCCATGCTTATCTGCGGGACTACGGCATCTGCCGTATCTGCTTCCGCGAGCTGGCTTACAAGGGCCAGATCCCCGGCGTGCGCAAGGCGAGCTGGTAAATCCATGGGAATTTCCTTTCCCGGCCAAAAGCCGGGAAAGGAACGCAGGAGCCTTCCTGCGGATTATAATGTAAACAGGCAGGTTCAGTCCTGAGAAGATGGGAGCGGCGCTGCCCTCCGCATTCTCCCGATACTCACCTGTCTTAACGGGTCTAGCCCGTAACTTCTTAAAGGAGGATAAACACATGCAAATCACTGATCCCGTTGCAGATATGCTGACCAGAATCCGGAACGCGAGCTCTGCAAAGCACGACACTGTGGACGTCCCCGCTTCCAACCTGAAGAAGGGTATCGCCCAGATCCTGCTCGATGAGGGCTATATCAAGTCCTACACCGTGGAGGACGACGGCACCCAGGGCATCATCCACATCGCACTGAAGTATGTTGGCAAGAAGGAGCAGGTCATTTCCGGTCTGCGCCGCGTGTCCAAGCCCGGTCTGCGGGTCTATGCCGGCGCCGACGAGCTCCCCCGCGTCCTGAAGGGCCTGGGCATTGCCATCATCTCTACGTCCAAGGGCGTCATGACCGACAAGAAGGCCAGAGAACTTCATGTCGGCGGCGAAGTCCTGGCATTCGTATGGTAAGGAGGTAAGCAGTATGTCCAGAATTGGTAGAATGCCGATTACGGTTCCCGCCGGCGTGGATGTCACCATCGCCGAGGGCAACGTGGTCACCGTGAAGGGACCCAAGGGTACGCTGACCCAGACCTTCCATCCCGATATGATCATTAAGCACGAGGGCGCTGTTCTGACGGTCTCCCGGCCCGATGAGGAGCACCTGCACAAGAGCCTCCATGGTCTGACCCGCACCCTGCTGCACAACATGGTCGAGGGTGTTGAGAAGGGCTTCAAGAAGGATCTTGAGATCGTTGGCGTCGGCTACAAGGCCGAGAAGAAGGGCAACCAGCTGGTTATGAACCTGGGCTACTCTCATCCCGTTACCGTCGATGAGATCCCCGGTATCACCATTGAGGTCCCCGCTCCCAACAAGATCAGCATCCTGGGCGCCGACAAGCAGGCCGTGGGCCAGTTTGCCGCCGAAGTCCGTGGGAAGAGACCTCCCGAGCCCTATAAGGGCAAGGGCGTCCGCTACGCCGGTGAAGTCATCCGCCTGAAGGCTGGTAAGGCCGGCGGCAAGAAGTAATTAGGAGGTGTGCCAAAATGGTTAAGAAGTTTGACAAAAATGCCCAGCGCCTGAAGCGTCATGTGAGAGTGCGCGGCAAGATCTCCGGCACACCCGTCAGACCCCGTCTGAACGTGTACCGCAGCAACGCGAATATTTACGCGCAGATCATTGATGACGTCAACGGCGTCACTCTGGTTTCCGCATCCACCCTGGACAAAGAGTTCGAGGGCGCGACCGGCAATGCCGAGGCCGCTGAGAAGGTCGGCGCCCTGCTGGCGCAGCGCGCCAAGGACAAGGGGATCACCTCCGTCGTGTTCGACCGGGGCGGCTATGTGTACCATGGCCGCGTGGCGGCTCTGGCGAAGGGCGCCCGCGATGCCGGACTCGAGTTCTAAGGAGGAGGAGAGAATTATGGCTTACAATAGAGCACCCGAAAACAACGCTCCCGAGTTCATCGAGAAGGTCGTTTACCTGAACCGTGTTTCCAAGACCGTGAAGGGCGGCCGCGTTATGAAGTTCTCCGCTCTGGTCGTCGTGGGCGACGGCAAGGGCACCGTGGGTTATGGCCTGGGTAAGGCCGCCGAGGTCTCCGAGGCGATCATCAAGGGCATCACCGACGCCAAGAAGAACATGGTCAAGATCACTCTGGCCGGTTCCACCATCCCCCATGAGGTCATCGGCGTGTTCGGCGCCGGCACCGTTCTGCTGAAGCCCGCCCCCGAAGGCACCGGCGTCATCGCCGGCGGCGCCGTCCGTGCGGTGATGGAGGCTGTGGGCATCCGCAACATCTGCGCGAAGTGCCTGCGCTCCAACAACCCCCAGAACGTCGTCAAGGCTACCATGCAGGGCCTGACCACCCTCCGCGGACCCGAGCAGGTCGCTGCTATCCGGGGCAAGACCGTGGAAGAAATCGTTGGTTAAGGAGGCAATTAACATGGCTAATTTGAAGATCACGCTGGTTAAGAGCCTGAACGGCCGTCTCCAGAAGCACATCGCTACCGCTGAATCCCTGGGCCTGCGCAAGATCGGCCAGACCACCATTCAGCCCGATAACACCCAGACCCGGGGCAAGATCGCCAAGATCGGCTATCTGCTTCAGGTTACCGAAGTTGAGTAAGGAGGGGAAAAAGAATGAAGCTTTCTGAACTTTCTCCTGTGGCCGGTTCCACCCAGGTCGCAAAGCGGAAGGGCCGCGGCGTCGGCACCGGGAACGGCAAGACTGCCGGCCGGGGCCACAAGGGCCAGAAGGCCCGCAGCGGCGGCAAGATCCGCGCCGGTTTCGAAGGCGGCCAGATGCCTCTGGCCCGGCGTATCCCGAAGCGCGGCTTTAACAACATCTATGCGCGGCCTCTGACCGAGGTCAAGCTGTACCAGCTCAATGCCTTTGAGGACGGCGACGTCGTCAACGCCGAGGTTCTGCTGGAGAAGGGTATCATCGCCGGCTGCAAGTACGGCCTGAAGGTCCTGTCCAATGGCGAGCTCACCAAGAAGATCACCGTGCAGGCGGCCGCTTTCTCCGAATCTGCCAAGGCTAAGATTGAACAGGCAGGTGGAAAGGCCGAGGTGGTGTAAGTGTTTAAGACACTCGGCAACGCCTGGAAGATTCCCGAGCTCCGGAAGAAGCTCATCTTCACCGCCATGATTATGCTGATCTACCGGATCGGCAACCGTATCCCTGTTCCGTTCGTCAATGTGCAGGGCTTGCTGAATTTCTTTGACGCTACCCTGCAGAATACCGTGCTGGGCTTCTATAACACCCTGTCCGGTTCTGCTTTCTCTCAGGCAACCATCCTGGCTCTGTCTGTCCAGCCGTATATCAACTCCTCCATCATCGTCCAGCTGCTGACCATTGCCATTCCGGCTCTGGAGCGGCTGCAGAAGGACGGCGGGGAGGAGGGCAAGAAGAAGCTCGCCCGCATCACCCGGTACACCACCGTGGCCCTGGGCCTGCTCATGGGTATTGCTTATGCTGTGATGCTGAGAAACTACTCCGCCCAGTATAACATCCTGGCCAGCAACATGAACTTCTTCGACTATGCTGTCATCGTCCTGACCTTCACCGCCGGCTCCGCGCTGGTCATGTGGCTGGGCGATCAGATCACCGAGTTCGGTATCGGCAACGGTATTTCCATCATCCTGTTTGCCAATATCATTTCCCGGTTCCCCGACAGCATCATCAACACCGTCTCCGGCCTGATCGCCGGCACCACCAAGTGGTGGGTCGTGCTGATCATGCTCCTGGGCATCGTCGCTTTGGTGCTGCTCATTGTCTATGTGAACGACGCCGAGCGCCGCATCCCCATCCAGTACGCCAAGCGCGTGGTTGGCCGGAAGGTCTATGGCGGGCAGAACACCAACCTGCCCATCAAGGTGAATATGTCCGGCGTTATGCCTGTCATCTTCGCCCAGTCCATTGCCTCCCTGCCCGCGACGATCATGGCCTTCACCAATCCCTCCGGCACCTCCAGCAACGGCTTTGTGCAGTTCCTGCTGAACATCACCAAGAGCAGCAGCTGGGTGTACATCGTGGTGTACTTCCTGCTGATCTTCGCCTTCAGCTACTTCTACGCTGCCATCCAGTATGACCCCGTCGAGATCTCCAACAACCTGAAGAAGAACGGCGGCTTCATCCCCGGCTTCCGTCCCGGCAAGCCCACTGCTGACTTTATCAATAAGGTCATCAAGAAGCTCACCCTGTACGGCGCCGTGTATCTGGGCATCGTGTCCCTGCTGCCTCTGCTGGCCGGTAAGTTCCTGCCCAAGTCCTCCACCCTGTCCATCGGCGGTACCTCCGTCATCATTGTCGTTGGCGTCGCTCTGGAGACTGTGAAGGCGCTGGAGGCGCAGATGCTCATGCGGCACTACAAGGGCTTCCTGGAGTAATAGGGGGAAGACAGCAATGAACCTGATTTTATTGGGAGCTCCGGGCGCCGGAAAGGGCACCCAGGCGGAGCTGCTCACCGAGGAGCTGGGGATCCCCTCCATCTCCACGGGCAATATGCTGCGGGAAGCGATTCATAACGAAACGGCGGTTGGCCTGGAGGCCAAGCGCTTCATGGATGCAGGTCTCCTGGTCCCTGACGATGTCATTATTGGCATCGTTGGGGAGCGGGTCGCCCAGCCGGACTGCGCCAAGGGCTTTATCCTGGACGGCGTGCCCCGCACGGTGGCCCAGGCGGACGCCCTTACGGCGGCCGGAATCCACATTGATTATGTCGTTTCCCTGGAGATTGACGACAGCGTGATCGAGGCCCGGATGACCGGGCGGCGGGTGTGCAGCAAGTGCGGCGCCAGCTATCACATCGTTGCCAATCCTCCCAAGGTGGAAGGAATCTGCGATTTCTGCGGCGCGAGCCTGGAAATTCGGAAGGATGACGCCCCCGAGACGGTCAAGCGCCGCCTGGAGGTTTACCATCACGAGACCGAGGCACTCAAGAGCTATTATGAGGCCCTGGGCAAGCTGAAGCTGGTCAAGGGCGATCAGGCCATTGAGGCCGCCAATCGCGAGATCCTTCGTGTGATAGGAGCGTAACAGCATGATCTCTATTAAAAACGATCATGAGCTGGAAAAGATGCGCGAGGCCTGTAAAATTACCGCGGCAGCCCGTGCCTTGGCAGGGGAAATGGTAAGACCCGGCGTATCTACAAAGCACATTGATAAGGCGGTACACGATTTCATCGTGTCCCAGGGCGCCAAACCGTCGTTCCTGCATTATGGTGGCTACCCCGCCAGCGCCTGCATTTCCGTCAACAACGTGGTGATCCACGGGATTCCCGACGGCAGAATCCTGCAAGAGGGCGATATCGTATCCGTTGACGTGGGCGCGTATTACAAGGGGTTCCACGGAGATTGCGCTGCTACCTACCCCTGCGGGGAAATTTCTCCCGAGGCACAGCGCCTCATTGACGTCACGAGACAGAGCTTCTTTGAGGGCCTCAAATTTGCGACCCAGGGGCATCGGGTCTCCGACATTTCTCACGCTGTGCAGACGTATGTGGAGTCTAACGGTTTTTCTGTTGTCCGCGCTTTCATAGGTCACGGTGTGGGCGCGAACTTGCATGAGGAGCCGGAGGTGCCGAATTACGGCGCACCCGGCCGCGGGCCCAGACTGCTCAAGGGTATGACCATTGCCATCGAGCCCATGGTGAACGCCGGGACGTACGACGTCCGGGTGCTCAAGGACAAGTGGACTACGGTCACCGCCGACGGCAGACTGTCCGCCCATTACGAAAATACTGTGCTCATCACCGACGGCGAGCCGGAAATCCTCACCGTCACCGGGGAACAGCTTCATGGAAATCTGTAAAGCAGATACGGTGCTGTCCACGGCTGGCCGCGACCAGGGCAAACTGTTTTATGTGATTGAAACAGAAGGTGCGTACGTCCTGATCGCCAACGGCCGGGACAGAAGGCTGGAGCATCCCAAACGGAAAAAGCTGAAGCATATCCGCAAGGTCCCCCGGGCCGAAACCCGTATCGCCGGGAAGCTCCTTTCCGGTGAGAAGGTACTCAACAGCGAATTACGAAGGGATCTGGCTCAGTTCAGCCAGGAAATCAACAGTCAAAACCAAGGGAGGTTATAACTTGGCAAAAGACGACGTAATCGAAATTGAGGGCATCGTTGTAGATGCGCTGCCGAATGCAATGTTTACCGTTGACATTGGCACCGGTCACACCATCCTGGCGCACATTTCCGGCAAGCTCAGAATGAACTATATCAGAATCCTGCCCGGCGATAAGGTAACTGTGCAGATGTCTCCCTATGACCTGACACAGGGCCGGATCACCTGGCGGAGCAAGTAACAAGAGACATTGTTCTCATATGGAGGTTAAACAGTATGAAGGTAAGACCGTCCGTTAAACCCATGTGCGAAAAATGCAAGATCATCAAGCGCAAGGGTCGCGTTATGGTAATTTGCGAAAACCCGAAACACAAGCAGAGACAAGGCTAATAGGAGGTGCTTAGAAAAGTATGGCACGTATTGCTGGTATTGACCTGCCCCGCGAAAAGCGTATCGAAATTGGTCTGACTTATATTTACGGCATTGGCCGCAAGAGCGCGAACGACATCCTGGCCAAGGCCGGGATCAACCCCGACACCCGCGTCAAGGACCTCACTGAGGATCAGGAGGCTAAGCTGCGTGAAGTGATCGACCATCACTACACCATCGAGGGCGACCTGCGCCGTGAGTATGCGATGAACATCAAGCGCCTCACTGAGATCGGCTGCTACCGTGGCATCCGCCATCGCCGCGGCCTGCCCGTCCGGGGCCAGCGCACCAAGACCAACGCCCGCACCCGCAAGGGTCCCAAGAAGACCATTGCCAATAAGAAGAAGTAAGGAGGGATATGTAAAATGGCGAAAGCTGCTGCTAAGAAAGTTGTCAAGCGCCGTAAAGAGCGCAAGGTGGTTGAGAAGGGCGCTGTGCATATCCGCTCCTCCTTTAACAACACTATGGTTACCGTCACCGACCTGCAGGGCAACGCTCTGTCCTGGGCATCCGCCGGCGGCCTGGGCTTCCGTGGCTCCAGAAAGTCCACCCCCTTCGCCGCGCAGTCTGCTGCTGAGACCGCTGCGAAGGCCGCGATGGAGTATGGCCTGAAGACCGTTGAGGTCTATGTGAAGGGCCCCGGTCAGGGACGTGAGGCCGCGATTCGCGCCCTGCAGTCCGCTGGCCTGGAAGTCGTGATGATCAAGGACGTCACCCCCATTCCTCACAATGGCTGCCGTCCCCCCAAGAGACGTCGTGTCTAATTCGCAATAGGAGGAATTTGAATTATGGCTAAGAATATGCAGCCTGTGCTGAAGCGTTGCAGAACGCTGGGCGTTTCTCCTGCCGCAATGGGTTACTCCAAGACTTCCAACAGAAACCCCGGCGGTCAGAGACGTGCCAAAAAGTCTGAATATGCCACCCAGCTCACCGAGAAGCAGAAAGTCCGTTTCGTTTACGGCATCGGCGAGAAGCAGTTCCGGGGCTACTTTGATAAGGCCGACCGGGCTGCCGGCAACACCGGTGAGGTCCTGCTGAGCATCGTGGAGCGCCGCCTGGATAACGTCGTGTACCGTCTGGGCTTCGCCGCGACCCGCCGCGAGGCCCGTCAGCTGGTGAACCACGGCCACTACACCGTCAACGGCAAGCGGGTGAATATCCCCAGCTACCTGGTGAAGGTGAACGACGTGATTGCCGTCTGCGAAAAGAGCTGCTCCAACGCCCGCTTCAAGAAGCTCAAAGAGGACGACGCCTTCGTGGCCGCCCCCAAGTGGCTGGATCGGGACAAGAACAACCTGCAAGGCAAGGTCGTTGCGATTCCCACCAAGGAAGATATCGACTTCGAGATCGCGGAGCACCTGATCGTCGAGTTGTACTCCAAGTAATGATTTGCCCTCGCCCATTGGAAAGCTGAAGCGAGTGGGGCTCCGGCCCCGCATCATGAAAAGGAGGGTATTTAACTTTGGTAGAAATCGAAAAGCCTCGTATCGTATGTAACGATTCCACGGATGATGTCTCCTATGGGAAATACGTCGTGGAGCCCCTGGAGCGGGGCTACGGCACGACCCTGGGCAATTCCCTGAGACGGATTCTGCTCTCCTCGCTGCCCGGCACCGCCGCGACCTCCGTGAAGATCGCGGGCGTGCAGCACGAGTTTTCCACCATCCCCGGCGTGAAGGAGGATGTGACGGAGATCGTTCTGGCAGTCAAGCGGATCATTGCGAAGCTGCACTGCCAGGGGGTCAAGACCGTTTATATTGACGCTGTGGGCCCCTGCGTTGTGACCGCCGGCGATATTAAGGCCGACGGCGAGGTGGAGATCCTCAACCCTGAGCTGAAGATCTGCACCCTGGGGGAAAATGCCACCTTCAATATGGAAATCACCCTGGCCCACGGCCGCGGCTATGTTTCCGCGGACCGGAATAAGACCCCCCAGACGGTCATCGGCGTGATCCCCATCGACTCCATTTACACCCCTGTGTATAAGGTGAATTACACCGTGGAGAATACCCGTGTGGGCAACATGACGGATTACGACAAGCTGACCCTGGAGGTCTGGACGGACTCCACCATTTCCGCCCGGGACGCGGTTTCCCTGGGCGCGAAGATCATGTCCGATCACTTGAGCCTCTTCACCAACCTGTCTGAGTCTGCCGGCAGCAGCACCACCGTGGTGGAGAAGTCTGCCGAGGGCCCCAACAAGGTCCTGCAAATGACCATCGATGAGCTGGACCTGTCCGTCCGGAGCTTCAACTGCCTGAAGCGTGCGAATATCAACACCGTGGAGGATCTGGTCAGCAAGACCGGGGAGGACATGATGAAGGTCCGCAACATGGGCAAGAAGTCCCTGGATGAGGTTCAGAAGAAGCTGGAAATGATGGGTCTTTCCCTGGCCAGCGATGACTCTGGCAACAACAACTAAGCTAACCTTTTAGAAGGAGGAAACGTTCATGTTTGGCACTCGGAAACTGGGCAGAACCAGCGATCAGAGAAAAGCGATGCTGCGCCAACTGACCACCGCGCTGCTGGAGAATGGTAAGGTTGAGACCACCTTCTACAGAGCCAAGGAAGTGCAGCCCGTCGTGGAGAAGATGATCACCCTGGGGAAGAAGGGCAACAGCAACCTGGCGGCTTACCGCAAGGCGCTGGCCTATATCACCAAGGAAGACGTGGTTCACAAGCTGTTCACTGAGACTGCCCCCAAGTACGCCGACCGCAATGGCGGCTACACCCGCGTGACCCGGATCGGTGCGCGGCGGGGCGATGCCGCTGAGATGGCGGTTATCGAGCTCATCTGAATCTGAATAAAAGCTCCCTCTTCGGGCAAACTGGTCCCGAAGGGGGAGTTTTTTTATGACCGATCGGGAATATCAAGCCCTGGCCCAGCGCCGGGCGAAGCCCTCGCCCATGGGCAAAAACTGCCTGAACGCCTTCTGGATCGGGGGCCTGATCTGCGCTCTGGGGCAACTGCTGCTAAATTGGTTCGGCTCCATGGGCCTGGAGAAGGAGGATGCCGGGACGGCGGCTTCCATTGCACTGGTGCTGCTTTCCGCCCTGGCCACAGGCTTCAGCCTGTATGACGACCTGGCAAAAGTGGCCGGGGCGGGGACCCTGGTGCCCATTACCGGCTTTGCCAATTCCGTGGTGGCGCCGTCCATCGAATTCTCTTCCGAGGGGATTATTACGGGCACCTGCGTCAAGGCCTTCTCCATAGCGGGGCCGGTGATTGTTATCGGCACTGCGGCCAGCGTGGTCTATGGCCTGCTATACTGGCTCTGGGGACTGCTTTAGGGCAGGGGACCGCCGGAAGGCGGGCGCAGGTTTTGTGCCATTTTCACAAATTCCGGGGAATTTCCTGCTCTGCCCGGGGAGACACGATCCGAGCCGCCCTTTGGGGCGGCTCTTTTCTGGGAAAAAGAGGGAATTTCGGCCAATCGGGCAGAATCGGGTTTCGTCAAAAGTGTGCAAAACCGGGCCGTGAGCCCAGGAAACATTTAGCAATTTTGCACTTACTGGATATGCACATTTTTATACGGAATATTGCTTCGTCATATGTGCCAAAAAGGACAAGTGTATGGCTGGGGAGGACAACAGAATATACAAAATCCAAGTTTCGACGAGAAAAGGCTTGAAAAGTGGCCATTTGTATGCTATATTAGGTGCATAAATTTTTTAGAGGAATGATATATCACTACAGCGTGGTAAAACATGACGTGTAGAGTGGCTCCTTCCTCGAGAATATTTATAAACTACAGGACGAATGGCGGCGGCAGCCAGCCTCGCCGGATCGCAGCGCGGTCCGCATCAACGACCGGTTGCAGACCGGGCCGCAGAAAATCCCGGCCCCGCCTGGTGAACGCCAATGTTCGGACTGAAATTAACAGGAGGTAAACGAAAATGAAGAAATTGCTTGCTCTGCTTCTTGCTGTCTGCATGGTCGCTTCTCTGTTCGCCGGCTGCAAGAACTCTACCAAGCCCACCGACGCTCCTACGGACGCTCCCACGGATGCTCCCACGGAGGCTCCTACGGAGGATACCACTCCCAAGACCTTTGAGGACTATGTGGACCCCGTCAAGGACATGGATTACAATGAGCAGTCCTCTTTCCTGTACAACGATGTGCTCGGCGAGTTCAACGAGCTGTACACCGCTGCGAAGGAAGAGACCGATGAGGACATGAAGTTCGCTCTTGAGGCTCAGGCCGAGGCGAAGCTCCTGTCCAACGCCATGATGCTCCCCCTGAGCACCAAGGGCGGCAACTACGCCATCTCCCGCGTGGCTCCTCACGGCGCAACCAATATTAAGTGGGGCAACGACTATGAGCGGTATCACAACCTGCTGGTTGTTGACAGCGAGAAGCCTCTGCTGGCTTCCGAGCGTGAAGAGATGAAGGCCAAGTGGGCCGAGCTCAAGGGCACCGGCACTTGGGAAGCTTGGGCCAAGGAGTACCTGACCGGCAAGGGCTACACCCTGAAGGACACCTACACCATGGGCTACGTCGGTGATCCCCAGACCTGGGACGCTCTGGCTACCTCTCAGTCCGCTGACTCCGAGGCCATCATCAACACCTACGACGGCCTGTATGAGTACGACACCGAAGGCGTCCTGCAGCCCGCTCTGGCCGAGTCCTCTGAGATCTCCGAGGACGGCCTGACCGTTACCTTCCACATCCGTCAGGGCCAGGTCTGGGTTGACAGCCAGGGCCGTAAGGTTGCTGATCTCACCGCTGACGACTTCGTCGCCGGTATGCAGCACATGCTGGACGCGGCCGGCGGCCTGGAGTACCTGGTTGACGGCGTGATCGTGAACGCTTCCGAGTACATCAACGGCGACATCACCGACTTCAGCCAGGTTGGCGTGAAGGCTACGGACGACTACACCCTGGTTTACACCCTGGTCGCTCCCTGCTCCTACTTCATGACCATGCTGGGCTACGGTGTGTTCGCTCCCATGAACCGCGACTACTTCCTGTCTCAGGGCGGCGCCTTCGGCGTTGACGAGTACGCGGCTGCCAAGGAGTCCGGCTCCTATGTGTACGGCACCACCCCCAACAACATCGCTTACTGCGGTCCTTACCTTGTTACCAATGCTACCGCTGAGAACACCATCGTGTTCCAGGCCAACGAGAGCTACTGGAATAAGGACAACATCAACATCCACACCCTGACTTGGCTGTTCAACGACGGCCAGGACGCCACCAAGGCTTACAACGACGCCAAGGACGGCATCCTCGACGGCGCTGGCCTGAACGCTGCTGGCCTGGCTGCTTGCAAGGCTGACGGCCTGTTCGACGACTACGCTTACACCTCCGATACCGACGCTACCTCTTACATGGCGTTCTACAACGTGAACCGTCAGATGTACCACAACTTCAACGACGAGTCCATGTGCGTTTCCACCATGGATCCCGAGTATGACGGTGTCCGCACCAACGCTGCTATGCGGAACGTGAACTTCCGCCGCGCCATCTCCCTGGGCCTGGACCGTGGCTCCTATAACGCGCAGTCCGTTGGCGAGGATCTGAAGCTTGTCTCCCTGCGTAACACTTACGTTCCCGGCGACTTCGTGTTCCTGTCCAAGGACATCACCATCTCCGTGAACGGCACCGATGTCAACTACCCCGCTGGCACTGCTTACGGCAAGATCCTGCAGGATCAGCTGGATGCGGACGGCTTCCCCGTCAAGGCCTTTGATGAGACCACCCTGTCCAGCGACGGCTTCGACGGCTGGTACAACCCCGAGGCTGCGAAGGCCTACCTGGAGACCGCTATCTCCGAGCTGGCTGCTGAGGGCATCATCATTGATGCCGAGAACCCCATCTACATCGACGTTCCCACCTTCACCGGCTCCGAGACCTTCAAGAACAAGGAAGCCGTTTACAAGAAGTGCCTGGAAGAGATGTCCGATGGCAAGATCATTGTGAACCTGGTTGAGTGCCCCGCCGCGAAGGACTGGTACAACGCCGGTTACTATCCCACCACTGGTGCTGACGGCAACTTCAATATGTACGACGGTTCCGGCTGGGGCCCCGACTTCGGCGATCCCTGCACCTACCTCGACACCCTGCTGCCCGACGGCGCTGGCTATATGACCAAGGTCATGGGCCTGTTCTAAGCAATACCCAAACCCTAGCGAATAATTACAGTTGGAAGGGGGAACCCTATGGTTCCCCCTTTTTCCAACTACTAAGTGAGTGAGTGACGATTATGACGAAATATTTGTTAAAACGCCTTTTACACGGACTGGTATCGATTGTCATTGTCGTTGCGATCGTTATGGTCATGATCTACAGCATGCTTGATCGTTCCCTTATTTTTGCCAACGACCCGGTTTACACAAAGCAGAAGTATAATTCTCAGGAGATTTATAAGTACAGTAAGTGGGAAGAGTACGGCTATCTGGATTATGTAAACTTCTCCGACTTCCTGAGAGCGCAGGTAGCGAAAGGAAATCTCGATCAAGAAACGAGAGACACGATCAACCTTGGCAGGACCGCTGACAAGGATAACGACGTTACGGCCGAGTACGTTCAGAAATTTACCGACTACTATAAATCCCTTGGCTATGACGTCGAGCGGAAAGACGCTGTTGTCATTGGCCGTAAAGTGGCTGAGGGTGGCAGACCCCAGTTGTTTGCCCATAAGGACTATTCTGTTTTCCACCGTCTTGCAACCTATTTCACCAGCATTTTTGTCGTGGATAATATCCATAATGTTGAAGAAGATATTGGCGAGAGGGGTCTGACCTTCACCCTGCACGATCCCGTGTACGGTGGGGAGAAATTCTCGCCTGCCATTATTGGAAATGGCACGACCCACAAATATCTGCTGTACTTTGATTCGAAGTTCCCCTATGTGCATCAGAATCTGCTCACCATTCGGCTGGGCAAATCTTACTCTGTCAATACCGGTATTGACGTTTGGGACACTATGACCCGCAGCCAGGGCTCCTTTGCCTATTCGGAGGTGACCTTCCCCTCCGGCCTGACGGAGCAGAGCGCGGATGATCTCCATTCCGCCACCTATGTGTATGGGTCCAGAGAGTCCAGCCTGGTGTACCAGGAGCGCTTTACCGATGATTACACCAACGTTTTCTTCTCCAGCCGCAACCCCTCCAAGATGGGCTACTCCTTCATCATCGGTATTTTTGCCGTGCTGATGTCCTACCTGCTGGGTGTGCCTCTGGGCATTCTCATGGCCCGGAAGAAGGATAAGCTGGTGGATAAGCTGGGCACCATTTATATCGTGTTCATTATCGCCGTTCCTTCTCTGGCCTATATTTTCCTGTTCAAGGCCATCGGCCGCAGCATGGGTCTGCCCGCGGTCTTTGATATGGAATCTACCTCGAAAACCATGTTCATCCTCCCGATCGTCTCCCTGGCTCTGCCCTCTGTGGCAAACCTCATGAAGTGGCTGCGCCGGTATATGATTGACCAGATGAACTCCGACTATGTAAAGTTCGCCCGCAGCGGCGGCCTCTCTGAGAGCGAGATCTTCTCCAAGCACATTCTGAAGAATGCCGTTATTCCCATTGTCCATGGCGTCCCCGCCAGCGTCCTGTCCGCCCTGACCGGCGCGATCATCACCGAGCGTGTGTACGTCGTGCCCGGCGCCGGTAATCTGCTGACCAAGGCCATCAATGCGTATGACAACGGCGTAATCGTCGGCGTGACCATGTTCTATGCGGCTCTGTCCGTGCTGTCCATCATTCTCGGCGATATTCTCATGTCCATGGTCGATCCCAGAATCTCGTTCTCCTCGAAAGCCAGGTGATCGCAATGAAGAATGAAAAAGTCAATCTGGATGATCTGCAAATGTCCGAAAGCGAACTGTTCTCCCATGTGGACACGGAGAAGCTTTCCTCCGAGAAGATCACCGCCCCCCGCTATTCTTACTGGCACTCCGTGTTCCGGGTGTTCTTTAAGAAGAAGATCAATATCGTCATCCTGGTCCTGCTGGCCGTTGTGATCGCGTTTGCGTATATTTACCCCATGTTCTCCGACTACGATCCGACCCGGTACCTTCGGGACCCCGAGGCCAAGCACCTGACCCCCATGGCCGCCATCGCGAAGTACGGCTTCAGCATCCACTGGATCCTGGGCTCCGGCGCTTCCGGCGAGCCCACCTTTGACGCCATCTGGAACGGCGCCCGGATCTCCATTTCCCTGGCCTTTATGTGCGCCCTCATCAACATGACCGTGGGTGTTATCATCGGCGCCATCTGGGGCTTCTCCAAGAAGGTGGACATCGTCATGACCGAGGTGTATAACATCATCGGCAACGTGCCCTATATCCTCCTGATTTCCGTCATGGTGCTGATTTTCTCCGCCAGCTTCTGGACCATGGTCTTTGCCTTGACCGTCACAGGCTGGTTGGGTATCGCCTACTTTATCCGAACGCAGGTCGTCATCATCCGAGACCGGGAATATAACCTGGCCTCCCGATGCTTGGGCACGCCGTCGATCCGGATTGCCCTGAAGAACATCCTGCCCTTCATGACCTCCGTCATCGTCACCCTGGCGGCGACCGAGATCCCCTCCTACATTTCTTACGAAGTGTTCCTGGCCTATATCGGCATCGGCTTGTCCGATATGTCCCTGGGCCGCCTGATCTACACCGCTGAGAGCGCCATGCTGACGCCCGGCTGGGGCTTTGAGTTCTGGAGCCCGGTGGCCGTTTCCGCCATTGTGACCGTGGTTCTGTATGTGGTCGGCCAGAATCTGGGCGACGCATCCGATCCCCGGACCCATATGTAAGGGAGGCGCGAAATGGAGAACAAGAAGGTTTTACTGTCCGTAAAGGACCTGGAGGTCAAATTCCACGTCCGCAGCAGAGTCCTGACTGCCATTCGCGGCATCAGCTTGGACATTTACGAAAACGAGTCCATCGCCATCGTGGGCGAGTCCGGCTCCGGCAAGTCCGTCTTTACCAAGACCTTCGCCGGTATGCTGGAGACCAACGGCTTTATCAGCAACGGCAGCATCATTTTCAATGACCCCCTGCTGGAGGATACCTCTGTTGCGCTGAATTCCACGGCGAAGAAGTGGATCAAGAGCATTACGGAGAAGCTCAACGAATATTCCAAGCTGGAGATGGGCGCCGCCACCAATCGGGCGATCATTGAGCTCAAGGCGGAGGGCCGCGCCCGGACCGGTATGAGCGACGAGGAGAGCGCGGAGATGGACCGGCAGCTGGAGGAGCTGAACTTCCAGCGGGCGGAGGCCCATAACCTGAAGCTCACCATTGACGCCTCCATGGAGCGCCAGCGCTACCATGATGTGGGCCGCCAGATTGCGGATCTGGATGCCCAGATCAAGGCCCTGGAGGCTAAGCGGGTGCAGACAGTGAAGGAGCGGAAAACCGCCGCGAAGAACGATACGGAGTATCTGAACGCCTATCACAAGAAGCTCACCGAGCTGGAGGAGCAGTACCGCAAGGAAATCCACCAGAAGGTTCCCAAGGAGCTGCTGGACCGGAACGAGACCCTGGCCAAGGAGATTTATCTGTCCGTAGGCCGGCATGATGTGTACAACCGCATGAAGCTGGTCCGCCGTCTGATGAAGGCCTTTAAGAAGGCCATGTCTCTGGGCGTGGACCTTTACGACGAAAACGTGCGCAACGCCGTTTTTGAGGGCATCACCCTGCGGGTCCGCCTGGAGGATGAGACCCCGGAGCGGCTCCACGGTACCTGCATCCTGAACCTGGCTACCATGAAGTACGCCAAGGACTGGAGCCAGATCCGCGGCAGCCGGATTGCCACGGTGTTCCAGGACCCCATGACCTCTCTGAACCCCATCATCACCATTGGCAAGCAGATTACCTCCATCATCATCAAGCACCAGAAGTGCTCTGAGGTGGAGGCCCGGGAGCGGGCGCTGCTGCTCATGAAGAAGGTGGGCATTCCCAATGCGGAGAACCGCTTTGACGATTATCCCTTCCAGTATTCCGGCGGTATGCGCCAGAGAATCGTCGTTGCCATCGCCCTGTCCTGCCAGCCGAAGATTCTGATCTGCGACGAGCCCACCACGGCGTTGGATGTGACCATCCAGGCCCAGATCCTGAAGCTGCTGAAGGACCTGCAGAAGGAATTCAATTACACCATCGTGTTTATCACCCATGACCTGGGCGTTGTGGCGAACATCGCAGACCGTGTGGCCGTGATGTACGCCGGCCAGATCGTGGAGCTGGGCACGGTGGAGGACGTATTCTACAACCCGCAGCACCCCTACACCTGGGCGCTGCTGTCCAGCCTTCCCCAGCTGGCCCAGAAGAACACGGTGCTGTACTCCATTACCGGTACGCCTCCGTCTCTGTATAACAAGATCGTGGGCGACCCCTTTGCACCCAGAAACCCCTACTGCCTGAAGATCGATACCCTGAAGGAGCCGCCGATGTTCCAGGTTTCCGAGACGCACTTCGCAAAGACCTGGCTGCTGGACCCCAGAGCGCCGAAGGTGGAGAAGCCTGAGATGATTCAGGATATTCACGGGAAGCTGCTGAAAGCATTTAATATTTAGGAGATGATGACTGTGGAAAAGAAGAAAGTACAAACCAAGACCCAGTCCCATCTGCCCGAGCATGGCCCCATCGATGAGAACGGCAGAGAGGTCCTGCTGTCTGTAAAGAACGTAGACATTACCTTCGGCAAGGGCGACAACGCCGTCCGCGCCGTGAAGAACGCCTCCTTTGACATCTACAAGGGTGAGACCTTCTCCCTGGTCGGCGAGTCCGGCTCCGGTAAGACCACCATCGGCCGGGCCGTCATTCGGGTGAATCCCTGCTCCGCCGGTGAGATCGACTACAAGGGCGTTCGTATTTCCGGCAAGATCCCCCGCTCTCTGGACCGGGAGGTCATCCGGAATATCCAGATGGTGTTCCAGGATCCCGCCGCATCCCTAAACGAGCGGGCCACTGTGGATTATATCATTTCCGAGGGCCTGTATAACTTCCATCTGTATAAGAACGAAGAGGACCGGGTCAACAAGGTCGAGAACATGATCAATGAGGTCGGCCTGCTGCCTGAGCATCTGACCCGCTATCCCCATGAATTTTCCGGCGGCCAGCGGCAGAGAATCGGCCGCGCCCAGGTGCTGAACCTGCTGAAGAAATTCCAGCGGGAGCGGGGCACCACCTACCTCTTCATTGCCCATGACCTGTCCATCGTTCGGTTTATCTCGGACCGGATCGCGGTCATTTACAAGGGCGACATCGTAGAGATCGCCGATGCGGAGGAGCTCTTTGACTTCCCCCTGCATCCCTACACCCACTCTCTGATTTCCGCCATCCCCATCCCGGATCCCAAGCTGGAGAAGAATAAGGTGCTGTTCACCTATGACCCCAGCTGCCACGATTACTCCGAGGACAAGCCGGAGATGGTCTGCATCGGCCATAACCACTATGTGTACGGCAATAAGAAGGAAATCGAGGAGTATAAGGCCATCCGGGAGCGGAACATCCCGCTGAAATCCGTGACCATCCGGGACCCCGAAGCCCCGGTGGAGGAGGAGAAAGAGGAGGACGCCGCGCCGGTGCACGACGAATTCCTGGAGCGGCCGGTGCATGATACCGGCAGCCTGTGGTATACGGTGCTGTCCTTCTTCCTGCCCCTGCTGGGCCTGATTGTCGGCTTCATCTTCCGGGGCCGCCGCTATTACCGCAACTACAAGTCCTGCCTAAAGGGCGCAATCATTGGATTTATCGTCCAGGCTGCGCTGCTGGTGCTATTCGGCCTGCTCCTGGTAGGCTCGATCCTGTAGGGCTTGGCTGCATGAGCTTGGAGCGCCTATGAGCAAGAGCCGCAGATCCCCTAGGACCGAGTCGGGCCCCCGCCTTCCGGAGGTCCAGCAGGTGGAGCTTTCCGAAAAGCACATCCACCTGCGCCTTTGGCTGACCATAGCCTTCGCCGTGGTGGGCGTGGGCCTGCTGGTGTTCGCCGTTCGCGGCTTTTTCTCCGCCCAGGATGGCTGGAAGGAGATCGACGTGACGACCTCCGGCGGCCTGAACTGCGCGTCCGAATTCCGCTTCCGGTATGAGCTGGGGGCGGGGGAGCTCTCCGCCAACCAGGAATACCGGCAGATCTCTCAACTGTATACCACGGCGACGGAGACCCTTTACCGGGAATTCCACCTGGACGAGGGTTTCGAGGATGTGCACAACCTCTATTATCTGAACCGGCATCCCAATGAGGTGGTTTCAGTCAGCGACCTGCTGTATGACGCCTTCTCTCAGGTGCAGGCGCATCACAGCCGGGCCCTTTACCTGGCCCCGGTGTACAGCCTGTACCGGGAGCTCTTCCGCTGCGAGGACGGGGAGGAGGCCAAGAAGCTGGACCCCATGATGAACCCGGAGCTGGTGGAGTTTGTACAGGAACTTTCCGCTCTGGCCAATGACCCCGAGGCGGTGGAGCTGGAGCTCCTGGGAGAGAACCAGGTGCGGCTGCGGGTGTCGGAGGCGTATTTGCAGTATGCCCAGGAGAATGCGATCACCAATTATATCGACTTCTTCTGGATGACCAACGCCTTCGGCGCGGACTATATCGCCCAGACAATGATCGACGCCGGCTTTACCAACGGTGTGATCACCAGCTACGACGGCTATACCCGCTGCCTGGACCAGCGGGGGACGGACTACAGCTATCAGCTTTATGACCGGGACGGCAACACGGTCTATACCGCCGGGAGCCTCCGGTATACCGGACCCACGAGCTTCGTGTTCTTCAAGAATTACGAGCGGGGGACTCTGGATGTGCTGCACTACTATGAGCTGGAGGGCGGCCAATTCCGGACCGCTTATCTGGACCCCGCAGACGGCCGGAGCAAATGCGCGCTGCCCCAGCTGCTGGGCTACTCCTCTCAGGTGGGGTGCGCAGAGCTGATGCTGAGCCTTGCGCCGGTTTATCTGGCGGATCAATTCCAGCCGGAGACCCTGGACGCCCTGCACAGCCGGGGCGTTGAGACCGTCTATCCCCAGGGCAGCCACTGTCTGGTGTATACCGAGGCCGGGGCGCAGATCGAGGATCTGTACGACCGGAACGGCGTGACTTACACCGCAAAACAAAAATGAGAAAACTCCGCAGGCTGGCCCTGCGGAGTTTCTTTGCCCGAATGGTTACAAAATGGTAACATCCTTGTTACGGATGCTGAAAAAATTGTTTCTTTTTTCACGGTTCAATCTTGTAATTTTGGAAATGATGTGCTAAAATAAGAAAAACGGGCCGAGAATACGGCTTTGGAGGCGTTTTCGGCCATGCGTTTGATCTCTTGGAATGTCAACGGCCTGCGGGCCTGCCTGAAAAAGGGGTTTCTGGACTACTTCGCCCAGGCGGATGCGGATTTTTTCTGCTTGCAGGAGACGAAGCTCCAGCCGGGGCAGGTGAATCTGGACCTGCCGGGCTACCGGCAATTCTGGGCCTGCGCGGAGAAGCCGGGGTACTCCGGCACGGCGATTTTTGCCCGGCGGGAGCCCCTGTCCGTGACCTATGGGGTGGGGCAGCCGGAGCTGGATACGGAGGGACGCATGATTACCCTGGAGTATCCGGCGTTTTACCTGGTGACTTGCTACACGCCGAACGCGCAGGAGGGGCTCAAGCGCATGGATCATCGCTTGGCCTGGGACGGGGCCTTCCGGGAGTGCCTGCGCGCCCTGGGATCGGAGAAGCCCGTGATCGCCTGCGGGGATCTGAATGTGGCCCATCAGGAGATCGATCTGAAGAACCCTGGGCCCAATCGGGGCGCGGCGGGCTTTTCCGATGAAGAGCGGCAGAGCTTCGGCCTGCTGCTGGACGCCGGCTTTACCGACACCTTTCGGGCCCTGCACCCGGATCTGGCCGGGGCATACTCCTGGTGGAGCTACCGGTTCCACGCCCGGGAGAAGAACGCCGGTTGGCGCATTGACTATTTTCTGACATCCGATTCTCTGCGGGAGCGGATCACCGCGGCAGAGATCCATTCCGAGATTCTGGGCTCCGACCATTGCCCGGTGGAGCTGGTTGTACAAATGGAGGCATGAACCGTGAAAACATCTAAGAAATTCCGAATTTTCTCCCTGCTCTGCGCAGTTGCCATGCTGCTTGCCATGGTCCCTGCCGCCAGCGCCTATACCGGCGTCAGCGCCTGGGCGGAAGCGCCTGTGGCGGAGATGAAGGGCCTTGGCCTGATCCCCAGCCGGATGGAGGACCGGGACCTGCGCACCGCCATTACCCGGGAGGAAATGTGCTATGTGGCCGTTCAGGCCTACCAGGTGTACAACGGCGCCCTGCCTACCCTGACCAACTCCGAGCCCTTTACGGATACGCAGGACGAGACCATCGCCATGGCCTATCAGCTGGGCTTTGCCAAGGGCTATGAGGACGGCACCTTCCAGCCCAACCGGAACATGACCCGGCAGGAGTTCTTCTGCCTGACCTACCGCTTCCTCCAGTCCACCGGCTGCACCCTGAAGGACCCGGCGGACCTGTCCTCCTTTGTGGACAGCGGAGATGTGGCGGCCTGGGCCCAGGAGGCCACCCGGGCCCTGGTGGCTCTGGAGATCGTCAAGGGCAACGGTGATGCCACCCTGACCCCTCTGGGAGAGGCGACCTGCGAGGTCGCGCTGGTCCTGTTCTATCGGGGCTATACCTATGCCAACGCCCAGCGGCACCCGCTGCTGGAGAAATACGCGGGCTTCAGCCAGTGGGCGGAGCCCAGCATCCAGCGGATGGACGAGCTGGAGCTGATCCCCGCCACCCTGCTGGGGACGGACCTGCGCAAGTCCATCACCCGGGGCGATATGTGCAAGATCGCCATGATGGCCTATAAGAAGGCCAATCCCGAGTTCCAGCCCATTGACGTGGGCGAATCCCCCTTTACCGATACAGACGATCCCGATTATATCGCCGCCTGGGCCCTGAGCATCGTCAGCGGCTTCCCGGAGAGTGACGGGACCTATACCTTCCGGCCCAATGATTACCTGACCCGGGAGCAGTTCTTTAAGATCACGGTCAGCTGCCTGAACAGCCTGGGCCTGCTTACCAAGGACAGCGTGGATGTGGAGCTGACCAATTACCCCGACGGCGGGGAGCTCCAGGCCTACGCCCAGGCCCCTGCCCGGCTGCTGATCAGCCTGGGCATCGTCAACGGCGATGCGGACGGGCACCTGTCTCCCACCCGGAACGCCTCTGCGGAGGAGGCCGTGGTCATGTTCCTCCGGGCCTATGACTTCATTCTGAACTATGAGGAGCGGTGGAACCGGGATTATCCCGAGGATGAGCCCAGCGTGGCCCAGGACATTGTGGATCTGGCGCTGAAGTATGTGGGCTGGCGGTACATCTGGGGCGGCAAGAGCCCCTCGGACGGCGGCTTCGATTGCACGGGCCTGCTGTATTACGTCTATGGGCAGTACGGCTACAAGCTGTACCGGACCTCCCCCTGGGAGAACGGGACCCAAGTGGACGTGAACGAAATGAAGCCCGGCGATGTGATGGTATTCTCCTCCACGGGCTCCTGGAACAATGTCACCCATGTGGCGATGTATGTCGGCGGCGGGCAGTATGTCCACGCGGCGAACCCCTCCCGGGGCGTGGTGGTAGACACCATCTCCTGGAATGCCGGCTCCTATTGCAGCCGGTGCTTCCTGGGGGCCTTCCGGATCATTTGGGAATAAACAAGAGAGCAGAACTGAGCCGCCCGGCCTCCGCCGGGCGGCTTTTCCGTTTCGGAGGAAGAAAAACCGGACCCTCTGCGGGAAAAGCAGATAATCCTTGCACAACCGGGGAAAGAATGGTATAATAGCAAAAGAAACGATTTGCGAGGATTGCCATGAACTTTTCCCAGTGGCTCCGGCAGCTGAACGCCGGAAAGCTGATTTCTCTGCTGGTGTCGGCTGCCGCCGCCCTGCTGTGCATTACGGTGCACGAGGCGGCCCATGCCTGGACCGCCAACCGCATGGGGGATCCCACGGCCAGGGAGCGGGGCCGCCTGAGCCTGAACCCTCTGCACCATATTGACCCTCTGGGCCTGGTCTGCATGATCGCCTGCGGCTTCGGCTGGGCAAGGCCGGTGCCGATCGATCCCCGGCGCTTCCGCCGCCCAAAGCTGGGCATGGGGCTGACCGCCCTGGCGGGGCCGGTGTCCAATGTGCTGCTGGCGATTGTGCTGTTTTTGCTGAACAGCGTGACCCGGTTTATTTTTGCCTATTCCGGGTATAAAATGGGCTGGGCCTATGTTTCGAATTTCCTGCTGGTCTGCGGGGGCCTCAGCGCCGGATTGGCGGTATTCAACCTGTTCCCCATCCCGCCTCTGGACGGGTCTAAGGTTTTCTTCCTGGTCCTCCCGGAGAAGGCCTATTGGGGCCTGATGCGCTATGAGCGCTATGGGATGCTGGTGCTGATGCTGCTGCTGTTTCTGGGTGTGCTGGACGGGCCGCTGCAGGCGCTGCAGAGCGGGCTGGTGCCTGGCCTGCTGTGGGCGACGGATTGGCCCTTCCAGGTGCTGAGCCGCCTGCTGGCCTGAGGTGCGGCGATGGAAGAACCAAAGTATCATCTGGAGAGCGTCGTAAAGTCCCGGGATGCGGGGCTGGAGGACTTTGAGGGGCCTCTGGACGTGATCCTGCTCCTGCTGAGCAAGAATAAAATTGAAATTCAGGACGTGAGCATTACGGCGATCCTGGAGCAGTACCTGGCCTACCTGGACGAGCGGAAACGCCTGGACATGGAGATCGCCAGCGAGTTCATTACCATGGCCTCCCACCTGATGCTCATTAAGACCAAGATGCTTCTGTCTGCCAGCGAGCAGGAGGAAGCGCAGAACGAAATGGAGCTTCTGCGGCGCTCCCTGGAGGAGCGGCAGCGGAAGGAAATCTTTGAAAAGCTCAAGACGGCCTCCCAGTTTCTGGAGGCCCGGGGCGAGATCGGACGCTGCCTGTTTCCCAAGCAGCCGGAGCCCCTGCGAAAGGAGCGGACCTACCGCTATCAGCACGATTGGAAGGACCTGCTTCGGGCCCTTGCCTCCATTGCGGAGCGCAGCCAGCGGCAGCTGCCGCCCTCGGCGGACAATTTCGCCGGGATTGTGGGAGTGGAGCGGTATCCCGTGTCCAAAAAGTCCCGGGAGGTGCTGCAAAAGCTGGCGCTGTACGGGGACGCGGAGGTGGACCACCTGTTCGCCCAGAGCCGCAGCCGGTCGGAGGTGGTAGCCACCTTCCTGGCGATTCTGGAGCTGTGCCGGACCCGGTGCGTAGATCTGATCGAGACGGGCGAGACCGTGCTGGTTCGCTTTTTGAAAATGCCCGATGGCGAGGAAGGAGAGGACCCCATTGGAACCTGAAGAACTGGAACGCGCCGTGGAGGCCATCCTCTTTGCCGCCGGGGAGCCGGTGGAGTGCGCGCGCCTGTGCCAGACGCTGGAGGTGGACCCGGACGAAATGGAGCGAGTATGCCAGGGCCTGGGGGACCGGCTGGCCTATGAGCGCCGGGGGATCCGACTGGTGCAGCTGGACCACGCCTATCAGCTCTGCTCCGCCGGGGAGATGGCGGAATATGTGACCAAGGCGCTGGAAACCCGGAAGCCCCCGAAGCTCTCCGCCTCCCAGCTGGAGGCGCTGACGGTCATTGCCTATTATCAGCCCACCACCAAGGCCTATGTGGAGCAGATCCGGGGGGTGGACAGCTCCTATTCCGTGGGGGCTCTGCTGAACAAAAAGCTCATTGAGGAGTGCGGCCGTCTGGACGTGCCGGGCCGGCCCATTCTGTACCGGACTACGCCGGATTTCCTCCGGACCTTCGGCCTGCGCTCCCTGGAGGAGCTGCCGGAGCTGGAGGCGGCTGCGGACCCCAATGCCCCCAGCCGGGAGGAGCAGCCGTGAAGGCCCTGCTGATCGTCCTGCTGGTGCTGGCGGCCCTTGCGCTGCTGCCGGTGGGAGCCCGCGTGCGCTACGATGAGGACGGGGTGAGCCTGAAGCTTGCAGTCGGTCCTATGCGGATCGGCATCCTTCCGAAGAAGAAAAAGACGGCCAAGCAGCAGGAAAAGGAAGCCCGGAAGAAGAAAGAAAAGGCGGCAAAAAAGCAGGCGGAGAAGGCGGAAAAGGCAAAGAAATCCGCCGAAGAGAAGAAGCCTGCGGCCCAGACCCCCGCCCCGGAGAAAAAGGGCGGCAGCGTGCTGGATTTTCTGCCCCTGCTGGAGCCGGTGGCGGGCTTTTTGGGAGCGTTCCGGCGCAGACTGCTGCTGCGGCGGCTGGTGCTGAAGGTGACCTTCGCCGGGGGAGAACCCTGCGAGCTGGCGCTGCATTATGGCCAGGCCTGGGCGGCAGTAGGCAATCTGATGCCCCATCTGGAGCGCTGGTTCCGGATCCGTAAGCGGGAGATCAACGTCCAGTGCGACTTTACCGGCGGGTCCACGGCGATCCTTGCCGATCTGTATGTGACCATTACCGTGGGCTGGGTCCTGGGTCTGGGGGTGCATTACGGCCTCCGGGCGCTGAAGGCCTTCCTGCAAGTGAAGAAAAAACGCAAACAACGTGAAGAAGAAAAGGCGGTGCAGAAAACATGAGTCATCCTTTGCCCAATATGATTGAGACGACCATTGCCAAGCTCAAGGAAATGGTGGACGTCAGTACCGTAGTGGGGGACCCCATTACCACGCCGGACGGCGTGACCATCCTGCCGGTCTCCAAGGTCAGCATTGGCCTGGGGGGCGGCGGCTCGGACTTTGTGAGCAAGCGCCCCAATAGCCAGGCGAATCCCTTCGGCGGCGGCGTGGGTACCGGCGTGACCATTACCCCTCTGGGCTTTTTGGTCATTAAGGAGGGCAATGTGCGGATGCTGCCGGTGGCGGCGCCCCCCAGCACCACCGTGGACCGGGTGGTGGAGATGCTTCCGGATACCCTGGACAAGCTCTGCGCCTTCCTGGACAGCCGCAAGGCCAAGCCGGAGGAGCCCGCGGCAGAATAATCCGCCCGCCTCTGGGTATCCTAGGGGCGGTGATGCGAATTGAAACGATTTTGGATCAGGGCGGCTGCCCTTTTTGCTGCCGCCCTGCTTTTCCTACCCAGAGCCCAGGCCCTGGGAGTGTCGGCGGAGAGCGCGATCCTTATGGACGCGGCCACCGGCCGGGTGCTGTATGAGAAAAACGCCGACCGCCGGAGCCTCATTGCCAGCACCACAAAAATGATGACGGCGCTGGTGGTGTGCCGCCGGTGCAACCTTTCCGACCGGGTGCGGATCATGCCGGAGGCCGTGGGCATCGAGGGCTCCTCCGTGTACCTGCGGCCCGGGGAGGTTTTGACCGTGGAGGAGCTGCTGTATGGCATGATGCTCCACTCCGGGAATGACGCGGCGGTGGCCCTGGCCATTTACTGCGGCGGGACCGTGGAGGGCTTTGCGGCGCTGATGAACGACGAGGCCCGGCGGCTGGGGCTGACCGGGACCCATTTTACCAACCCCAACGGCCTGGATAGCCCGGAGCACTACTCCACCGCCCGGGATCTGGCCCGGCTGGCGGCCTGCGCCATGGACGAGCCTGCGTTTGCCCGGATCGTGGGGGCAAAATCCGTCCGGATCGGGGAGCGGGTCCTTACCAACCACAATAAGCTCCTCTGGCGCCTGGAGGGCGCGGAGGGGGTCAAGACCGGCTATACGAAGGCAGCCGGGCGGATCCTGGTCTCCAGCGCCCGACGGGAGGGGCGGCGGCTGATTGCCGTGAGCCTCAACGCCCCGGACGACTGGAACGACCACATCCGCCTGATGAACTGGGGCTTCGGTCAGTTCTCCCAGCGGGAGCTGGTGGAGCCCGGGCAGACGGTGGGCACGGTGGAGGTGTGGATGCACCGGGCGACGGCGGTGCCCCTGGTGGCGGCGGAGGGCTTTTCCTTTGCCCTGGCCCAGGGGGAGACCGTGGAGTTTCTGGTTCCCGGGGCAGGGTTTGTGTACGGCCCGGTGGAGGCCGGGGCGGACGCGGGCTTTGTGTACCTGATGCTGGAGGGGAAGCCGGTGGGGAAGATCCCCGTGCGCTACGGCGCCGGAGTTTCCGCCGGAACAGGAGGATAAATTGGAGCGAATTCAGAAGATCATTGCCGCCCGGGGGCTGTGCTCCCGGCGGGCGGCGGAGGAGCTGCTGCGGGCGGGCCGGGTGACCCGGAACGGGGAAACGGCCGCTCTGGGCGATTCGGCGGAGCCGGGGGACGTGCTGCTGGTGGACGGCAGACCTCTGCCGGAGCCGCCGGAGCCGGTGTATCTGATGCTGCATAAGCCCCGGGGGTATGTGACGACCCTAAGCGACGAACGGGGGCGGAAAACCGTCCGGGAGCTCATCGCCGGATGCGGCTGTAAGGTGGTGCCGGTGGGGCGGCTGGACATGGACAGCGAGGGCCTGCTCCTGCTGACCAACGACGGCGCCCTGGCCAACGCCCTGATGCACCCGTCCCACCGGGTGGACAAGGTCTACCGGGTGTTGGTTTCGGGATATGCGCCGGGGAAGGAGACGCTCCTGGCCCGGCCCGTGGTGCTGGACGGCTACCGGATTGCGCCGCCGGAGGTGCGGCTGCTGGGCCGCCGGGGGGCGGAGGCCTCCCTGGAGGTGACCATTCATGAGGGCCGGAACCGCCAGGTGCGGCGGATGTGCGAGCTGGCGGGGCTGACGGTCCGGCGGCTGAAGCGCGTGGCGGAGGGGCCTCTGACCTTGGGCGGGCTCCCTGCGGGGGCCTGGCGGTACTTAACACCGGAGGAGATCAAGGCGCTGCGGTGCGCTGGAACGGAGGGCGAGGGTCATGTATGAGATCGTTGTCATTGGCGGCGGCGCGGCCGGAATGTTTACGGCCTGCACAGCGGCCGGGGCCGGGGCGCAGGTCCTGCTGCTGGAGCGGGGGGACCGCCTGGGGAAAAAGCTGAACATCACCGGCAAGGGCCGGTGCAATGTGACCAATGCCTGCTCTGCGGAGGAGGTGCTGCGGAACGTGCCCCGCAACGGGAAGTTCCTGTACAGCGCCATGAGCGCCTTCCCGCCGGAGCGGATGATGGCCTGGCTGGAGGAGCGGGGCTGCCCCCTAAAGGTGGAGCGGGGCAACCGGGTCTTTCCCCAGTCGGACCGGGCTGCCACGGTAATCGAGACCCTGGAGCGGGAGATGAAGGCCCGGCAGGTCCGGGTGGAGCGGGGCCGGGTGACGAAGCTCCGCACCCGGGACGGGGCGGTGTGCGCCGTGGAGACGGACAGCCGCACCTATCCCTGCCGCCGGGTGATCCTGGCCACCGGGGGCTGCTCCTACCCCACCACCGGCTCCACCGGGGACGGCTACCGTCTGGCCGGGGAGCTGGGCCATGAGATCGTGGAGCCCACGGGCTCTCTGGTGCCCCTGGAGGCCGAGGGCCGGGACTGCCAGGAGCTGCAGGGGCTCAGCCTGCGTAATGTGGCGGTGCGGCTCATCAATCAGAAGGGCAAGGTGGTTTATCAGGACTTCGGGGAGCTGCTGTTTACCCATTTCGGCCTGTCCGGCCCCACGGTGCTCAGCGCCAGCGCCCATATGCGCAAGGGCGACAGCTACATATTTTCCATCGATTTGAAGCCGGCCCTGGACGAGGCCAAGCTGGACGCCCGGCTTTTGCGGGATCTGGAGCAGTATCAGAACCGGACCATGGAAAACGCCATGACGGATCTGCTGCCCCGGTCTCTGATCCCCGTGGTCCTGCGCCGGGCCGGGATCGACCCGCAGATGCAGGCCAACGGGGTGACCCGGGGGCAGCGGCGGGCGCTGCTGGAGATTCTGAAGAGCTATCAGGTCAAGATTCGGGGCAAGCGGCCGGTGGAGGAGGCCATTGTGACCTCCGGCGGCGTCAGCGTCCGGCAGGTGGACCCCAAGACCATGGCCTCCAGGCTGGTGCCGGGGCTGTATTTTGCCGGGGAGCTTTTAGACTGCGACGGCTACACCGGGGGCTTTAACCTGCAAATCGCCTGGGCCACGGCCTATGCCGCCGGACGGGCCGCGGCAGGAGGGGAAGCATGAGAGTTTCGACCAAGGGCCGCTACGCTTTGCGGGTGATGCTGGACCTGGCGGAGCAGGGGACGCAGGACTATGTCCCCCTTCGGGAGATTGCCCAGCGGCAGGAGATCTCGGAGAAATATCTGGAGGCGATCATCAAGGCCCTGTCCCGGGAGGGACTGGTGACGGGCCTGCGGGGGAAGAACGGCGGCTACCGCCTGGGGGTGGACCCAGAGACCTGCACGGTGGGGAGCATTCTCAAGTGTGCGGAGGGCTCCCTGGCGCCGGTGGCCTGCCTGGACTGCGGGGAGGAGCCTGCCTGCCCCCGGTCCCGGCAATGCAGGACGCTGCCCATGTGGCAGGAGCTGGACCGGCGGATTGACGCCTACCTGGAGAGCATAACATTGAAGGACCTGCTGGAGCAGGAGGCACCGTAGAGAAGCAATCGATGCCCGATTTTTTACAGAAAAAGCACGAAGCCGGCGCTGATATGCAGCGGGCTTCGTGCTTTTTGTTGCGATTTGAGTCTGCTGTTTACCGGCGGATGGCGTATTCCACGGGGGTGTCCGCCGGGAGCTCCAGAAGCTCCGGATGGGCCAGCAGCTCCTTCACCAGAGCCACCGTGCCGGAATAGTAATAGCCGTCCGCGATCCGCTCGTCCAGGGTGATGCCCAGGGGAATGACCTCGTGGAGGTCCTCGGAGCCGTCGGCAAAGAAGGTCTTGGTCCAGTGCTTCTTCCCCACCACGATAAAGCAGGAGTTGGTGCCCCAATTGACCAGGTGGTGGTATCCGCACTCCAGGCCGATGGAGCCCAGATTGCTCAGGAAGATGGCCGCGTGATTGGGGTCCGTCCCGATGAGGGCCATGGGGGCCCGGCCGTGCCGGTCCAGGGCCAGAACGCACTTGATAATGAAGGTGGTCAGGAAATGGGGCAGCTTCACCAGAATGTCCATCGCCCCGGAGGAGGTGTCCTTCACATCCGTCCGGCGGGTCTGATGGATGATCTTCATGATCTTGCTGTGATAGCTCTCCAGGGTGTCTTTCTCGTCGAACTGCACCATGGCCAGGCCCTCTTCGGACTTGTCCTCAAACTTTTTCTTGACCACAAAGGCCACGGACAGATCCTTCCGCTGATACAGCCGGTTGTTGGCGATAAACCGGTTCATCCGGGGACGCAGAACAAAGCACTTGGCAATGGCGGCGCTGATGAGGTGGAAGTAGGTGTATTTATCCTCCGCCCGGCCCTGATTCACCTTTTCCAGATACGCGTCCAGGGGACGCAGATCAATATCCACGCTGATAAACGCCTCGTTGTCCGCCCGGTTGGGCATGACCGTTGGCATCATCTGATTCAGAGCGGGGATGTCCCGCAGAAGATAGCCGTCCCGCCGGTCTCCCCAGCGCTTTTTTCTCTGTTCCATAAAGCGTCTCTCCTTTTGCGCGTCGATCTTCTGCCATTATAGCGGATTTAGGGAGAGATTGCAACGGTTTTCCGCAAATTCCGTCAAGAGTTGGAAGTAATTTTTCCCTGGGGACCGGCCAAACCCTTCAGCGCCTTGCGGAACTGCACGGCGAAGAGGATGGAGGTGAAGGTCACGGCCAGCACATCCGCCACGGGCTCCGCCGTATAGACGGCCATGGTTTTGTCCGCCAGGAGGGCAGGCAGGATATAGATCAGGGGAATGAGAAGAACGAATTTCCGCAGCACCGCCACGGAGATGGAGCACAGGGCGCTGCCGATGGAGACAAAGGTCATCTGGCAGGCAATCTGAATACCGAAGAGCAGCAGCGCCCCGCAGTACACCCGTAAAGCCCGGGCCGTAAAGGCCACCAGCGCCTCATTGGGGCTGAAGATCCGGGCGAAGGCCCCGGGCCAGAGCTGAATGGCCCCCCACAGGACCGTGGAATAGGTCAGGCAGACCGCCAGCAGCAGGCGGAAGCTCTTCCGCACCCGCTGGGTGTTTCCTGCGCCGAAGTTGTAGCTGGTAATGGGCTGGGCCCCCTGGGCCACGCCCTGTAGAGGCAGCATGGCAAACTGCATGACGCTGGAGAGGATGGTCATGGCTCCCACGGCCACATCCCCGCCGTAGTTCAGCAGGGAGGAATTGTAGCAGACGGTAATCACGCTCTCGCTGGCCTGCATGATAAAGGTGGCCAGGCCCAGGGCCACGCAGGGCAGCAGGAGCTTGGGGCTGCACAGGAGATTCTCCTTTTTCAGACGCAGGATGGATTTTTTCCCGGAGAGGAAGCACACCACCCACAGGCAGGACACCCCCTGGGACAGCACCGTGGCCAGGGCCGCGCCCCGGACCCCCATGTGCAGCACAAAGATGAAGATGGGGTCCAGCACAATATTCACCACGGCCCCCAGAAGCACCGTCAGCATTCCCGTGGTGGCAAAGCCCTGGGCGGTGATAAAGGCGTTCAGCCCCAGAGTCAGCTCCACGAACAGGGTGCCGAGGGCGTAAATCTGCATATAGTCCGCCGCATAGCCGATGGTATTTTCGCTGGCGCCGAAAACCGGCAGCAGCGCCTTGCTGCTCAGCAGCAGGGCCGCCGTCAGGACCAGGGAAATGCCCACCTGCATGGTGAAGCAACCGCCCAGCAGCTGCTCGGCCTGGCGGTGATCCCCCTTGCCCATGGCGATGGAGGCCCGGGGAGCGCCGCCGGAGCTGACAAAGGCGGCAAAGGCGGAGACGATCATGATCAGGGGCAGGCAGACCCCCACGCCGGTGAGGGCCAGATCCCCGTCCCCGGGCATATGGCCGATGTAGATGCGGTCTACAATATTATAGAGCATATTGACCAGCTGAGCGATGACCGTGGGCACAGCCAGCTTGACCAGGAGCTTGCCAATGGGCTCCCGGCCCAGAAATTCCTTATCTTGATTCATGGGGCGTTCCTTCCTTTTTCCGGCTACCTCCGGCAGTCAGTTGATTTAAGTTCTCTTCCATGGCGGACAGGCAGCGCAGAAAGCCCTCCAGGGCCTCCGGGGGCAGCCCCCGGACCAGGCTGGCGGAAAATCCGGCCTGAAGGGCTCTGCCCCGGGCGATGGCAGGCGCCGCCTTCTCCGTGCAGACCAGGGGGCACCGCCGCCGGTCCCCCGGTGCGGTGCTGCGCGCCAGGTAGCCCTCCCGGACCAGAGCCTCCACGTGGAGCGACACCAGCCCGGGCTTCAGCCGGAGATAGGTGCAGATGTCCTTCGCCGTGTCCAGCCCGGGGTTGTTGGCCAGAAACAGCAGAATCTCCGCCGCCGGCTGGGACAGGGAAAATTCCCGGCACAGGGGCTCCATGGCCGCCCCGTAGGCGTCCCGGAGCTTCCGGGCATAGGTGTAGATCTGACAGGCATTGGGGGTCAAGGGCCTCCCCTCCTAACTAGTTCAATTTTGAACAGTTCAAGTATAGCGCAATAGACAGAGGAATGCAACCGGTCCGCAAGAAAATTCCGGCCCTCCAGGGCCGGAATTTTTGCAGCAAATCCTTTGCGGCAGCGCCCTGCTGCCGGGCTTTGGAGCCCAGGCTTACGGCATCAGGACCACCGGGGCCCGGAACCGGACCCGCCCGTCCCGGACGGCCACCGGTGCCCCGGAGATCAGATCGGGATAGTCGCCGTCCGCCAGGGGGACAGGCAGCTCCGCCTCCTGACCGGCCAGGGGGAACAGCCCCAGGGCCCGGCCGGTGGGGCCGGTATAGGTGCCCAGGACCGCTCCCTGGGCGTCGTCCGTCTCCAGCCGGAACACCCCGTCCATGGGCAGCCGCTTTTTCATGGCGGCGAACCGCGCCAGCGCCGGGCTCATGTCCGCCCCGGCGGACCAGTCAATGGGCTCCCGCTCAAAGAGGGAGGGGGTGTGGACCGCGCCCACCTCCTGCCCGGCGTACAGAAGGGTCGCGCCCTTCATGAAGTAGCTCAGCGCCGTCCAGGCCAGGCGCGCCTCCGGCTCCGGGAAGCGGGCCGCCGCCCGGTCCTGGTCATGGTTTTCCAGGCAGCGGAGCTTGTTGTACCCCGTCCGGAAGCTGAGCTCCTGGTAATTGACCGCCTCAAAATACCGGCTCAGGGGCAGCTGCCCCCGGGTGCAGCGGTCGTACAGGGGCCAGAGATCATAGGGGTACAGAATGTCAAAGGCGTCGAAGAGCTCCGTATCCGTGGCGGCGTAAAAGCCCTGCTCCCGGAAGGCCCGGATGTGATCCAGGTGGACGCTCTCCCCCAGCCAGATGGCCCCGGGGCGCACCTGCTCCACCGCCTGCCGGGCCTGCTTCCAGAATTCCACCGGCACGGTGCTTGCCACGTCGCAGCGGAAGCCGTCTACATACCGGGCCCAGAAGCAAAGAGACTCAATCTGATAGTCCCACAGCCCCCGCTCGGTATAGTCCAGGTCCACCACATCCGTCCAGTCTCCCACCTTGTTGCCCATGGCGCCGTCGGGCTTGCGGTAGAAGAATTCCGGGTGCTCCCGCACCAGGGTGGAGTCCGGGGAGGTGTGATTATACACCACGTCGATCATGCACTTCATGCCCCGGCGGTGAATCTCCCGGGTCAGATGGATGAAATCCTCCAGGGTGCCGTAGGCGGGGTTGACCGTCCGGTAGTCCCGGTTGGCATAGGGGCAGCCCAGGCTGCCCTTTTTGTTTGCCTGGCCGATGGGGTGGATGGGCATGAACCAGATCACATCCACCCCCAGGGCCCGGATCCGGTCCAGGTCCCCCTCCACCGCCCGAAAGGTCCCCTCCGGGGTGTGGCTGCGGACATACAGCTCATAGATGACCAATTGGTGCAGATTCATTTAGAGATTGCCCTCCTTTTGAATTTTGTCCAGGGTCTCCTGGCGCAGGACCTCCCGCAGGGCGGTCAGATAGGGGGAAAAGCCGACCTTGTCTGCGCCGTAGACTTGATTGAGCTCGTATTCGTTCTCGGCCCAGGTGGAAAGGGCCGACTCGTTGTGCTGGATCACGGCCTCCAGATTATCCAGGGCCTTGTAAATCTTTGCCTCCAGCGTCTGCCGGGCCTCCATCTCCGCGTACAGCGCCTGCATTTCCGCGGCATAGGGCTCTGGAAGGGAGGCCACCCAGTCCAGAAGCAGCCGGGCCTCCCGGTCCTCGTCGGCCTGGGTCTTTTGGAAGGTGGGAATATCTCCTGTGAAGCACTCCCCCAGATCGTGGATCAGGCACATCCGGATGAGCTTGTCCCGGTCCGCCTGGGGAAATTCGTCGCTGACCCAATAGGCCATCAGCGCCAGCCGCCAGCTGTGCTCTCCTACGCTCTCCCGCCGGCCGCCGGAGGTGTAGCAGTGCCGGGGGGTATCCTTCAGCCGCTCCGCCGTGTGCAGGGCCGCAAGGAACTGGTTGATCTCCATGCTCTTTGTCTCCTTTGCGGGTTTCTCTTACAGCAGTATTGTAGCACAGGCTCCCGCTCGGCGCAACTGTTCCTTTCCCGGTTTGGCTTGACAATTCCCTTTGCTTGTGTTACATTTACCTCTGTCTTGACAGAATTCGCGGCTTTTTGCCGGTGGGAGGAAGAAAAATGGGGAAATTGCAGTGGGGGACTCTGAAGCCCCAGGTGCGGCAGGTCTGGCGCTTGAGCCTCCCGGCGATCCTCACCCAGATCACCACCATTGCCATGCAGTACATCGACTCCGCCATGGTGGGGAACTTAGGAGCCAACGCCTCGGCGGCCATCGGACTGGTGGCCTCCAGCACCTGGCTCCTGGGCGGGGTGACGTATGCCATTTCCGCCGGCTTTTCCGTCCAGGTGGCCCATCATATTGGCGGCGGCCGGGAGGCGGAGGCTCGGAATGTGGTGCGCCACGGGCTGCTGACCGCCCTGCTGGTGTCGGGGCTGCTGTGCCTCATTGGGGCGGCCATCAGCGGCCCCCTGCCGGGCTGGCTCCACGGCGACCGGGAGATCCGCAGGGACGCCTCCCGTTATTTCCTGGCTTTTGCCTGTATGCTGCCCTTTTCCCAGCTGAATTCTTTGAATTCCTCCTTTTTGCAGTGCTGCGGCGACATGGTCACTCCCAGCATTCTGAACGCCGCCATGTGCGGCCTGGACGTGCTGTTCAACGCCCTGCTGATCCCCCGGCTGGGGGTCCTGGGGGCGGGGCTGGGGACGGCTCTGGCCTGCGCCGTGGTCAGCCTGACCATGGCCGCCCGCTGCTGCCTGCATAACCCGCAGCTCCGGCTGAATCGCCGGGAGAAGGGCCGCTTTGACGGGAGAATTCTGAAGAAAGCCCTGAAAATCGGCCTGCCTGTGGCGGTCCAGGAGATCGCCATGAACAGCGCCATGGTAGCCGCCACCCGGATCATCGCCCCTCTGGGGCCGGTGTCCATTGCGGCCAACTCCTTTGCCGTGACCGCCGAGAGCCTGTGCTATATGCCGGGCTACGGCATCAGCTCCGCCGCCACCACCCTGGTGGGCCGGAGCGTGGGAGCCGGGGAGACAACGGCGGCCAAGGGCTATGGAAACATTGCCATTGCCATGGGTGCGCTCTTTATGGGCTGCACCGGGCTTCTGATGATGCTGCTGTGCCCCCTGGTGTTCCGGATGCTGACTCCGGTGCAGGAGGTGCGGGCTTTGGCTGCCCAGGTGCTGCGCATTGAGCTCTTTGCCGAGCCCCTGTTCGGCGCGTCCATTGTGGCCGCCGGGGCCCTCCGGGGGACGGGGGACACGCTGGTCCCCAGCCTGATGAATCTGGGCAGCATTTGGTTGGTGCGCATCGGCCTGGCCACCGTTCTGGTCAGCCGCCTGGGGCTCCGGGGAATGTGGATCGCCATGACCATTGAGCTGTGCGTCCGGGGCCTTCTGATGCTGTACCGCCAGCGGACCTCCCCCTATTACGAAAGGTTCAAAAAAACCTCCGCCGCATAAGCGGCCCGGCGACCCGGGAAATGCCGCCCGGCTGGATTCTAAAAAAGCCCCCGGTGCGCAGATGGTCTGCGCACCGGGGGGCAGCGTGTCAAAAAACGATTTTTTTGACACGCTGCCAGACGTCAAGAAAGCGCCGGAGACAAGCAACTCGCATCCGTCGGCGTACAGAGGTACGGT
>CAKTIN010000011.1 GCA_934565775.1 uncultured Oscillospiraceae bacterium
CTTAGGCTTTGCCTTTGCTGTGCTGTTGTTCAAGCTGCAATTCCTCCTGTTCTTTGATTTTCTGCTGAATTTCAGCATAGAGATTGGTTGTGCGATAGGGACGCACCTTGTCGCGGATAAACATATCCCGCATCCCAATCGCCTGAACAGGGCATTTCTTTGCACACAGTCCGCAGCCGATGCAGGTGTCCTCCACATGAAAATGTGAGGTTCTCCGCACCTTATTATAAATCGGCTCTGCAATCCATTTCGTGAGGAACGCCGGAGTGCGGGGAGACATATGGCGGTTGGTATGCCGCTGGCCGACAGCGTGAATCACAGCATCGATCTCCGCCTCCGTATTTTTCGTGTACTTTGCAACCTTCTCCGGTGTGGAGAGATCAAAGATTGGCGTCCAAGTGTCAGCCATTCGAACGGAGTAGTAGGCGTCAATTTCATGCCCTTGGATCGACTTGTTTGCCATATACCCGGTGGCGCCGGGAGTTGTTCCGTAAGTGGCAACAAAATACAGGTAGCCGGTCTGAAACGACGCCTTCTCCAAAAACTCCTTTACAATGCTCGGCAGCCCCCAGTCATAGGTTGGGGAAATAATGCCGATGGTCACATCTGCAAAATCATATTTGTTTGCTTTGACGCAATCCACAATGGACAGCAGCTCCTGCGCTTCAGACTGTACAAGCCGAGTTGCAACGTATTTGCAGTTTCCTGTTGCAGAAAAATAAAGGATCATTTGTTGCCCTCCCTAAGCTCCGATTTGTTGGCTCTATTCTATCACACTCTCGGCACATTTTCCAGTTTGCGCAGCACAGCGGCAACCGGCTGCTGTGCTTCCGACGGAACTCCGATTCCCGGAGGGTTCCGGTTGCAAATATCCCCGTGGTATGGTACAATAACATATAACCCCAATGAAAGGAGCGCCAGAATGCGACGTTTACTTGCTTTGACTTTGGCCCTGCTGCTTTGCACCCTGCTGGCGCTGCCTGCCGCGGCGGAGAGCAGCTTTACCTCCGCGCAATGCACGGCGACCGTTTCGGACCGGGGAGACGCCCAGGTCCTGCTGCAATTCCACCTCTCCCTGGATCAGACGGCGGAGCAGCTGGTATTCCCTCTGGGGAGCCAGGCCTCCAAGGTTACGGTGAACGGGGCCTCCGTGCGGCTGAAGCGGGTGGGCGGGGTGCCCTCCGCCGTGCTTACCAGCGAGACCGGCTTTGCCGGGGAGCTGGATTTTACCATTTCTTATACCCTGCGCCGGTGCGTCAGCCCGGAGACCGGCTGGAAGCTGGTTCTGCCTCTGCTGCCCGGCGGCCTGGAATACCCCATTGACAAGCTGACCTTTTCCGTGACCATGCCGGACGCTTTTACGCAGACGCCGGTGTTCTCCAGCGGCTACTACGGAGAGGATATTGACAATTTCATGACCATTACCGTTTCCGGCCCGGTGATCGCCGGAAAGCTGAGCACAACCCTGAAGGACCACGAGACTCTGACGCTTACCATGGCGACGGATCCGGCGGTGTTTCCCCGGAATCATACGGCCGGGCAGACCCTGACCCTGGACCGCCTGGCGATCCTGGCCTGCGCCCTGGGGGCGGCCCTGTATTGGGCCCTGCGCCTGCGGACGCGGCCCCGCCGGGTCCCGGCGCAGCCGCAGCCTCCGGTGGGCTGCACCGCCGGGGAGCTGGTGAGCCGCATCGGGGCCGGGCGGACGGACCTGCCGCTGATGACGGCGACCTGGGCGCAGCTGGGGTATTTGAGCCTCCATATGGCCCGGGACGGGAACGTTACCCTTCACAAGCTGATGGATATGGGCAACGAGCGCAGCGCCTTTGAGCAGAAAACCTTCCAGACCCTGTTTGGGAAGGGCTGGGTGATCTCCGGCGCTTCCCAGCGGTTCCGGTCTTTGTGCCGGGAGGTCCAGCGGGGAGACCCCGGCGTCCGGGGGCAGTTTGCCCCCAAGAGCGGGCGGCCCTGGATTCTGCGGGGCCTGTGCCTGATCCCCGGCCTGTTTGCGGGGATTGCCGCGGGAGACCTGCTGACTCCATCCGGCGTGGGGCGCTGGCCCGTTCCGGCGCTGTGCGGCCTGGCGGGGCTGCTGTGCGCCTGGCTGATCCAGGGAGCGGTCCTGTCCGTGCTGCATCCCGGCATCCGGCGGCGGATTTTCGGCGGAGCGGCCTGCGCTTTGCTGCTTCTTGCCGGGGCGGCGGCCGGTTCCTTCGGCTATAGCCTGGCTGCCGCCGCGCTCAGCGGGGGAGCCGCCTGGCTCACCCTGTACGGAGGGCGGCGGAGCGATGCCGGGCGGCAGACGCTGCAAACCGCTCTGGGCCTGCGCCGGTACTTTATGACGGTGGACCGCAAGCAGCTGCGGCGGATCGTCCTGCGCAATCCGGGCTATTATTACGACATGGCGCCCTATGCCCTGGCCCTGGGGGCGGACCGGGCCTTTGCCGGGCAGTTTGAGTCCATGCGCCTGACCCCCTGCACCTGGCTGACGGCGGACCTGCCTCTGCGCCCCACGGCGGCGGGGTGGTATCCGCTGCTGCGGGAGGTCATGCAGACGCTGCGCACCGGCGTGCCCCGGCGGAGCGATTGGGCAGACGAAAAGAAGCGCCGCCCGGTGTCCCGAATCCCCTCCGACCGCAGGACCCAGGGACCCCGGCGCAGGAAATAAGGGCGGCAAGCCGCAATGCTTTAACGGGGGAGGAGACTATGAGATACGATCAAAGGGTCCGGACCAAAAGTGGAACAGAGATCCACATTCGAAATGCGGAGACTTCCGACGGTGAAGCGGTGCTGGAAAACTTTATTCTGACCCACGAAGAGACAGACTGCTTGCTGACCTACCCAGACGAGTGCAGCTTAACGCCGGAGCAGGAAAGCCGCTATTTGGAGCGGAAGGCGGAGAGCCCCAGAGAGGTGGAGCTGATCGCCCTTGTGGACGGCAAGGTTGCCGGGACCGCCGGCGTTGACGCGGTGGGGACGTGCTATAAGCTGCGGCACCGGGCCGAATTCGGCGTCGCCCTGCTGAAGGAATTCTGGGGGCTCGGCATAGGCCGCGCCCTGCTGGAGGCCTGCATCCAATGCGCAAAGGACGCCGGATATGAGCAGCTGGAGCTGAACGTGGTTGCGGATAATGCCAGGGCGCTCTCCCTGTATCAGAGCGCCGGCTTTGTGGAGCTCGGCAGAAACCCAAAGGGGTTTCATTCCAGGACGGCAGGATTCCAGACGCTCCTTTCCATGGGACTGGCGCTGTAGGTCCCGGCCCGGCTGCTTTTTCATCCCCCGGCTTCGGCCGGGGGATTTTTTTGTGTCCCGGATTCGGTGAAAGCATATCGATAGAAATAACTATATCGATAAAAAGTTGCGAAAATTTATCGATATAAACATATTTATTGCTGTTTTGACAGGGAAATATGTGATTTTTGACAAATCCCCCGTGGACAAATCCGGGAAAATGGTGTATGATAAAGGCACTAAGTCAGAGAGGTGATGCACCTATGCCATTCCATTTTTCCGGCGGCATCCACCCGAAAGGGCAGAAGGCCAAGACGGAATATCTTCCGGTGCGGGATTTCCCGGCGCCGGACACGGTCGTGATCCCCTTGTCCCAGCATATCGGCGCACCCTGCAAGCCCCTGGTGAAGAAGGGGGACGCAGTGACCCTGGGCCAGAAGATCGGCGACGGAGAGGGCCTCTGCGTCCCGGTCCATGCCTCCGTTTCCGGCACGGTGACGGCGGTGGAGCCCCGGCCCCATCCCAACGGCACCATGGTTCCCGCCGTGGTGATCGCCAACGATAAGGCCTATACCCTTTGTCCGGAGATCCGGCCCCGGGCCTCTATCGAGGACCTGTCGCCCCAGGATCTGATGGCCATTATCCGGGAGGCTGGAATCGTGGGCATGGGCGGCGCCACCTTCCCCACCCATGTGAAGCTGTCCTCCGGCATCGGCAAGGTGGACACCATCATCATCAACGGCTGCGAATGCGAGCCGTACATCACCTCCGACGACCGGCTCATGCAGGAGCAGCCGGAGAAGATTCTCCGGGGCATCGGGGTCATTATGAAGATTCTGGGCCTGCCCGGGGCGACCATCGCCATCGAGGACAATAAGACCGCCGCCATCCGGGTGTTCCAGGGGACCATCAAGGAGGGCAGCGGCATTCGGGTGCAGCCCCTGAAGGCCCGGTTCCCCCAGGGCGCGGAGAAGCAGCTGATCTATGCCATTACCGGCCGCCAGGTGCCCTCCGGGGCGCTGCCTGCGGCTGTGGGCTGCGGGGTGTTCAATGTGGCCACCTGCGCCGCCATCAGCGACGCGGTGTATGAGGGAATGCCCCTGGTGAAGCGGATCGTCACCGTCTCCGGCGACGATCTGATGGAGCCCAAGAACTTCTGGGTCCCCCTGGGGACGCCCTTTAACGACCTGGTGGAGGCCTGCGGCTACCGGCGGCACCCTTACAAGGTCCTGTCCGGCGGCCCCATGATGGGTATCGCCCAGTTTGACCTGTCCGTGCCCATTATCAAGGGCTCCGGCGCCGTGACGGTGCTGTGCAACAAGAACCGGTACAGCGCCGCCGAGCCCCACTGCATCCGCTGCGGCCGGTGCACCCAGGTGTGTCCCATGCACCTGCTGCCCCTGCTCATGTATCAGGCGGAGCGCCGGAGCGATCTGGAGGAAATGAAGTCCCTGGGCATTCTGGACTGCATGGAGTGCGGCTGCTGCGCCTATACCTGCCCGGCGACCATCCCCCTGGTGCAGAGCTTCCGCACCGGAAAGCAGAAGCTGCGGGACGCCATGCCGCCGAAGCCGGCGCCGAAGCCCGCTGTGAAAGAGGAGGCGAAACCATGAGCACAACGAAATACTTCTATGAGCTGACGGTTTCCAGCTCTCCCCACTGCCATGGCCCCCTGACCACCCGGCGGATCATGCTGGATGTGGTGCTGGCCCTGTGCCTGCCTCTGGCCGGTGGCGTGTACTTCTTCGGCCTGCGGGCCCTGTTCCTGGCGCTGGTATCCGTGGGAGCCTGCGTGTTCTTTGAATGGGGCTACCGCAAGCTGATGCACAAGGACGGGACCTGGCAGGACCTGTCCGCCGTGGTGACCGGCCTGCTGCTGGCTCTGGTGTGCCCGCCCACCGTGCCCTTCTGGGTGCTGATCGTGGGGGACCTGTTTGCCATTGTGGTGGTCAAGCAGCTCTATGGCGGCATCGGCAAGAACTTTATGAATCCGGCCCTGGCCGGGCGGGCGTTTCTGATGTTCTCCTGGCCCGCGGCCATGAGCACCTGGGCGGCACCGGTGCGCCGGGTCATGACCTGGATCCCTGCGGACGCCGTTACGGCGGCGACTCCGCTGTCCGCCCTGCACGCCGGGACCCTGCCGGAGACGAGCCTTACGGACCTGCTGTGGGGCAATGTGGGCGGCTGCATCGGCGAGACCTCCGCCGTGCTGCTCCTTCTGGGGGCGGCCTATCTGGTGGTGCGCCGGGTCATCTCCCTGCGGATCCCCCTGTGCTACCTGGGGACCGTGGCGGTGCTGGCCTTCCTGTTCCCCCGGGGGAACGAGCGCCTGGCCTGGACGGCCTATGAGCTTCTGTCCGGCGGCCTGCTTCTGGGCGCGTTCTTTATGGCGACGGATTATGTGACGACTCCGGTGACCAAGTGGGGCCAGGCTATTTTCGGCATTGGCTGCGGTGTGATCACCATTGCCATCCGGTACTTCGGGGCGATCCCCGAGGGCGTGAGCTTCTCCATCCTGGTGATGAACGCCTGCGTGGTGCTCCTGGACCGGGTGGGGCGGCCGAAGAAATACGGCTACCAAAAGCCGAAAAAGGAGGGAAAAACCGCATGAAAACCCCAAAAAGTCTCTCCTATATCCTACGCCTGACCGTGACGCTGTTTCTGATCGCCGCCGTGACGGCGGCGCTGCTGGGGGCGGTGGACCATATCACCGCCGTCCGCATTGCAGAGCAGAAGGCTCAGAAGGTCCAGGCGGCCATCTCCGCGGTGCTTCCCGGCCAGACCGGCCAGGCGGAGACGGTGGAGCAGTTCTCCGATGAGACGGGGACCGTGGCGGCGGTGTACCGCCTGGGCCAGGGCTACGCCGTGGAGGTGAAGCCCCAGGGCTTCGGCGGCGAGATCGATCTGATGGTGGGGGTCCTGGACGGAAAGGTCGCGGGAGTCCGCATCATCAGCCACTCCGAGACCTCCGGCCTGGGGGCCAACGCGGCGGCCTCTACCTCCGTGGGCGAGAACTTCCGGGGGCAGTTCGTGGGCATGAGCGGCACCCTGGCGGTAGCAAAGGACGGTGGCGCGGTGGAGGCCCTTACGGGGGCCACGATCACCTCCCGGGCGGTGACCAGCGGCGTGAATGCCGCCCTGGCCTGTGCCGGGGCGCTGGAGTAAGGAGGCGGGCGTATGAATTTCAAGAAACAGCTGAAAGAGGGCCTGCTCACCAAGAACCCGGTGCTGGCTCAGCTTTTGGGAATGTGCTCCACCATGGCCATTACCACCACTTTGTTTAACGGCCTGGGCATGGGCATTTCCGTGACCATCATTCTGATCTGCTCCAATGTGTTTATTTCTCTGCTCCGGAAGGTGATTCCGGACAGCATCCGCATTGCGGCGTACATTACCATCATCGCGGGCTTTGTGACCATTGTGGACCTGCTGCTCCAGGCCTTCCTCCCGGACCTGTCCGAGAGCCTGGGCGTCTTTATCCCCCTGATCGTGGTCAACTGCATCATTCTGGGCCGGGCGGAGGCCTTCGCCTCCAAGAACGGCGTGCTGGCCTCTGCGGTGGACGGCCTGACCCAGGGCATCGGCTATACCCTGGCGCTGGTAATTATGTGCATCATCCGGGAGCTGCTGGGCTCCGGGACCTTCGGCGCCGGCGTTTTGAACGGCGGCGAGGGCATCCGCATCATTCCCAGCCAGTATCCCGCCCTGCTGATGGTTCTGCCCTTCGGCGGCTTCCTCACCCTGGGGTGCCTGATCGCCGGGTCCCAGTGGCTGAACCGGAAGCTGGCGGAGCGGGATGAAAAGAAAAAGGAGGCGGCTGCGAAATGAAGGAGATTTTAGCCATTGTTCTCACCGCCGTGCTCACGGAGAACTTCATTCTGGTGAAGTTCATGGGCATCTGCCCGTTTATGGGCGTGTCGAAGAAGATGGATACCGCCCTGGGCATGGGCCTGGCAGTGACCTTCGTCATGGCCATCGCCTCTGCCGCCACCTGGGCGGCCAACGCCTGGCTGCTGATTCCCCTGAAGCTGGAGTATATGCAGACCGTGGCCTTCATCCTCATCATTGCCGCCATCGTCCAGGTGGTGGAAATGTTCCTGAAGAAGAGCGTCCCCACCCTGTACCAGGCGCTGGGCATTTATCTGCCCCTGATCACCACCAACTGCGCCGTCCTGGGCGCGGCCCTGGTGAATGTGCAGAAGAACTACAATTTCCTGCAATCCGTGGTGTTCGGTGCGGCGGGCGGCCTGGGCTTTACGCTGGCCATTGTGCTCTTCGCTTCCGTGCGGGAGCGGGTGAACCAGGCGGACTGCCCCAAGAGCTTTGAGGGCTTCCCCATTGCCCTGGTCTCCGCCGGACTTCTGGCCCTGGCCTTTATGGGCTTCTCCGGTCTGAAGATCTTTTAGGAGGTGCGGCGATGAATCCGATTTTGTTGGCGATTTGCGTCCTGGGCGGCATGGGCCTGGTGTTTGGCCTGGTGCTGGCCGTGGCGTCGAAGGTGTTCTATGTCAAAACCGACCCCCGGCTGGGGCAGCTGGAGGAGGCGCTCCCCGGGGCCAACTGCGGCGGCTGCGGCTTTGCCGGGTGCGCGGCCTATGCCGCTGCGGTCCTGGAGGGCCGGGCGGAGATCGGCAAATGCAGCTCCGGCGGCAATGAAGCGGCCCAGAAAATGGCAAAGATCATGGGCGTGGAGGCCAAGGAAGTGGCCCGGCAGGTGGCCTTTGTCCGGTGCAGCGGCCCTCATGCCTCGGGAAACACGGAGTTTACCGGGCTCAAGGGCCCCTATGAGGGAATGCACGACTGTCTGGCGGCCACAAAGGTCGCCGGTCGGGGGCCGCTGATCTGCAAGTTCGGCTGCCTGGGCTTCGGCAACTGCACCAAGGTGTGCAAATACGACGCCATCCATGTGGTGGGTGGCGTGGCCAAGGTGGACGAGGACAAGTGCGTGGGCTGCCTGCAATGCGTAAAGGCCTGCCCCCGGCAGCTGATCGTCCCGGTGGATTATCACAGCGACATTACCATTGCCTGCGCCTCCACGGCAAAGGGCTCCGTGACCCGGCGCGGCTGCGAGATCGGCTGCCTGGGCTGCACCCTGTGCGAGAAAAAGTGCCCCCAGGGGGCGGTGCATGTGGTGAAGAATCTGGCGGTCATCGATCCCGAGAAGTGCAACTCCTGCGGCCTGTGCGCCCAGCTGTGCCCCCGGGGACTGATCGTGGACCATCACTTCCGCTCCGAGCACGACGTGGTTCTGGACCCCGCCGCTCCGGCAGAGCCCTGAGGCTTGCCTTCGGGCAGAGGATCTGGTACAATGAAAGGGCCGCCGCACTTCGGTGCGGCGGCCTCAGACGTCAAGCCCCCCGGACCGACCGGATGTGGCCCGGGCCGGGGTATTTTTGTTCTTCCCTGGGGGAGTGGGGGACTTATGGAGAATCTTCCTTTTTTCACAACGGAGCATGGTACGGCGAGCCTGATCCTGCGGGAAATTCCCGTGAGCGGGGCGGGCTATATCCTCCTGCTGGGGGCCCGGCCCGGGGAGGAGCAGGCGCTTCTGGAGGACTGCGCCCGGGTCTGCCGTATGGCGGGAGCCCGGAGACTCTACGCCCGGGGCCCAGGCGTCCCGGCGGGCTGGCCCGGCTACTGCCGGGTGTGGCTCCTGGAGGGGGACCGGCGGGCCCTGCCCCGGACCCTGGCGGTGCCGGAGCCCCTGACCCCGGAGCGTGGGGAGGAATACCGGCGGAGAATGAACGGGGCCATGGCCGGGGTGCCCTGCGCCTCCACCATGGGGTCCCGGGAGCTGCGGGAGCTGCTGGCCCGAGGCGGCGGCTGGTTTGTCACCCTGGAAGGGGAGACCGTCGGCGCGGGGCAGGTGCGGGGACCGGAGATCGAGCTGCTGGCCGCCTTCCGCCCCGGCATGGGGGCGCAGGTGCTCTCGGCTCTGGCCGGAACGGCGGAGTGCGACCGGCTCCAGGTGCGCTGCGCCCTGGAAAACGAGCGGGCCATGGCCCTGTATACCCGTCTGGGCTTCCGAAAGGTCCGGGAGCTGGAATTCTGGCAGGAGATGCCTTGACAAACGGGGGGATTTGGTCTATAATAGACCAATCCTTATAAGACAGTTCGTGACCATCCTGTCTATAAACAAAACTAGGGAATGCCGGGTTCGGTCAGATGGGCGCATTCTGCGCCCATTTTTTATTTGCCCGGCTGCCAAGACGGAGGAAAACCAAATGAAGCGTTACACCAAGCAAATTGTCCAGGGCGGCCTGCTGGCTGCCATCTATGTGGCACTGACCTATGCCCAGAACCTGCTCTGGCCGGATTCCGCCACCATGGCGGTGCAGTTCCGGCTGTCCGAGGCCCTGTGCGTCTTTGCCTTCTTCACCCCGGCGTCCATTTATGGGCTGAGCCTGGGGTGCCTGCTGTTCAACCTCAGCAGCATCGGGGCCCTGCCCTTCGACTTCCTAGTGGGGACGGCGGCTACCTTCCTGGCCACCGGCTGTATGTGGAAGCTCCGGGGTAAGCGGGTGCTGGGCCTACCCCTGCTGGGCCTGCTGATGCCCGCCCTGTGGAATGCCCCTCTGGTGGGGCTGGAGCTGACCCTGTGCCTGGCGGACCGGTTCAGCTGGGGCGTGTTCGGTATGAACGCCCTGTTTGTGTTCCTGGGGGAGGCAGCGGTGCTGCTGGTCCTGGGGAGCATCCTGTTCCATGCTCTGGACCGGGGGCTTGCCAAGCGGCTGCTAAAGTAATGCGGTCAGCAGCCAGCACAGGCCCGTAACGGCGCCGCCCGCCGCAGCCCACAGGGCGCCGGTGAGCCTGCGGCGCCGGCCGGGGCGGACGTAGTCCTCGGCGGTCTGCCGCGCCTGGCGGAGAATGGCCCGGTCGGAGACCCCTTCCCTGCCCAGGGCGTCTGCCCGGAGAATGAAAATTGCCTGCTCAAAGAGCTTGGGGTCCGGGGACCGGACCACGATCACCTGGCGGGAAATCCCTTTTACCATGGAAAAACCTCCTTTTGAGGCCATTATGCCCTTCCGGGCCCGGCTTCAAACGGAGGTTTTTCTTTATACCAGGATGATTTCCGTCCCCAGCTTGCTGATGCGGTCCAGCTCCGGGCGGTTCTCCTCGGTCTCCACGGTGATCAGCGTGTCCAGATCCTGAAAATCGCAGAACACATAAATACCCCGGCGGTAATATTTGGAGGAATTCATCATACCGATCCGCTTCTGGGAGCATTGGGCGGAGGCCTTCTTGGAGCCCAGCTCAATGGGGTAGCCGATGGTAAGGCCGGAGCAGTTGTATACCCCGGTGCTGCCTAGGAAGGCAAGGTCCGCATTGACGGAGCGGTAAAAGCCCTCCACATCGGAGCAGATGATGAAGTGAGATTCCGGCAAAATGGCGCCGCCGGGAATGGAGACGGAGTATTTCGAGGACAGGTGCATGGCGTGGCTGAGGGAGTGGGTCACAAAGTTCACGTTCTTGATGGGGTCGCGCTCCAGCATATAGTCTACTAGGGCCCCGGTGGTGGTGCCGGAATCCAGAAGAATTGCCATGTCCTCCGTAATAAATTCTGCGGCCTTCCTTGCAATGCGCCGCTTCTCATCCTGGAAGAAATCCCCGGTGTTGACCTGCGACTCGATGATCTGGGCCGAGCCTCTACGGCGGTTGATCAGGCCCTTTTCCTCCAGCACCAGCAGGTCCCGGCGGATGGTCATGGGCGTGACGCGGAAGGACTGGGACAGCTCCTCCACGGTGGCGCTTTTGTTGGTCATGAGGTAGGAGTAAATCTGGTCCAGACGGTATGCGTTGCTCAATTTATATCAACTCCATCCCGAAAAAGTGATTTGCTTGCGAACTAAGTTCATTATAACCGGGGGAGGGCGGGGCTGTCAATGATAATTCGCAAAAATAGTCTAAAATGGGACAAGAAATGTTAAAATTTGAAAGGTGAAAAGTGCGAATGGCTTGAATTGAACATACAATTCGAACAATATCACCCGTTTAACGATAAATCCCAAAGCCGCCTGCGGGTATGTGCACATCGGCCTACAGGAAGAGGCAATCGGTAAAAACGGAAAACGAAAGAGAAGCGGGGAACTGCACAGGAGGGAGGGGGCGCATTTGGCGAAGTTGTCCAATCTCCGAAAGGGGGCACGGCGGTTGCAGCAAAATCCGGGCAAATAGAACAAACAAAATGTTTGGGAACTCGCCCTGCGCACCGGTCCGGTGCGTAGGACTATTCGTAGTCGGTTTTTTCGGCGGCTTCCGCACAGCGATGCAGGGCCTCCGGGTCCTTGACCCTGTAAACGCCCTTGGTTTGGCGCTCCAGAACGCCCTGCTGCATAAAGCCGTGCAGCAGGCGCTGAAGGTGACGGTAGCTGACCCCAAAATAGTCCGCCAGCAGCACCAGACTCTCTCGGTACACCCCGCCCTGCGCCACTGCCAGAATGCGGACGGCCAGCCGCGCCTTGAGGGGGGCCAGAATGTTCCGGGCGCTGTTCTGCGCGGTGGAGACCAGCTTTTTCGCCAGGTTTTCCCCCAGAAAGCCGAGCATTTCGGGGTCCCCGCTGATGGCGTCCCGGCAGCGCGACACGGAGATCCGCAAAAAGGCGCAGGAGGACAGAGCGGTGACGGTGGAAAAGCTGGGCCGGTGCAGGAAAAACTCGACCTCCCCCAGCACCTCCCCCGGACCGCAGAAGATATGAATGATCTCGCCGCCTCCCGCGTTGGACACCGCCGCAGACAACCGGCCGGACAGAACGAAAAAGAGGAATTGGCTGCTCTGCTCCGGCAGAAACAGAGCCTCCCCTGAGGCGCAGGCACATAATTCGGGCTGATACCGCATCCATAGGTCCAGATGCGCCAGGTGCCGGTATTGCTTCAGCACCCATTCGCTGCTTTTCTGACGAATTCGCATAGAAGTCTCCTTTTTCTTTTTATTATGACATATGTCCTATTCAAGCGCAAGGGGAAACCGTACAATCATCTCAGAAAGAAGGTGCGCTATGAACAATCGACTGTACTGTATCGGGGATTTCAACGGGGATTTGGTGATCCCCTATGGGGCGCTTAAACGCGCCGCTGCGCAGTTCGGCAGCGGGGATGGCGGCGAGGCTCCGTCCGTCAGCTTGCAGCCCGGGGGCAGCGTGATGAACACGGCGCTGGCTCTGGCCCGCTTTGGGCAGACGCCCACGCTCATCAGCAAGATCGGGGTCCAAAGCGGCGGGCAGCAGCTCCTGGGGCAGATCACCGGGGAGGGGATCGACACCTCCTTTGTGATCCGAAAGGAGATGGGGCCGCTGCTGGTGTGCGTGGTCCTGGATGAGACGGGGGAACGCACCATGTCCCCCTGGCTGATGCCTGGGGGGTGCAGCGGCCTGTTTGAGGAGGGAGAGACGGAGCAGATTCCGGCGGACTGCCAGTGGGTCCATACCACCGGCATCGTGCTGCGGACGGACGGTGCCCATGAGCGGGAGGTGCTGCGGTTTGTGCAGCGGTGCAGGGAGAAGGGCGCGACGGTTTCTTTTGACCTGAATCTGCGCCCCGAGACCTTTGGCTTTGACGCAAGGAGGCGGGCCGTTTTTTCGCGGATGCTGGAGCTGAGCGATGTGATCTTCGGGTCCGGGGCGGACGAGCTGTACCCCTTGACCGGCTGCACCGACCTGCGCCGGGCCGCCCTTGCCTTCGGAAGGGAGAAAACCGTCCTGGTGCGGGACGGGGCGAACCCTGTAATTTTGGCAAGAAACGGTACGCTTGCACAATTTCCGGTGCACCGGGTCAGACAGCTGCATAAGATCGGGGCCGGGGATTCCTTCAATGCGGGGTATATCACGGCGGTACGCAGAGGGTGCTCCGTGGAGACGGCGGTGGCCTGGGGCTGCTGCTCTGCGGCCTATACGATCAGCCATGAGGCGCCCATGTCCATCCCGAGCCCTGAGGAAATTCAGGAAATGCTGGGTGAGATCTGCGCCGAGGGCGCTTCAATTTGAAATCGTTTCTATGAAAAGGAGGAAAACCATGGATTTTCAAAAGGATTCCGTATGGAAGGCCAGCGTAGACAGCATCCCCGACGGAGTGCGGGCGTTGATGGCGGAGATGCCCGGGCGGGCGCGGGCTGCCGTGCCGGAGGCGCTTCTGCACAAGGTAAAGAATATTGTAATGACCGGCTGCGGGGACTCTTTGTGCGCAGCGCTTGCGGCAAGGGAGGCCTTTGAGACGATGACCGGCCTGCGGGTGGACACGCCCAGCTGCCTGGAATTCTCCCGTCACTACCACAAAAACCGGTTTGGCGCCCCGGGGGAGACCCTGGTGCTGATCATCAGCACCTCCGGCAGAGTTTCCCGCTGTGTGGAGGCAGCCCTGCGGGCCAGAAGAAACGGCGCCATCGCCGTGGCGGTCACGGCGAACAACCAGTCAGACCTGGCGCGGAGCTGCGACTTCGTTCTGGACGTGACGTTGGCCGAGATCAAATCCGACGCCCTGTTCGGTGCCCGGGACTATGCCACGGCTCCCGGCAGCCGGAACTATGTGGGCTCCGCCTTGGCTCTGGAGACCTTCGCGGCGGAGATGGGGCGGAAGACCGGCGCCCTTTCGGCGGAGGAACAAAGGGCCTTCTATGACGCGGTGGAAAAGCTGAATGCGCAGTGGGAAGCGCTGCTGCCGGACCTGAACCGGCAGATTGCGGCGGCGGCAGAGGACTTTAACCGGTGCAGCTGCTTTGAAGCCCTGGGAGCGGGGGCCGAATTTGCGGCAGCCTGGTTTACCCAGGCCAAGGCCTTCGAGGCCATCAATCAGTTCGCAAAGTATGAGAATTTTGAGGACTGGAGCCATGTGGACTATTTCCTCCGGGACCGCAGCAGCGGGATTTTCCTGTTCTGTATGCAGAACAACCCCTCCTTCAGCCGCTGCCGGGAGGTGGAGGCGGTCCTGCACCGGCAGCAGTACCGCTATTTTATCATCACCGATGCGGCAAAGGAGACCTTCAAAGGCCCGGAGAGGGTCCTGACCGTGCCGTCCTGCCCGTTTCCTTTCCTCAGCGCGATCTATGAGTCCCTGATAGGGTGCATCGTGTTCGATTACCTTCAGCGCCTGCGGGGAACGGGCTACTATTGCGGGGATCTGGCGGATTCCTGGTTCCCCATTGACGGGCTTATCCTGCGCAACAGCGAGATCCGGGAGGTTTAGAAAGCGGACTGCTTGCACGGGAATGCAGAAATAAGCTGCTTGGACACGCCAATTTACCGGGGCGTGGGGGCAAAAACGCTTAAAACGTGCAATAAAAACCAAAAAATGAAAAATCAACGAACAAACGATCAGAATCAAACAGGAGAAAAGAACAATAATTTATATTTAATGATCAAAACGAAAAAGTGCTTGACAAAACGCTGACCCCCTGCTACTATGTAAATGTACAAATAAAGCGACAAAACACAACAGAAAAGTAAGCAAATTCAACAAATCAGAGGCTGGAAGTTTGGCGAAATTACCAAATAGGCAAAAGCCATACTGTGCATTTCCGGTACATTTCAAAACAAGTTTTGGAATAAAATGTTTTAACTTGGATTTCAAATGCCAAAGGCATTCGAAATAAAAAACATCTGGAGGTAAAGAAATGAAAAAAGCACTGGCACTCATCCTGGCGTTGGCACTTTGCTTGAGCCTTGCCGCCTGCACCGGCAACACCAAGCCCACGGATGCCCCCAAGCCCACGGACACCAAGACGACGGATACCCCCACCGAGCCTGACAACTCCGGGGACAAGAAGCCCGGCGAAGGCAAGACCCTGCTGTACTACTGTTCTAACATCGGCGACTTTGGCCTGAGCGATATGGGCTATCGCGCTGCGAACGCGGCGGTCGAAAAGTACGGCTATGACTTGACTCTGGTTGAGTACGGCGCCGATACGTCCCAGGCGGTCAACTCCCTGGTCGACGCCCTGGACACCAAGCATTACGACTACGTCATATGTATGTCCTGGTACATTTCCGATACCGTCATTGAGAAGAGCAAGAACGGCGAGTGGGCCGACATTACTTTCATCATGTACGATACCGCCGCTTCTGCGGACTTGACCGGCACGAACAACATCTACGGTGTCTCCTTCGCGCAGAACGAGGGCTCCTTCCTGGTCGGCGTTTACTCTGCTCTGATGACCAAGACCGGCAAGATCGGCTGTGTGATTAACAGGGATGCTCCTATTACCAATGACTTTGGCACCGGCTGGCTGTGCGGCTATAAGTACGCGGTCAAGGAGCTGGGCCTGGATGTGGACATGATGCTTACCTACATGGGTGAAAGCACGGTTCAGGGCGACTATGAGTCCGTGAACGTTCTGATGGACAATGGCTGCGACTATGTTTACAACGTAGGCGGTGCTGTGGCTCTGGGCGCTATGCAGGCGGCCGAGGAAAAGGGCGGCGTGGAAGGCGGCAAGTTCATCATTGGTACCGACTACGACCAGTACAGCTACTTTGAGTCCGTTGGCGACGTGGTTGGCTACAAGACCATGGTCACCTCCATGCTGAAGAACATCGAGTCCTGCGTGGCGAAGGTTCTGGCCAACGTCAACGGCGAGGAAACCGGCATCGAGCCCGGCAACCGGGTCTACGGCATTGCCGACAACGGCACCGGCCTGGTCGAGAACGACTGGTACAAGCAGAACACCCCCGAGGACGTGCAGAAGAAGATCGCTGAGATCTCCGATAAGATCGCCAAGGGCGAGCTCAAGGTTGTCTCCTACTTTGACTTTGAGACCTATGACGCCTTTGCTGCTTACCGTGACAATCCCACTGCTGAGTTCTCTGCAAAGTAAGAGATTGTTGTAACGAAATAGAAACCCACGGGCGAGTGGCGGATTGCGCCACTCGCCCCAACCATTTCAGACGAGGAGGAGAAGAATGCCACAAGAGCTTCTCAGAATGGAAGGCATCACAAAGGTATACCCCAATGGCTTTATGGCCAACAAGGATGTTACCTTGTCCGTGAATGAGGGAGAGATTCACGCGCTGATCGGCGAGAACGGCGCGGGTAAAACAACACTGATGAAAGTCCTTTTTGGTCACGAGAACTGCCAGGAGGGAAAGATATATATCAACGGTCAGGAGACCAAAATTGCTAACCCCCTGGAGGCCATTGCCAAGGGCGTCGGCATGGTACACCAGCACTTTATGCTGGTCCCCAATCTGTCCGTTACGGACAATATCATGCTGGGCATGGAGCCCGGCCGCGGTCAGATCTACGATGGGAAAAAGGCCGCGCAGATGGTAGCCGAGGCGGCCCAAAAGTACCAGCTGGACGTGGACCCCAATGCGCTGGTGCGGGATCTGAGCGTTGGCTATAAGCAGAAGGTTGAGCTGCTCAAGGCGCTGATCCGCGGCGCGAAGGTGCTGATTCTGGATGAACCTACTGCCGTTTTGACCCCCCAGGAGACCCGGGAGCTGTTTGTGCAGCTGAAGGTCCTGCGGGAACAGGGTTACGGCATCATTTTTATTTCTCACAAACTGGAAGAGGTCATGGAGCTGTGCGACCGCTGTACAGTGCTGCGCCATGGCCGGGTCACCGGTCACGGGGAGATCAAGGACCTGAATCCCACCATGCTCTCCAGAATGATGGTGGAGCGGGACGTGGTCCTGGAGATCAACAAAGAGACGGCTAAGCCTGAAGATACCATTCTTCAGGTGAAGAATCTGAACTATGTAAATGATATCGGCAAACGCGTACTGGCTGATGTGTCCTTTGGCGTCCGAGCTGGCGAGGTCGTGGGCATTGCCGGCGTGGAGGGCAACGGCCAGACGGAGCTCTCCGAGATCATTTCCGGCCTGCTGACCCGGACCGACGGGGAAATCTTCCTGAACGGTACGGAAACGGGCGGCAAGAATATCAAGGAAATTCGCCAGCTTGGCTTGGCGCACATTTCCGAGGACCGGATGAAATACGGCATTGCGCCGAACCTCTCCATCCGGGAGAACATCGCCTCCATTTATCTGGAGAACAAGCGCTTTAAGAAGGGCCCGTTCCTGAATGTGCGGGAGCTGAACAAATTTGTGGACCAGTGCATCGAGGAATTTGAGATCGCCTGTACCGGCAGCAGCTCCGCCGTGCGGTTCCTGTCCGGCGGCAACATCCAGAAGGTCATCATTGCCCGGGAGTTTTGCAGCGGCGCGAACTTTATCCTGGCCAACCAGCCCACCCGGGGCATTGACGTAGGTACCACGGACCTGATCCGCCGCCTGCTGGTCCGGTACACCCGGGAGAAGGGCTATGGTTCTCTGTTGATTTCCTCCGACCTGAACGAGATCATGGAGGTCTCGGACCGGCTGCTGGTGATGCGGGGCGGCAGAATCACCGCGCACTTCCGGGATCTGAAGGCGCTGACGGTGGATGAGCTGGGCGAGTATATGCTGGGCGTCAAGACCATGACGCCGGAAGAAATGGGGGACCTGTTTTGAAAAAAGTTGAACGCGTCGATGCTTTCTTTGAATTCCTCCGGGTTTTCCTGGGCATCGTCATTGCCTTTTTGATCTGTATCGTCATTATTGTCCTGATGAGCGGCGGCAGCGCGGCCGAGGCCATCAAGACCTTCATGGTCGGCCCGTTCATGACCAAGCGGCGCTTTGGCCAGGTCATGGCAAAATACGCCTCTTACCTGCTTACGGGCATGGGAATGTGCTACATTTACGCGGCGGGCCGCCTGAACATGGCGGGCGAGGGCGCGATCAACCTGGCGCCCATCCCGGCGCTGCTGCTGATCTTCGGGACCAGCTTCGGCGTGAACACCATGGCGGGAATGCCGAAGATTGTGAATCTGCTGATCATTGTAGCAGTCACCATGATCACCGGCGCGGCGATCCTGATGGTCCCTGCCTTCGGCCGGGAGCGCCTGGGCGCCCATGAAATGGTCACCTCGACTATTATGAATATGTTCTGCCTGTACGCGGCGCTGTGGATTCTGAAGGGGACCGTTGCGGACCGCAGCCTGTCCATGCTGGGCACGTCGAACTACCCCGCCAATATGCGCTTTACCCGGTACTGGAACGGCAGTAACTTCACCGGCGGCATTTATGTGGCCATTATCGGTACGCTGGTCGGACTTCTGGTCTTTTACCGCACGCCCCTGGGCACCAAGATCCGCATCTGCGGCGATAACCTGCAATTTGCCATTTACTCCGGCATTAACGCGAAGAAAATGATGTATGCGGCCCAGCTGATCGGCGGCCTGTTTGCCGGTGCGGCGGCAGCCGTTGAGATTTTCGGCCTGTATGACAGCTATTATCTGCCCATGCTGACAAACGTGGGCATGGACGGCCTTCTGGCGGCAGTCATGGCGAAGAAGAAACCGATTTATGTGCCGGTCACGGCCTTTGTCATGGCCTATATCCGCCAGGCGGCGGCAGTTCTGAACGCCAATACGAACATTCCCGTGGAGCTGGTCACCATGCTCTCTGCGATCATCGTTCTGTTCGTGGCGGCGGAGGACTTCCTGGGCGGCCCGCGCCGGAGAATGATCTTCAACATCTCCCGGAAGGCGGAAGCGGAAAAGGAGGAGGCAGCATAATGGTCAATTACATTACAAACTTTATCTACTCCCTGATTCGAATTTCGACCCCAATTGCCTTTGTGGCCCTGTGCTCCACGATCTCCCAGCAGGCCGGCCTGCTGAACATGGCGGCGGAGTCCATGATGCTGACCTCGGCCCTGGCGGGCGTAGTATTCAGCGCCCTGTTCCAGAACGTATGGCTGGGCATTCTTGTGGGTATGTGCTGCGCCGTGGTGCTGGCATTGTTCCTGTGCTTTGCGACCTTCGTCATGAAGGTGGACCTGTATCTGATGTCCATTTCTCTGAATATGTCGATTGCGGCCGGTACGGTGTTCGTGGTCTATTTGCTGACCGGGACGAAAACGACGACCGCCGGTGTAATCCAGAGCCTGTCCCTGCCCAACGTAGACATTCCTCTGCTGAAAGACATTCCCATCCTGGGCGCCGTATTCTCCGGACACAACCTGTTTACCTATATTGCCCTGGTCATGGTCTTTGTGGTCTGGTTCCTGCTGTTCCGGACGAAGCTGGGCCTACGGATTCGGGCCTCGGGCCAGAATCCCCAGGCGGTGGAATCCGTGGGCATCAACCCCCGGAAGATCTACACCCTGTCCTTTGTGCTGGCGGCGGCCATCGGCAGCCTGGGCGGTATGTACCTGTCCATGGGCTATAACAACTTCTTTATCCGGGATATTACGGCAAACCGGGGCTTCATTGGTATGGCGGCGGCGACCATCGGCAACGGGATGCCTGTGGGCGCAACCTTCATGAGCCTGATGTTCGGCCTGGCCTACGCCATTACCAATTATCTGAAGCCCTACATCGTGGATTCTTACTTTCTGTCAGCTCTGCCCTTCCTGCTGATCATTGTCCTGTACTTCCTGGTCAGCGCTTACCGCTCCGGCGAGGAAGAGCGGCGTTTGAAGGCGGCGAAGCGGAAGCTGGCCGAGGATGAGGCGGAAGAGGCTGCGGAAAAAGCGGCGGCAACGAAGTAAAAAGCGAGAGGTGCAACTATGGATTATGTTATTGGCGGCAATGTGATGCTGGACAGCGTCCGCTTTGCCGATGGAACGGAGCATACCAGAGAGAGCATCGGCGGCCCGGCGACCTTCGCCTACAGCGGCGTAAAGCTCTGGACGGACAGCGTCATGCAGGCCAGCCGGGTGGGGGAGGACTTCCATATTCTCTTTGACCCCTGGATGGAGAAAAACGGCATCGAGCGCAAGGGCTTCCGGGTCATGTCCGAGCACTGCAACCACAGCCGCCTGTACTACAAGCCGGACGGGACCTATGGCGCAGACCCCGAGGAGAATCAGCTGAACAATCGGCAGTTTATGAACGAGTATACCCAGAATATGGGCTATCTGAAAACCTCCCCGGCTGACTTCGGCACTTTTACGCAGGAAGGCGGAACGAAAGGTATTTACCTGGCGCAGAACTGCGACCGGGTGTTCTGGGACCAGCTGGGGGCCATCAAGGCCCGGGACGGCTTCAAGGTCATGTGGGAGATCGAGGGGCCCAGCGCTCAGCTGAAACTTCTGGATAAAGTGCGCTATGCCTGCCAATATGTGGATATTTTCTCCATCAATATTCAGGAAGCCCAGAACCTGTTTGGAGTGCAGGGCGATGAGGCCTGCATCCGGGAGCTGCAAAAGCTGCCGGTGGAGCTCACCCTCTTCCGGGTGGGCGAGCGGGGGCTGTACAGCGTGACCCCGGACAAGGCCTATTATCTGCCCCCGGCGCCCGGCCCGGTGGTGGACCCCACGGGCTGCGGCAATACCTCCACGGGCTCCGCCCTGTATGCCTTTGCCGAGGGCAAGGACCCCGTGATGGTGGGCATTATGGCCAATGTGGCCTCTGCCCAGAACATCCGGCAGTTTGGCGTGATCCCCGATTTTGCTACCGCCCGGAAGGAAGCGGTGGCCCAGGCAGAGACCCTGTACAAGCAGTATATGGAAACGCACACCCTGTGAGACGAACGGGAGGGACACCATTTGGATAAGGCGCAATATTACAATTCCGTGATCGACCAGGTCAAGGACCTGGAGACTCTGGCCGGAGTCCAGGCGGAGTGCTGCTTCGATCTGGACAAGCTGGCAAAGATGCTCCCTGCGGAGACTGCGGCGGGCATCAAGCGGGTGATCCTTACGGGCTGCGGAGACTCTTACTCTGCGGCCGGGGCGATTCTCCCCGGCTTTAAGAAGCTCAGCGGCCTGCGGGCCTGCAACAGCCCGGATATTATGGACTTCTGCTGCTATTATTCCCCGGAAAAGATCGCCGGGGGCTACGCCATGGACGAGGTTCTGGTGGTGGGCGCCAGCGCCAGCGGCAATTCCCAGCGGACCGTGGAGGCTCTGCTGCGGGGCAAGGAACTGGGGGCGCATACGCTGATCGTGACGGCGAATCCCAAGTCCAAGGGCGCGGAGACGGCAGAGCTGGTCTTTGACCTGGAGACCCCTGCCGGGTGCAATACGCCCGGCCTGCGGTCCTATTATGCCAGCTTGGTGGGCTTTGCAGCCCTGGGGGCTTACCTGGGCCTGTGCAGCGGGGCCATCGACCGGGACCGGTTTGACTGGGTCAAGGCGGAGATTCCGGCCTACACCCGCCGCTTCCTGGAGCAGTTCCCGGAGGTGGACGAGCAGATGTTCCGCCACGCTCTGCGGGTGAAGGACCTGACCAAGTTTGAGATCATCGGCGACTGGAACGAGGGCTATTCCGCGCAGTTTGTGGAGGAAAAGTTCATCGAGTGCAGCGGGGTGTACTGTGAGCATACCAACTCCGAGGAGTTCGCCCATATCGGCGTGTTCCACCGGGAGCCCAAGAAATGGGGCATTGTGGCGCTCATCAACCGGGCGGACCCCAGCCTTGGAAGAATGAAGGACTCCATTTACGGCTGTCTGGCCCAGCACCGGCCCACGCTGGTGGTGACGGACGCGGCGCCGGAGACCTTCCTGGAGGAAAAGCGCACGGAGAACCCGCCCGGCTATGACTCCATGGCGGCGAAGGGAACGCCGGAAATCTGCCAGATCCCCACACCGGCCGAGCTGTGGCTCTCTCCCTTTGTGGATTTTATTCCCGGCAGCCTGCTGGCCGGATACCACGCCGCAGTGAACGAGCGGAAGTATTTCGGCGGGCGCTATGACTTCAGGACCCAGACCTGGGCCGGACGATAAGGAGGCAGGGGTATGTACCAAACGCTAAACGACGAGAAATACTACCGGAGGTTTTACTTCCAGGACAGCTTCTTCCAGCAATGTATGGATGTGGAGCCCCTGTCGATGATCCAGTTCGACCGGTCCGTGGCCAACGTCCGGGCGCTGATGAAGAACCCCATTTTCAAAACCGCCGATCATATCATCGGCACGGGCTGCGGAGACTCCAACATTGCGGCCTTCGCCGTGAAGGAGGCCTTTGCCTACTATCTGCCTGAGGTGAAGTATGAGGCGGTGGAGGCCATTGAGCTCAGCCGGCACTATGTGTTCCCGGAGGATAATTCCCGGGGGCTGGCTCTGTTTATCTCCGTGTCCGGTAAAATCTTCCGGACCATTGAGGCCCTGCGGCAGTGCAAGGCCCACGGCATGACCACCCTGGCCATTACGGATACCCCTACCTCCCAGACCGCGGAAGAGGCGGATCTGCTGTTCTACGAGAACACCCCCGCCGGTGACAATAACGCCGGTTTGCGGACGTATTATGTAAATGTCATGACCACGATCATCTTAGCTGCCGCCATGGCGGAGCTGCGCACCGGCGAGCCTAAGCTGGCCCAACTGCGGGAGCAGGTGGTCCGGTATCACGCCGCCTTCTTCGCGGAGCTGGAGCAGATGCGGGAGGTTTGCTTCCGCACGGCGATCCACTGGATGGACAAGCAGTACCTGGAGATCACCGGAGACGGCCCGCTGTTCTGGGTGGGCAAGTTTATCCAGGCGAAGGTCATTGAGCTCTCCGGCGACGCCTGCGCCGTGATCGACAGCGAAAATTATAAGCACGTCAACGCCTTTATGGGACCGGGGGAGGCCTTCGGCGAGCTGGTTCTGGCCAACAGCGGGGACCGCAACGTGCCCATGCTGGCGCAGACCGTGGACGCCATGGTGAAAAGCGGCAGGGAAGTGCTGCTGTTTGCGGACAAGTACCCGGCGGACCTGGGGATCACCCAGGAGGTCACCTGGTGCCGGGTTCCAATGCCGGAGCCCGAGTGGACCTTCCTGATGCCGGTGTTCGCGTATCTGCCCGGAGCGATTTTCGCGGGCTTCCGGCATACCACCATCGGCGAGCCCATGTTCCGAGGCGGAATGGACCCGACTTTGTATATTCCCACCTACTATTCGCCGATTTTCGTGCCCGGCGTAGACGGCTGACCGGGCGGACCGGGAAAGGAGGAAGCCTGTGGCAATTTCTTATATGGCCTGCGGCAACATTATGTCGGACCGCATCCAGGGCCGGGACGGCAGCTACTCGGAATGGAATATGGGCGGACCGGCGTTTTATGCCCTGTCCGGCATCCGCCTGTGGACCCCGGAGGTCAAGCTGGTGTGCAAGACCGGTGCGGACTATGCCGGCTCCTATGGCAAATGGATGGACCAGAACGGCGTGAGCCGGGAATCCGTCCGGGTGGAGATGGAGCATCACACCCGCTTCACCCTCAGCTACAATCCAGACGGCTCCTTTACCCCGGTGCCCAGCTATTCCATGGAGCACCTGGGCTTCCTCAAGACCCATGCCGACGATATTGACGAGGCGGCCCAGGGCTATTCAATCCAGGGGATCTATATGGCCCATTGCCTGGACCGGGTGGTTTGGGAGAATCTGCGGCGGGTGAAGGAAAAACACGGCTTCCGGATCATGTGGGAGATCGAATATGCCGGCGCCTACCGGAAGGCGGCCGGGATCTCCCGGGAAGAGGTGCGGGACCGCGTGAAGCATGTGCTGGAGACGGCGGACGCCTGGTCCCTCAACTGCAACGAGGCGGCGGATCTGTTTGATCTGCCCCGGGAGGATGATGCGGCGATCATCAACGAGCTGCAAAAGCTTCCCACTGCCTTTACCTTCTACCGGGTTGGCAGCCGGGGCTCCTACGCCGTAACGCCGACCAACGCCTATTTCTGCCCGTCGCTGCTGCCGGTCGGCCCGGCCGTGGACCCCACGGGCTGCGGCAACTGCTCCACCGGCACGGCAGGCTACGCCTACTTTGCCGGGTATCATCCCGCTATGGTCGCAGCCATGGCCAACGTGTCTGCCGGGTTTAACGTAGCCCAGCGGGGGCCGTACCGACAGTATAACGAGCAGACTCTGGCCCTGGCCAAGGAGGCCGCCCAGAAATGCTTTGAACAGATGAAGGCGGAGCAGAAATTCTGAATGCGGAGGGAAAACGATGAAACGTCTGCGATGGGTCCTGGGCTTCCGTTCCGGGACGCCCTGGAAAATCTTGGTGGCATGCGTGTACTATCTCATTGCGCTGGCAGTGCTGGTGCTGGGGCTTTGTACGGGAATGCCCATTGCTGGGACGAGCGGGGACCTCGCTGTGTATCGGGTTTCGGTGCTGATCCTGTTCCTGTGGCTCCTAAGCCCGGTGATCTTTCTGTCCGATACACCCTACCGCCGGTATCTGCCTCTGTTTAAGCGCCGTACCCGGGGCTGGTCCCTTGTGGGGATGATGATCGTTTTCCTGTTTTTTGCCTATCTTTTTGCCTCGGTGGACAGCCTGCATACCCCGGCCTACCGCCAGGCGAGCGAGAGCCTGTACGGCGCCATGTTTGGGCTCACCCCCGGCGCCTAAGAAAAAATCCGGGCGCAGCGCCCGATCATGGAGGGACTAAATTTGACACACTATTTTTCCACCCCCGTGGCCATTGCCCTGACCCTTTTGGCGGCGGCTATGTGGGGCAGTTGGATGCAGGTCATTAAGCACAAGAAGGATTATCCCATAACCGGATTGGCTTTCCTGCTCTATATGTTTTCCTTTGTCCTGGTCTGGGCTGTGACCCTGATCCTGGCCCCCAAGCTCCTGACGGACGGCCTGTGGACAGAGATCACCCGGCACACGGATGTGCTGTGGGAGATCATGCTGGGTGGCGCCATGATGTCTGTGGGTATGGTGCTGAGTCTGACGGTTATGAATGAGATCGGCCTGACCCTGGCCACCACCCTGTCCGGCGCGATCTCCAGCATCCTGGGAATCGTGACCTCCATTTCCAAGGAGGGAATGCCGAAGAATCCTATGGCCTTGCCTCTGATCATTGCCACGGCGGTGATCTTCCTGCTGGCCAGCTATATCTGCTCCAAGGCCTCCCAGATGTGCGAGGCGGACAAGGCCCGGGCCAAGGGCGGGGCGGTGATGACCAAGCCCAAGAGCAAGGTGACGCTCCGGGTGATCGTGCTGGTTCTGCTGAATTCCATCTTTATCAACGGCTGGGCCAGCGGCACCGCCACCGGTACGGCGGCGGGCTTGCAGCCGATCCTGACCTGCGCCTTTATGGTCACGGGCTCCGCCCTGTCCATGCTCCTCATCGGCCTGGTGGTGTTCACCAAAAATCACCAGTGGAAAACGGTTTTGTGCATCGGCCAGCCTAAAAAGCCCCTGCTGCTGGGGACCATTGCGGCGGTCTGCCACTACGGCGGCAACCTGCTGTCCATCTATGCCATGCCCGCCATCAGCGCGACGCTGTCGTTCCTGTTTGGCAAGACCTCTACGATCTGGACCTACTTCTGGGGCTTCTATTACCGGGAGTTCAAGGGCGCCAAGAGAAAGACCGTGGTGGTTCTGGCCATCGGCCTGGCGCTGTACTTCGGCGGTCTGGCCCTGCTGTTTGTCTATAATTTCGGCTGAACAACCGGCCGGATAACTATAAAAGGAGGAATTGAATGTGACCCAGCTTGAGTTTGACAATCCCATCCGCCGACAGGTCTTTGATCTGCCAAAGCTGGTGGAGCCTCAGGTGAAGAGCTGCTTTGGCCCGGATCTTCAGGCGCTTATGACCATGGCAGAGATTTTTGATGCAAGAAAAATTATCGTTACGGGCTGCGGCGACTCCTATGCTGCCGCCATTGCCATGGCGCCGGTGGTGGCAAAATACTGCGACTGCTTCGGCGTCCAGGCCATGAGAGCCATTGAGTTTACCCGTTTCCGCACCAAGGCCCAGATCGGCATCGGGGAGCCCAACAGCCCCCTGGTGATTGCCATCAGCGCCGGCGGCGGTACCGCCCGGATTTGCGAGGTGCTGGAGAAGGCAGGGCAGATCGGTGCGTTTCCCATCCTGCTGACCAACCATCCGGAGTCCAAAGCGGCTCAGTGCGCAAAGCGGGTGTTTGCCCTGCACACGCCGGATTTCCCGGATAAGGGACCGGGCCTGCGTTCCTACTTCGCCTCTCTGCTGGGACTGATTGCTTTTGCCAGCCGCATGGGCCATGTCCGCGGGACTCTGCCCCCCACGGGGCCGGAGGAGTTCCAGGCGGCGATCTTGGCTTATACGGCGGATTATGCCAAGGTCCTGGATCAGATCGACGGGCAGATGTTTGCCCTGGCCCGAAAGTGGAAGGACTTTACCAAATTCGACTTTATCGGCGACGGTCCGGAGTACGGCTCTGCCTTCTTTGGGGCGGCCAAGTTCGTGGAGTGCGCGGGCAGTGCGATCTCCGTGGACGACAGTGAGGACTGGTGTCACATCAATTATTTCTTAAAGAACCCTGCCGCCATCGGAACGGTGTTTATGGCGGACAAGAACAGCCCCTCTTACTCCCGGATTCGGGAGACCGTGGGCTCTGCCGTGGCCATTGGCCGGCCGGTGCTGGTGGTGACCAACGGGAGCCGGGAGGACTTCGCTCCCGGGGCGGAGGTCTGCGTTGTGCCTGAGGCCCCGGCGGGGTATGAGTGGATGCTGCCCATGCTGGATTACATCCCCGCATCTCTGCTGGCGGGCTATGTGGCCGCGCTTCGCGGGGAACCCTTTTTCCGCCGGGCGCTTCTGGTGGACGGGACCCCGGATCCGGCCAATCCTTTTGCCAACCGGGCGTGTTACACGCTGAATAACAGCCGGATCGAGCTATACGACTAAGGAGGGTGGCACCATGTTTTATAAAAAAACGCTGAAAACAGAATTCCGTTCCTGCACCTCCATTACGGCCGATGTGGTGGAGCTGGTCAAGCAGAGCGGGGTGCAGGAGGGCCTGTGCCTGGTCTCCCTGCCGGACACCACCGTGGGCCTGGGAATCACGTCCTTCTGGGACCCCCGGGGCCTGGCGGACCTGCTGGATGAAATTGACCGCAACATTCCCACCCGGGTGAGCTATAAGAACCAGACCTCTCCCTATGACGCCTCCGGCAATGTAAAGTCCGCGATGATGGGCTCCTCTGCGACCCTGCTGATTCACGGGGGAAAGCTGATCCTGGGCTCCTCCCAGGGGCTGGTGCTGGTGGAGTTTGACGGCCCCCGGACCCGGGAATTCCGTGTGCAGATCCTGGAAAAGCCTCTGACCCTGGTGAAGAAGAACGTGCAGACGACCTATATGGGAATGCACGACCTGACCGAGGAGGTCCAGGCAGTAGTGACCGAAAGCGGCGTGCGCAGCGGCCTGTGCCACATTGCCATGCTCCACTCCACCGCCGGACTGGTGGTCGCCCCCAAGGACCCGGCGGCCAGCCGGGACGTAATGGCGGACATTGAGCGAATGGTGCCGACCCGGGTGGACTTTAAGCACCGGGAGACGGCCTCCGACGCCGGCGGCCATGTCAAGACGGCTCTGACCAATTCCCAGCTCAGCCTGCCTGTGGAGAACGGGAAGGTGCTCCTGGGACCGGAGCAGGCCGTGGTGTTCGCGGAGTTTGACGGACCGCGCCCCCGGAGCTATTTCGTGGGCGTCTGCGCTGATTGAGAAGGGAGAGCGGAGTATGGAAAAAGTATCCTTTGATAATCCCCTGCGGCAGCAGTGCATGAGCCTGCCGGCCCTGGCTGCACCGCAGCTCGAGGGAGTCCGGAAGGGACTGGCCGAGGCCTTCCGGGAGGGAGAGCTCCGGCAGATCCGCCGGGTGATCCTTACCGGGTGCGGGGACTCCTATGTGGCCGGAATTGCGGCCGTCCCTGCGTTTCGGAAATTTGCCGGGAAGTTCGGTTCCAATTTTGAAGCGGTCCGGGCCATTGACGCCGCCCGGTATCTGACCTTTGATCCCAAGCAGAGCAGCGCTACCCTGGTGGTTGGCATCAGCTGCTCCGGCGGCCCTGCCCGAATTCAGGAGATCCTCCGGCGGGCCAATCATTACGGCTGCATGACCCTGGCCTTGACCAACAATCCCCAGTCTCCTGCGGCGCTGGAGGCCAATCACAGGCTCATCGTGCATACCCCGGATTTCCCCAACGCCAGCCCGGGCCTGCGAAATTATTATGCCTCCCTTACGGGCCTGTATCTCCTGGCGGCGGCGCTGGGAGAGGCCACGGGGTGCAGCGCCCCCGGCACCCAGGACGCCATGGCCCAGGCGATCGAGACCTACACTGCTGCCTGGGCGGACAAGCTGGAGGCGATGGACGACCAGATGTTTGCTCTGGCCCAGACCTGGAAGGATTTTGAATCCTACGACTTTATCGGCGACGACATTCAGTATGCCAGCGCCTTCTTCATGGGGGCGAAGATCGTGGAGGTCGCCGGAAAGATGTACAACACCGACGACAGCGAGGACTGGTGCCATGTGGGCTTCTTCCAGGCCCACCCCGAGAAGATCGGCACGGTGCTTGTAGCGGACAAAAATGCCAACGACCGCAGCAGAATCGGCGAGACTGTGAAGCAGGCGGCGGGGATCGGACGGCCGATCCTGCTGATCGCCAACGGGACCCGGGAGGACTTTGGGATTACCCAGGAGATCAACCTGTGCACCGTCCCCGAGGCGCCGGAGGGCTATGAATTCCTCCTGTCTCTGATGAACTATGTGCCCGGGGCCCTTTTGGCGGGCTATCTGTCCACCATGACCGGGGAGCCCTTCTTCCGGGGCGGCGGAACTTGGTCCCAGCCGGGGAACAACACCATCCGCATCAGCAAGCTTGAGATCGTGTAAGGAGGCAATACCATGCTTGAGAAAAGGACGATTGAGACCGGCCGCCCTGCGGAGCTTGTGGACCTGACCCAGGAGGTGGCCGCTCTGGTGGCAGCCAGCGGCATAACCGAGGGTGTCGCCGTGGTGACGACCCAGGCGGCGGATGCGGGCATTATTTGCACCGCCCGGCGGGACCCGAAGATCTGGGAGGATATTCTGGACGACTTCCACCGGATCTGGCCCGCGCGGAACGACTTCTTTGCCCAGGGCGCGCCGGAGGTGTGCGCCGCCCATACCAAGGCGGCGGTAGCCGGGCAGGGAATGGATTTCATTGTGGAAAACGGCGCTTTGTGCCTGGGGAAGGATCAGGGAATCTTTTTCGCGGAATACTGCGGCCCGCAGACCCGGAGCTATTGCGTGAAGGTCCTTGGCCGGTAAGCAGAGGCGCGGAGCGGTGTACGAGGCGCTTTTATTTGACCAGGACGGGGTCCTGCTGGACACGGAGCGCATGGCCTATGAGATCTGGCGGGACTATCTGCGGGAGCACGCCGGGCGGGAGCTGACCCTGGAGGACTATGCGGAGGTCTGCGGCGCGCCGGTGGACGCCTTTGACCGGTACATCGCCCGGCTCCTGCCCTCCGACCCCGACGGACTGCGGGAGCACTGGGCCCGGGAGGTGAACCGGCGGGTGGCGGAGAGGAAGATCCCGCCCATGCCGGGCTTTGCGGCACTGATGGCCTTTTTGGACGGGTATCCCGGAAAAAAGGCGGTGGTGACCTCCAACAACGCCACCTGGTCCCAGGAGTACCGGCAGATCTTCCGCTACCGGGAGCATTTTGACGGAATTTTCCACGGCGGGATGGTGCCGCAGCGGAAGCCGGAGCCGGACCTGTACCTCCTGGCCTGCCGGGAGCTGGGCGTGACGCCGGGGCGGTGCCTGGCGGTGGAGGACTCCCTGTCGGGCATTCTGGCCGCCCAGCGGGCCGGGGTGCCGGTGCTGCACATGGCGGGCATTTCGGCTGTGCCGGAGGATGTGGAGCGGGCCTGCGTGGGCCGCGTCCGGGACCTGAATGAGACGGTGGCGTTTTTAACGGCGCAGGAATCATTATGAACGGAGGAACATAAAATGAAGACTTGTTTTGATGAACTGAACGGGAAAAAGCTGGTCATTGGCCTGGTCCATCTGCTGCCCATGCCCGGTACCCCCCTGTATGAGGAGGGCAATCTGGAGAAGATGACCAAGAAGGCCCTGGCGGACTGCAAGACCCTGAAGGAAAACGGGGCGGACGGCTGCCTGGTGCAGACGGTGGACGTGTACTATCCCGACACGGACGACACGGACTATGCCCGGGTGGCGACCCTGGCGGCGGTGACCGCCCGGGTGCGGGACGCCGTGGGGCCGGACTTCCTGGTGGGCGCGCAGATCATGTGGAACTGCATTACGCCCTCCCTGGCCGTGTGCAAGGGCGCGGGGGCGGATTTCACCCGGTGCTCCGCTCTGGTGGGCAAGACCGAGTCCGCCTATGGCACCGTGGTGGGCAAGCCCCTGATGGTGGCGGAATACCGCAAGAAGATCGAGGCTATGGGCATCGGAATGCTCTCCGAAATCTCCGGCTACCACCATACGGGCGAGTACAGCGCAGCCAATATCCGCAACCTGGCCGGGACCTCCATGCGTCTGGGCGCCAGCGCCGTCGAGGTCTACAATAAGGACTTTGAGATGAACGAGCGCCTGGTGAAGGATGTGAAGGCGGCGGGGAACATTCCCGTGATCCTGGGCGGCGGCACCACGGTGGAGAACTGCGCGGACCGCCTGCGCTATGCCGACGGCGCGCTGGTGGGCTCTGCCTTTGAGGGTGGCGCCTGGGGCGGCCCCGTGATCGGCTCCATCGTGGCGGAGTATGTCAAGAAGATTCGCGCCCTGGAAGAAGAGCTGGCGAAGTGAGAGCGGGGCGGAAGGCGCAATGAAGCAAGAGAAAAAGAAACTGCACTATGCCTGGAAAATCGTCATTGCCTGCATTCTCATGAAGCTGGGCACCGGCGGCGCCTGCGCGGCGGCGGTGGGGAATTTTATCACCCCCATTACCCAGGACCTGGGCTGTAAGGTCAGCCAGATCACCATGTTTACCAGCTTCCAGGCCATTTCCATGGCGCTGCTGTATACCACGGCGGCAAAATTTGTGACAACCAAGCGCCCCGGCCTGGTGCTGGGCTTCGCCTCCGTTCTGGAGGTGATGGGCCTGGGCCTGATGGCGACCTACCGCACCCCCCAGATGTTTTACATCTCCGGTATCATGACCGGCGTGGCCCAGGCCTTTACGGGCTTTGTCACCATCCCGATTCTTCTGAATATGTGGTTCCGGAAGAAGAACGGCACGGTGCTGGGCATCGTGACGGCGGTGGGCACGGCGGCGACCATGCTGTATACCCTCCTGTCCGCCCGGCTGATTACCGGAGTGGGCTGGCGGAACGCGTATCTCATTATGGCGGCCATGGCGGCGGTCATTACCATTCCCGCGGTGTTCCTGCTGATCCGGAGCCCCAAGGAGGTAGGCTGCGAGCCCTACGGCGCGGAGGAGGAGCAGGAGGGCAAGCCCGCCAATGCGGTGGAGGCCGCCAAGACCACGGGCTACAGTCTGACCAAAAAGCAGGCCTTCCGTCTGCCGCTGCTGTATATCGCCTGGGCGGCCTGCGTGATGTACAGCTATGCCTCCGGCGTTGCGGGCTATGCGACCAATTTTGCTACCATGGAGCTGGGGCAGAGCATTTCCTTCGGCGCGCTGGTGGGCGTGGCCTCCAGCCTGGGCAATACGCTGAGCAGCCTGATCGTGGGCCGCATCAACGATAAGTTCGGCGTAAAGGCCGGACTGCTCTGGGGCGGCGTGACCATCACCCTGGGCTACAGCATGATGTTCCTGAGCTTTAAGAATCCCGTCTTTGTATTCCCGGCAATCTTCATTGTGGGCCTGGGCAGCAGTATGTATATGGTTCAGTGCCCGCTGCTGGCCAGAAGCATTGTGGGCAGCGCCCATTATTCCCAGATCTGGTCGATGATGATGATGATCAACAGCCTGATTGGCGGCGGCCTGTACGCCTCCATCGGCCTGTTCTATGACAAGCTGGGGTCCTACTCCGGGGCGTTTATTATGGGCAGCTGCCTGTATATTGCCGCCGGGATTCTGGGCGCAATTTCCATCAACCGGAGCAAAAAGCTCCGGGCGAAGGCTGCGGTCTGAGGCGGCAGAATAAAAAGGAGGCGCACGGTGGAAAAGCAGAAAATCATTCTGGATGTGGATACGGGCTCGGATGACGCTGTTGCCATTACGGCGGCCTTACTTTCCGGGGAACTGGAGGTGCTGGGCATCTGCACCGTCGGGGGGAACGTGGAGGTGAAGAACACCACGGACAACACCCTCCGGGTGGTGGAGTGCTGCGGCAGCCAGGGAAAGGTAAAGGTCTATCGGGGCGCTGCGCTGCCCATGGTCTCCACGCTGACGCCCTGGGGCCTTCAGGCCCGGGAGCTGCCCCGGGTGGAGGGCAGCCGGGACCAGGCGGCTGCGGTGCACACGGATCATCTGCCCCTGCCGCCGACCTGCCTTCAGCCGGAGCCCCAGAGCGCCGTGGTTTGGCTCATTGAGACGCTCCTGGCGGCACAGGACGGGGAGATCACCCTGGTTCCTGTGGGACCCATGACGAATCTGGGCCTGGCCCTCCGGGCGGACCCCCGCATTGCGAAGAAGATTCGCCGGGTCGTTATGATGGGGGGCAGCCACAATACCTATGCTCCGACCCAGGCGGCGGAATTTAATGTATGGTGCGACCCCGAGGCGGTGGAGGTGGTGCTGCAAAGCGGCATCCCGGTGACGATGGTGTCTCTGGACGCGACCTCCCATGCCTGCCTCACCCGGGAGCAGGCGGCGCAGATCCGCGCCATCGGCACCAAGCCCGCGCTGCTCTGCGCCAGCCTCATCGAGCACCGGCTGGACGCTTCCGCCCTGGCAGGGGACACCCAGGGCACCGGCGTGGGCGTGGCGCTCCACGACGCTCTGGCGGTGTGTGCTCTCATCCATCCGGAGGTGCTCCAGACCCAGCGGGTCAGCTGCCATGTGGATCTGGGCCGGGGCTACGCCTACGGCGAGACGGTGCTGGACCGGAATTACCGCTATGAGGCAATGCCGAAGAACTGCGACTACGCCTGGAGCGCGGATGGGGCGCTGTTCTACCGGTGGCTTTATGAGACCCTGCGGCACAGCCTATAACAAAAGGGAGCCGGTCCCCTCGGGGACCGGCTCAACTTTTGGCTTCGTTTTTAGCTGAGGAGTTGTACAGAATCGAATTTCAAAAGCGGTAATTCTGGAAGAAAATCTGCCAGAATATTGCAAAAAATGAAATCTCCTTCCGATCAGAGAAGGGTTGCCTACAATCCCTCAGTCAAAAATCAAAGATTTTTGTGTGGTGCGCTTGCCACCGGCAAGCGTTCTATTTTGATCCGCTGCGCGGCGCACCCGCCCTTTCCGCAAGGGAGCCTTTGGCACTCTGAATTTCGAATTTTTCAGTCATGATTTGAGCGTGTACTAATGCACCGTCTTGTTGCGCCCGGCACTATCTTGTTGTGTCTGGCACCATCGGGCGGCATGATGCACATCTCCCAACGCAACTGCTATCAAATTCTGCCCGGTGCATTTCGGGCGCGGGCGCGGCCAAGCGCCGCCGCGTGTCGAAGCGGAGCTGGTGCGGCGCAGCGGCTTACAAAGCTTGCCGGACAATTCCAGCGTACCGTCGCCTGGGCCCCGGGTCCGGGCCGCAGCCCGGTGGGCTTTCGGCCCTTTCCCCCAGAGGAAAGGGCCCCGCCGGGGGCAGCG
>CAKTIN010000012.1 GCA_934565775.1 uncultured Oscillospiraceae bacterium
TGCTTCTGCTCAACACGGTGGGGGGAGATATTGAGGCGGGGCTGGCCATTGCGGAGATGATCTCCGGAATGAAAAAGCCTACGGTTTCTCTGGTCCTGGGAGGCGGTCACTCCATCGGCGTGCCTCTGGCGGTATGCACACGCCGGTCCTTTATCGCGCCGACCGCCAGCATGACCATCCACCCCGTGCGGATGACCGGCATGGTGGTAGGCGCGCCCCAGACCTACCGGTATTTTAACCGGATCCAGGAGCAGATCGTGGATTTTGTCACGGCAAATTCAAAAATCAGCGGGGAGACCTTCCGGGACTATATGATGGCAACCGGGGAAATGGCCACCGATGTGGGGACCATCCTTTACGGACGGCAGGCGGTGGAATGCGGTCTGATCGACCAGCTGGGGAGCCTCAGCGACGCCCTGTCCTGCCTGCACCGCATGGCGGAGGAGCAGCCCGGCGGGGAGCAGAGGCCCTAGGCGCGGCGCGCCGGGCTTGCCGGGGCGAAAACTTACGCTGGCTTTTTCTCCGGGAATGTGGTATGATAAAAGAACACAGAAAGAGAACGGAGGGAGCGGCTTGGAGCTGACGTGGTTAAAGGGGATCCTGCTGGCATGGATCCGGGGATTGACGGAGATTTTCCCGGTTTCCGGCGGCGCACATCAGGCAATCGCCCAGGAGATCCTGGGCCTACAGACCTATCAGCAGAACGGCCGGCTGTTTGAGGCCTTCCTCCGGCTGGGGATTTTCTGCGCGGTGCTGCTGTTTTTCCGGCGGGAGCTGCGGGTCCTGATGCTGGAGCTGCTGCGCGCGCTCCATCTGAAGCCTCGCCCCAGGCGGCGGGGGCCGGACCGGCTTTCCGCCCGGATGCTGGTGCTGATCCTTGCGGCCTCGCTGCCCATGCTGCTGACGATTCCCTTTTCCGCCGCAGTGCAGAGCCTGTATGGGAACCTGCTGGCGGTGGCGGCGGCTCTGGTCCTGACCGGCCTGGGCCTGTACATCTGCGATCATTTGCCCCATGGAAACAAGGACGGAAAGAATCTCTCCCTGGGCAATGCGCTTTCTCTGGGGCTGTGCCAGGCGCTTTCCGTCATTCCCGGCATTTCCCGCACGGGAGCGGTGCTTTCCGCGTCCTGGGCTCTGGGGGTAGACAGCGCCTTTGCGCTGCGTTTTGGCTTCCTCATGTGGGTGCCGGCTCTGGCGATCGACTGCGTGGCCCAGCTGATCCGGGGAATCCGGGGCGTGAGCGCCGGGCTGGAGGCGTTTTCCGGAAAAATCTTTTTCCTGTATCTGGTCTGCGGGGTGCTGGCGGGCGTCGCCGCGTTTACGGCGCTGCGGCTGCTCCGGTTCCTGGACCGGAAGAAGGCCCTTGGAAACAGTGCCTTCTATTGCTGGACCGCCGCAATGGTGGCCTTTATCCTGTTTTTGATAAGCTGAGTGGGAGGAAACTATGGCGGAAAGGAAGAAAAAATCCCAAAAATCTACGGCAAATAAAAAGGCCGGACCCGGAAAGGGGACCGGCCGCAGCTCTGCTGCGGCAAAGCAGCCGGTGCAGGAGATCAAGCCGGATCCCATCCCCCTGCGGGGAATCCTGGCGGCGGTGTTTCTCGCCCTTGCCCTGTTGAATCTTTTCAGCTGCGCCGGGGTGGACGCCTATCTGACCAACGCCATGCGCACGGTCATGTCCGGCCTATTTGGCGGCACGGGGTACTATCTTATGTGCCTGGTGTGGCTGCTGCTGTTTTATGTCCATGCCTTCAGCCACGGGCGGCCCATTGCCGGCCGGGTCCTGGCCTGCTGGGGGCTGGTTGCGAGTACCAGCGCGATTTCTCACCTCTCTGCGGCGGCGCTGACCCTGCCGGGCGGCTTTTTCCCGGACGTGAAGGCGCTGTGGGAGGCCGGAGTTGCAGGCACCACCGGGGGAATTCTGGGCGGCGCCGTGGGGAATGCTCTGCGGCTTTGCGTGGGCAAGACCCTGGCAATCCTGCTTTTGTGCTTGCTGACGGTGGTGTGGATGCTGGCAATTTTCCGGATTACACCGGCCAGCCTGGTCCGGGCCATTCGAAATAGGCCCCGGCCGGAGCCTCTGCCGGAGCGGGAGGAGCAGCAGGACCCTGCCAGCGCCATGGTGAATCATTTTGCCAATAAGCACGTCCAGCGGACGGAGCGGAGGCGGCAGGAGCAGCAGGAGCGCCAGCAGAGCATTGACCTGGACGCCCTGTCTCAGGACCCCTATGCCCCGCCCTCCGAGCTGCCGAAGAAGGAAAAGAAGCCCAGAAAGAACCCCCGTCCCCTGTCTCCGGATGAGTTCCTGGAGCGGGAGGAGCCTGTAGAGAAAAAGCAGCCGAATCCGTATGATATGTTCCCCGGGGAGATCTTTGACGAGGAGGACCCGGTCCTGCCGGAGGAGGCTCCGGCGCCGTCGAGCACACAGCCTGCGTCCCGGGAAGAGGAGCTTCCCATCCAGGAGGCGTCCTCCCTTGCGCCGGAGGCAGAGCCCCCGGCGGAGCAGGAGCTGCCCAATGCGGAGGAGCCGCTCTTCCCCCCCCAGGAGCCGGAGAAGCGCCAGAGCCACGACGTCGCCTCCGTGCGGGAGGCACGGCGGGCCGGAGGCAGCGAGACTGCCCAGACGGCGGAGGAGGTGGCCCAGGAGATCGACGAGGCGGCGGCCGTGCCGCCCCCGGTGTACCGGTTCCCGCCGCTGGAGCTGCTGCAAAAGCCGAATCCCGGCGCAGCAGACGGCACGGAGGAAATGCGGGAGAACTCCAAGCGCCTGATGGAGACCCTGGACAGCTTCAAGATCAAGGCCAAGCTCTGCAATGTGACCCGGGGCCCCACGGTGACCCGGTATGAGATCGAGCTGGAGCGCGGCGTGCGCCTGGCGAAGATCACGTCTCTGGCCGATGACATCGCCCTAAATCTGGGGGCCACCGGCGTTCGGGTCGCGGCGGTGCCCAATGAGGTGTCCGTTGTAGGCATTGAGGTCCCCAATAAGAAGGTCACCACCGTGACTCTGCGGGAGGTCATTACCTCCGCGCCCTTTGTGCGGGCCAAGTCCAAGACGACCTTTGCCACGGGCAAGGACATCAGCGGCTCCGTGGTTCTGGGGGACATTGCCGGAATGCCCCACTTGATGATTGCCGGTACCACCGGTTCCGGCAAGTCCGTCTGTATTAACAGTATTTTGATCTCTCTGCTGTATAAGGCGAAGCCGGATGAAGTCCGCTTCATCATGGTGGACCCCAAGATGGTGGAGCTGGGCATTTATAACGGGATCCCCCATCTGCTGATCCCCGTGGTGACCGATCCCAAAAAGGCGGCGGGGGCGCTGCAATGGGCCGTGACGGAAATGATGCGCCGGTATAAGACCCTGTCGTCGGTCAAGACCCGGGATATTGACGCCTATAACGCCCTGATGGAGGAGACCGGCGGCGAGAGAATGCCCATGATCGTGGTCATTATCGATGAGCTGGCGGATCTGATGATGGTCTCAGCGAAGGATGTGGAGGCAAGCATCTGCCGGATTGCCCAGATGGGGCGCGCGGCGGGGATCCACCTGGTGGTGGCGACCCAGCGGCCCTCTGCGGATGTCATTACCGGTATCATGCGGGCCAATATCCCCAGCAAGATCGTCTTTTCCGTGTCGTCTCCCCTGGAATCCCGGATTATCTGCGGGGTATCCGGTGCGGAGAAGCTGGTGGGCAAGGGCGATATGCTCTTCATGCCCCACGGGCAGAACGTCGGCCGCCGGGTCCAGGGCTGCTTCGTCAGCGATGGCGAGGTGGAGCGCATTACGAACTTCATCCGGGAGAACGCCCAGGCGGATTACAGCGAGCAGGTGATGGCGGAGATCGACGAGCAGGCGGAGCAGAATGAGCGCCGCAGCGCGGCGGACGCCGACGAAGCGCCCATGGAGCAGGAGTATGACGAGCTGCTCCCGGCGGCGGTGGAGGTGTTCCTGGATATTAAGGTGGCCTCCGTGTCCGTGCTGCAGCGGAAGCTGAAGCTGGGCTATGCCCGGGCGGCGCGGATCGTAGACGAGATGGAGGAAATGGGCATTGTCGGGCCCCATGCGGGCTCCAAGGGGCGGCAGCTGCTGATCACCCGGGAGCAGTGGGAGCAGATGCAGGGCGGCCAGATGTCCATTCCCGAGACGTCTGAGCCGGTCCCGGAGGAGATCGACTGACCGGATACATCGGCCCTCGGGCCTTTGTAAATATTTGCGTTGCATCCGGAGAGCCGGAGCGACAGCAGGAGGTACGTTTATGTCAAATCGAAAAGTGGAACGGATGGTTGGTCTAGCCATTCTCACCGCCATTGTGGTGGTGCTGCAATTGCTGGGCAGCTTCATCAAGATCGGGCCGGTGTCCATAACCCTGGTGCTCATTCCGATCGTGGTGGGCGCGGCGGTGTATGGGCCCCTGGCGGGGGCCTATCTGGGCGGCGTATTCGCGGTGGTGGTGCTGTGCCAGCCGGATACCTCATCCTTTTACCAGATCAGCGTCCTGGCTACCGTGGTAACGGTCCTGGCAAAGGGGATCCTTTGCGGCTGGGTCAGCGGCCTTGCCTATCGCGCTCTGGCCCGGAAGAACCAATGGGCGGCGATCCTTGTGGCCGCCGTGCTGGCGCCGGTCCTCAATACGGGCGTGTTTTTCCTGGGGTGCCGCCTGTTTTTCTGGGAGGCCCTTGGGCAATGGGGTGCAGGAAACGCCATGAAGTATCTGATCACGGTGGTGATCGGCGTGAATTTCCTGGGGGAGCTGGGCATGAACCTGGTGTGCAGCCCTGTGATCCTGCGGATCCTGAAGGCGCTTCACCGCGCATAACGGAAAACACCCACCGGTGCCGCCGGTGGGTGTTTTCAGAAAACTCCAGTCGGTTTCAGACTGGAGTTTTTCTGCTTTGGGAAGTATTTCTGTTTACATATCGAATACGCCCATCATGACGATGCCCACGACAGTGACCCCAATGGCCAGGTAATGCTTCCAGGAGAGCTTTTCCTTCAGGAAAATGCGGCTCCACACCACGGACACCGCGCAGTAGGAGGCGATAATGGGGGCGGACATGGCGAAATGGGCCTTGTCCGCAATGGCCATAATGTAGGCCAGCTGGCCGGCGGTCTCAAAGGCTGCGCCGATGTATTTGGGTGCCGCCCGGCGGAACACCGGCTTTTCCCGGCAGATGAAAAACGTATACACGAAGCACACTGTGCCTACGGCCAGGAAGGTGAGCTCATAGGCCACATTGGCGGAGGCCTCGTCCAGAGACTCTAGGACGATGCTGTCCGCAACGGAGCCCGCTGCGTCCAGGACGCAGTAGACTACGGGCAGGGCTAGGGCAATCCAGGATTTGGCGTATTTGTAATTGGAGGCGGACTGCCGTTCTGCCCGGAGGGTCTCATCCTCCGTGGATTCGGCGATGCCCAGCCCAATCACGCCCAGGCAGGTCAGTCCCACCGCCACAAACTGCGCCGGGACCATCTCCGCGCCGCCGCCCAGAAACAGAATGGAGAAGATCGCCGCCAGCGCACCGGAGCTGTTGCAGATGGGGGAGGAGATGGACAGTTCAATGTACCGCAGGCCGATATAGCCCAGGGCCATGGAGACGATGTACAGCGCGGAGACGGGCAGGTACGTCCAGATGATCCCCCAGGAAATGGGGACCTTGTTTACGAAAATCTCAAAGGTCGCATGCAGACCCATGACCACGCCCACGGCAGTGGTCATCTTGAGGTGAGAGTGGCGGTCGTCGCTGTCCCGGCAGCCGATCTTGGAGAACAGATCGGAGCCCGACCAGCAGAGCAGGGCAATAACGGAAAGGAAGAACCAGCTCATGCCTGTACCTCCTGATTCTGGGGAAGCGTGGCAAGCCCCGCCTCACAGAGCTTCTGCAGGGACAGGAGAATGCCGATTTTGGCATGGTACCAGGTCAGTCCACCCTGGAAATACACGGCGTAGGGCGGACGGATGGGGCCGTCGGCGGACAGCTCAATGGAGGAGCCCTGTACAAAGGCTCCCGCCGCCATGATAACCTTGCTTTCATAGCCCGGCATATCCCAGGGCATGGGGGTGGCGAAGCTGTCCACCGGCGCGGCGGCTTGAATGCCCCGGCAGAAGGCGACCATGGCCTCCTCGCTGCCCAGCTCCACCGCCTGGATAATATCGTGGCGGGACTCTGCGGCGTTGGGAACGCAGCGGAAGCCCAGGGGCTCATAGAGATTGGCGGCAAAGACCGCGCCCTTCTCGGCGCTGGCTACCACCGTGGGGGCCAGGAAGAGCCCCTGATAAAAAGCGGGCATCAGGCCCAGATTTGCGCCGACCTCCTGCCCCAGGCCGGGGGCGGAGAGGCGGAAGGCGCACCGGGAGACGCACGCCTGGGTCCCGCAGATATAGCCGCCGATGGGGGCAAGACCGCCGCCGGGATTTTTAATCAGGGAGCCGACCACCATATCCGCACCCACATCCGAGGGTTCCAGGGTCTCTACAAACTCGCCGTAGCAGTTATCCACCATGCAGATCAGGTCCTTGCGGATGTTCTTCACAAAGGCGATGAGCTCCCCAATCTGCCGGACGGAGAAGGTGGGGCGGGTGGCGTAGCCCTTGGAGCGCTGGATGGTGACCAGCTTGGTCTTGGGGGTAATGGCGGCGGCGATCCCATCATAGTCAAAAGTGCCGTCTGGCAGCAGGTCCACCTGCCGGTAGCTGACGCCGTACTCCTTCAGGGAGCAGGGGCTGGGGCGGATGCCGATGACCTCCTCCAGCGTGTCGTAGGGCTTGCCCACAGGACTCAGCAGCTCGTCGCCGGGCAGAAGATTTGCCGCCAGGGCTACGGCCAGGGCATGGGTGCCGCAGGTGATCTGAGGCCGGACCAGGGCGGCTTCGGTGTGGAACACGTCGGCGTAGACCCGCTCCAGATTGTCGCGGCCCTCATCGTCGTAGCCGTAGCCGGTGGTGGCGGCGAAGCACGCCGCAGAGACCCGGTTGCGCTGCATGGCGGACAGGACCTTGGCCTGGTTGTATTCGGCCACCCGGTCAATGGCAGCAAAGCGGTCCGCCAGCTTTTTTACCGTGTCCTCTCCGTATTGAAATACGGCAGGGGAGATGCCGATGGATTCATATAGCTCCAAACGCTCGTTCATGGTTCTCTTTCCTCTTTTTTCACAGAATTCAAAATTTGCGCCGCAAGGTCGCTGAGCAGCTCTGGGCGGGAGACGATCAGACCGGTCTCTTCCTCTCCTAAAATCAGCAGGGTATCCCCCGGCTGAATGCCGAAGAGCTCCCTGGCCTCCTTGGGGATGACGATCTGGCCCCGGTCTCCTACCCGCGCCGTGCCAAAGACCCGGCGGCCGTTGGTTTTTCCAAGCAGATGCTTTCCTCCGGCCATAGGCCACCGCCTTTCACACTTTTCATACTTTTCACACGACCTAAAGGATAGCAGAAAATAGCTCCACTGTCAAGGACTTTTCAAAATTTGATTGGGGAATTTTCGGAAAATAGTTGAAAAATTCAGAGAAAAATGGTATGATAGCCTTAATTTAGCACAAGGGGGCCAACGGGGTCCGCCGCGCCAAACGATGGAGGATTGATATGCGTATTGTCATAATCGGAAACGGAAAGGTCGGCAGCACCTTTGCAAGGCAGCTTGCCATGTCCGGGCATGATGTGACTATTGTGGACCGCAGGCAGAGCGCCTTGCAAGCCTGCGCGGATCTGGACCTGATGTCCATCGAGGGCAACGGAGCCAGCTATGACGTGCTCCAGGACGCCGGGGTCGATAAGACAGACCTGCTGATCGCGGCCACCTCTACCGATGAGATGAACGCCCTGGTTTGCCTGCTGGGAAAGAAGATCGGGGCGAAGCACACCATCGCCCGGGTCCGGGATCCGAACTTTACCCGGGAGATCAACCTGGTCAAGGAGGAGCTGGGGCTCAGCATGGCCATCAATCCGGAGCTGGCCTGCGCCACGGAAATGGCCCGGGTGCTGCGGGTCCCCTCCGCCATTAAGGTGGACTCCTTTGCCAAGGGCAAGGTGGATATGCTGAAGCTCCAGATTGTGGATGGCTCCCCCCTGGCGGATCTGCCCGTGGTGGAGCTGCGGCGCTTTAAGGCCAGCGTGTTGATCTGCGCCGTGGAGCGCGGAGGGGAGGTCTATATCCCGGACGGCACCTTCCGCCTGAAGGCGGGGGACCGCATCAGCCTGGTCGCCCAGCCGAAGCAGGCCACCCTGTTCTTTAAGCAGGCGGGGATTCAGCTCTCCCCGGTGCGGAAGGTGATGCTTATTGGCGGCGGCCGGATCGCCGTGTACTTAGCCAAGCAGATGATCGACTTTGGCGCATCCGTGAAGATCATTGAGCGGGATCCCAAGACCTGCAACATTCTGGCTGGGCTGGTCCCGGAGGCGACGGTGATCTGCGGGGACGGGACGGACCATCAGCTCCTGAGCCAGGAGCACATAGAGGATATGGACGCCATTGCCACCTTGACCGGCTTTGACGAGCAGAACATTCTTATGAGCCTGTACGCCTCCCAAATTTCCCGGGCGAAGATCATTACCAAGGTCAACCGGGGCTCCTATGAGGGCGTGGTGGACCGCATGGAGATCGGCAGCGTGTTTTATCCCAAGTACATCGCCGCCGAGGTGGTCACCCGCTATGTCCGCGCCATGGAGAACTCCATGGGTTCGAATAATGTGGAGACTCTTTATAAGATCGTCGGAGATCGGGCGGAGGCCCTGGAATTCAAGGTTAACCGGGAGTGCCGGGTCTGCGGCAAGCCTCTTCAGGAGCTGGCCACGAAGAAGGGCTATCTGATCGGCAGCATTACCCGGGGCAACCGGGTGATCATCCCCAAGGGCCAGGATACCATTGAGCCGGGAGACTCTGTGGTGGTGGTCACGACGATCCCGGGAATGCGGGATCTGGAGGACATTCTGGACAGGAGAAAATAAAAAAACCGGCAGATTTTTCCCCTTTTTCCGGCGGGATCCCGCGCCTGCGAAAAAAAGTCCGGAGATTTGTAAAAAATACCTTGAAATTTCAGAGAAAAGTATGTATTATTGTTCTCGTGCGGTTTTTTGAGTTGATTTTGCGAGAAAAATCTCATACAATAGGAAAGCTGGCGCCTGTGCGCCGGATGGGAGGGACGCTCCGTGCTGCATATCGTTTTGGTTGAGCCCGAGATCCCGGCCAATACCGGCAACATCGCCAGAACCTGCGCTGCAACCGGCAGCGTCCTGCACCTGATCCGCCCATTGGGCTTTGATATTTCAGACAAGGCCGTCAAGCGGGCCGGGCTGGATTACTGGCATCTGGTGGATGTGCGGGTGTATGACTCTCTGGCAGATTTCTTCGCAAAGAACCGGGTGGAGCAAATGTGGTGCCTGTCTACCAAGGCGCCCCGGCGCTACACGGAGGCGGAATTTTCCGACGGCTGCTATCTGTTCTTCGGCAAGGAGACCAAGGGTCTGCCCGAGAAATTTCTGGAGGCCCACCGGAGCTCCTGCCTGCGCTTGCCTATGCGGCAGGAGGCCAGGAGCCTGAACCTCAGCAATTCCGTCGCCATTACTGTTTACGAGGCCCTGCGGCAATTGGACTTTTCCGGTCTGCAGGACTGTGGCAAAATGAAGGCGGGCCCTCTGCCTGCCGAGCAAATTAAAACGGAGGAGAATCAGTATGAATTACAACAAGAAGTCCATTGAAGATGTAGAGCTGTCCGGCAAGCGCGTGCTGTGCCGCTGCGATTTCAATGTACCGACCAAGGATGGCAAGATCACTTCCGACAAGCGGATTGTGGCTGCGCTGCCCACCATTCGCTATCTGGTGGATCATGGCGCGAAGGTCATTCTCTGCTCCCATATGGGCAAGCCCAAGAACGGTCCCGATCCCGCATTCTCTCTGCAGATCGTGGCGGACCGCCTCTCCGAGCTCCTGGGCCAGCCTGTGGAGATGGCCAAGGACGTGGTGGGCGAGAGCGCCCAGACCCTGGCTGCCGGCCTGAAGGATGGGGAGGTCATGCTCCTGGAGAACACCCGCTTTGAGAAGGGTGAGACCAAGAACGATCCTGAGCTGTCCAAGAAGTTTGCCGCTCTGGCGGACCTGTTTGTGAACGACGCCTTCGGCACCGCTCACCGGGCTCACTCCTCCACCGCCGGCGTGGCCGATTACCTCCCCGCCGTCTGCGGCTTCCTGGTGCAGAAGGAAGTCGGCATTATGGGCAAGGCCCTGGCCGACCCCGAGCGTCCCTTTGTGGCGATCCTGGGCGGTGCGAAGGTCTCCGACAAGCTTAACGTGATCAACAACCTTCTGGAGAAGGTGGACACCCTGATCATCGGCGGCGGCATGGCCTATACCTTCCTGGCGGCCAAGGGCTACGGCATCGGCAAGTCTCTGTTTGACGCCGAGAAGGTGGACTACTGCAAGGACATGATGGCCAAGGCCGAGCAGAAGGGCGTGAAGCTCCTGCTGCCCATCGACACCGTGGTCGCTGCGGACTTCCCCAACCCCATTGATGGGCCCATCGATGTGAAGACGGTCCCCGTGGACCAGATCCCTGCGGATATGGAAGGCCTGGACATTGGCGAAAAGACCCGGGAGCTGTTTGCCGATGCGGCGAAGAGCGCCAAGACCGTGGTTTGGAACGGGCCCATGGGCGTGTTTGAGAACCCCACTCTGGCAAAGGGTACCATCGCCGTGGCACAGGCTCTGGCGGATTCCAGCGCCGTGACCATCGTGGGCGGCGGCGACTCTGCTGCGGCTTGCGAGCAGCTTGGCTTTGCAGACAAGATCACCCATATTTCCACCGGCGGCGGCGCTTCTCTGGAGTTCCTGGAGGGCCTGGAGCTGCCCGGCATCGCCTGCCTGCAGGACAAGTAAGTTCTCGCTTTCGCGACTGACATAGAGTAGATTTTTGGAGGACAACTTACCATGAACAGAAAGTACCGCAAGACCGTCATCGCTGGTAACTGGAAGATGAACAAGACCCCCAGCGAGACCAAGGAATTTATGAACGCCTTCAAGAGCATCATGCCCAAGGGCCGCTGGTGCGATGTGGCGCTGTGTGTTCCCGCCGTGTGCATCCCCGCCGCCGTCCGCGCTATGCGCGAGACCCGGGTGGGCATTGGCGCTGAGAACGTGAATGCCAACCCCGCCGGCGCCTATACCGGCGAGATCGCCGCCAATATGCTGGTGGACGCCGGCTGCAAGTACGTCATCATCGGCCACTCTGAGCGCCGCGCCATGGGCGAGACCGATGCGGACGTCAATGCGAAGGTTCATGCCGCGCTGGAGGCCGGTCTGGTGCCCATCGTCTGCTGCGGCGAGACCCTGGAGCAGCGGGAGACCGGCATCACCACCGAGTGGATCGCCATGCAGATCAAGGCCGCGCTGAACGGCGTGTCCGAGGAGAAGATCCGCAAGGTCATCATTGCCTATGAGCCCATCTGGGCCATCGGCACCGGCAAGACCGCAACCCCGGAGCAGGCCGAGGAGGTTTGCGAGGGGATCCGGACTGTGATCCGCAAGCTGTACAGCTCCAAGAACGCCCGTGCGATCTCCATCCTGTACGGCGGCTCCATGAACGACAAGAACGCCTTCGAGCTGCTGGCCCAGCCGGATATTGACGGCGGCCTGATCGGCGGTGCTTCCCTGGTTCCCGAGAAGTTTGTGAAGATCATTGAGGCTGCCAATCAGCCCACCGTGTAAATCGCAGAAAAGAAGCTCCCCTGACAGAAGCGGTCAGGGGAGCTTTTTCGCGCAGAATGCACAAAGGACCCGGCGCGTTTCTCAGCTGCTTCGCAAATATTTAACAATTCCTTCCTAGCATTTTTCATATATCCGTGCTATAATACAGGTAAAGATAGAGAAGCAGCAATGAAGGAGCGATGCCTTTGAATATTCTATTTTTTCTGACACCGAAAACCATGTGCGCTTACTTACGGGATGACGACACCATGCGCCAGGCGCTGGAGCGCATGGAGGGGGCCGGCTATTCCGCCCTGCCCATCCTCAATGAGAAGGGAGAATACTGCGGGACCCTTACCGAGGGGGACCTGCTTTGGGCGCTGAAGAATCTGTGCTGTATGGACCTGCGCCAGACGGAGGAGCACCGCATTATGGAAATCGCTCACCGGCGGGACAATGTGCCGGTGCGGGTGACCATGACCATGCAGGATCTGATCGAGCGGGCCAGTGAGCAGAACTTTGTACCGGTGATCGACGACCGGAACGCCTTCATCGGGATCGTGACCCGGCGGTCGATCATGCGCTATTGCCAGCAGCATATGGTCCTGGATGACCCGGCGTAAAGGCGGAAGCCGGGGCCCTCGGGCAGTGCAGACCATTTCAAACTAAAATGGCGTGACTCGCAGAAGAGCCACGCCATTTTTTCCGCTTTCGGCGCCGTAGGAGCGCTGCTTTAGAATTGCTTCACCATTTGCATTTCCCGGTAATGGAAGCCCTGGAAGGTATACTCCACTTCTTTCTGCTCCAAGAAGCCCAGACCGGCGTACATTTTGCGGGCTGCGGCATTGTCCAGGGAGACGCTGATGTAGAGCCGGTCTGCGTGCTGCCGCTCTTGAAAATAAGAGAGAAAGGCGGCGGCCGCCTGCTTTCCATACCCTTTTCCCTGATACTGCCGCCCGATCATAAAGCGGCTCAGAGACCATCCGGGGATCGATTCGTCATAGTCGTAAAGAAGAAAGCCAACCATAACGCCGTCGCGGTAGATTCCCATGGGATGTAGACCGTCCTCATAGGCGGCCTCGATTAAAGACTGCCGGTTATCCGCCACAAAATGCGCCTGCTCCGGCGCAACGGTCAGGGCCATGCAGTCCCAGTAATTGGTACGGTCGATCTCTTTGAGTTCCATTTTGATTTGCCTCTCTATTTGTTGGTTGTGTGCGGGCTCAGACGACCAGGGGCGGCGCAGGGACCGCAGACAGGGCCGAGACCTCGTAGGTGCGGCGGCGCAGGGGCCCCGCTTCCGTTTGCTTGATGTAATCCCGGCTTTGCAGCCGGCCGGTCAGTTCAATCCGGTCGCCCACCTGGCAGTCCGCCAGGCTCCGCGCAGTGCGGCCCCAGACAATGCAGGGCAGGTAATCGCTGCGCTGATAGCGCCGGGAGACGGCCAGCATCATGTCGCAGATCTCCCGGCCCAGGGGCGTCCTGCGGAAGGAGGGGGGCTTGCAGAGGGTCCCCGTCAGGCAGACCCGGTTCTCCGGAGGGGCGTCGCAGGTCTCTATACCGGAGGCATAGAGAAACACCAGCAGGCGGCGGACACCGTCAAAATGGGCATTGTGGGAACGAAGCTCACCGGTTACGCGGAGCATCCCGCCGCCGGATAGGTCCATGGCCTCCAGCAGGGACTCCGCTGCCACTACGGGCAGGCTGTCCACCGTGCCGGAAAGACGCGGAACGGACAGGGTAAAGCGGAAATAACGCTTCCCGCAGTTTTCGTGAGAGAACTGAGGCGGCTCCAAAAGCTCCCCACAGAGCAGGATTGAATTGGCTGAATTTTCCATACTGACACCTCTTTCGGTTCGTATGGAACACTGTATTCAGCGCTTGGCCTTCTTAGACCTGCCGCCGGGGCTCGCGTGGGGTGGCGTGGGGCGAATGAGGCACTTGGGGCCGAAGCCGATCAGATCCTCCCGATGGGCGGTCAGAAGGGCCTCCCGCACCAGGGCGTAATTCTTGGGGTCCCGGTACTGGATCAGGGCCCGCTGCATGGCCTTCTCCCGGGGCTTTGTGGGGACGTAAACCGGCTCCATCGTTCTGGGGTCAAGGCCGGTGGCATACATCACGGTGGAGATGGTGGAGGGGGTAGGGTAGAAATCCTGGACCTGCTCCGGCATATAGCCCATATCCCGGACAAATTCCGCAAGCTCTATCGCTTCCTTTAGCGTGGAGCCGGGGTGGCTGGACATCAGGTAGGGGACCAGGTACTGCTTAAGGTGATACTGCTCATTCAGCGCCGCATATTTTTCTGCAAATTTGCGATAGACCTCGTTTTTGGGCTTCCCCATGCGAGTGAGGACTGCGTCGGAGACGTGCTCCGGGGCGACCTTCAGCTGCCCGGAGACATGATAGCGCACCAGCTCCCGGAAAAAGGCGTCCTTCTTGTCCGCAAGAAGATAGTCAAAGCGGATGCCGCTGCGGATAAACACCCGCTTGACTCCGGGCAGTGCCCGAAGCTTCCGCAGAAGGGCCAGGTAATCCGAATGATCCGCCTGGAGATTCCGGCAGGGCTGAGGGAACAGGCACTGCTTGCCCGGGCATACGCCCTTGGTCAGCTGCTTTTCACAGGCGGGGGCGCGGAAATTCGCCGTCGGGCCGCCCACGTCATGGATATACCCCTTAAATTGCGGATCCTTTGTCATAAGCTCCGCTTCTGCCAGGATGGATTCATGGCTGCGGACCTGAATGATCCGCCCCTGGTGAAAGGTCAGGGCGCAGAAGCTGCATCCGCCGAAGCATCCCCGGTTGGAGACCAGAGAGAATTTGACCTCCTGAATGGCGGGCACGCCCCCGGCCTTTTCGTAGCTGGGATGATAGGTACGGCAGTAGGGCAGGGCATAGACGTGGTCCATTTCCACCGTGCTGAGGGGCTTCTGGGGCGGGTTCTGCACGACCCACTCCTTACCATAGGGCTCAGCCAGGCGCTTGGCGGTGAAGGGGTCCGTATTGCGGGATTGAATCCGGAAGCTCTCCGCATAGGCCCGGCGGTCTGCCTGAAGGTCCTGAAAGCTGGGCAGGCGCAGAGTGGGGAAGCTCTCGTCCAGCTCTGCGGTGCGGAATACCGTCCCGTCTATATAGGTAATATCCCGCACGGACAAGCCGCTGTTCAGGGCGTCCGCGACCTCCAGAATGCACCGCTCGCCCATGCCGTACAGGAGCAGATCCGCCTGGCTGTCCAGGAGAATCGAACGCTTGATCTTATCGGACCAATAGTCGTAGTGGGCCAGGCGGCGGAGGCTGGCCTCGATACCGCCAATGAGAATCGGCACATCCCGATAGGTCTGTCGAATGAGGTTGCAGTAAACGATCGTGGCATAGTCCGGCCGCTTGCCCATGACGCCCCCGGGGGTGAAGGCGTCCGTTTTCCGGTGGTGATGGGTGACGGAGTAATGATTGACCATGGAGTCCATGTTTCCTCCGGTCACCAGAAAGCCCAGGCGGGGCTTGCCGAGGGCGCAAACAGATTTCGGGTTCCGCCAGTCCGGCTGGGAGAGAATCCCGACCTTATAGCCGCTGTCCTCCAGAATTCGGCTGATGATGGCATGGCCGAAGGAAGGGTGATCGACATAAGCGTCCCCGATGATATAGACAAAATCGCACTGCTCCCAGCCGCGGGCGTCCATATCGGAACGAGAGATCGGTAAGAATTCTGGCATAAGCGCCTCCTGAGAAAGTAACAGTGTTACAAATTGCGGGCAAACAATATAAAATACGTCTAGAATCGCATAACAATGTTATAAGATGAAAGTCACAATGTTATTTCAATGGCCTCCCGCAGATTCCGTACCCGGATCAGCTGCATCCCGGCGGGGGCAGACACAGACTCCGTGCCGTTTCTGGGGATCACGCAGGTCTTGAAGCCCAGGCGGGCGATTTCCCCCAGCCGCTGGGGCAGATTGCTGACGGTGCGAATCTCTCCGGTCAGGCCGACCTCTCCCATAGCGGCCAGATCGTCCGGCAGGGCCTTGTCCCGATAGCTGGAGGCAATGGCCAGAGCCACCGGCAGGTCTGCTGCCGGTTCATCCAGATACAGCCCGCCGATGACATTGATATAGACGTCGCTGGCGCTGAGGTTCAGACCGCCCCGCTTTTCCAGCACAGCAGTCAGCAGCACGGCGCGGTTAAAATCAAAGCCCACGGAGGTTCGCCGGGGTACATTGAAGGTGGTCTTTGCGGCGAGGGCTTGGACCTCGGCCAGAATGGGGCGGGAGCCCTCCATGGCGCAGGCCACGCAGGTCCCGGCCGCGTTTTTGGGCCGACCGGCCAGGAGCATTTCGGAGGGGTTCGGGACCTCGGTCAGCCCGTCGCTGCCCATTTCAAACACGCCGATCTCATTGGTGGAGCCAAAGCGGTTCTTGACCGCCTGGAGCAGACGGTAGGGGCCGTTCCGTTCTCCCTCAAAATACAGCACGCAGTCCACCATGTGCTCCAGCACCTTCGGCCCGGCGATGGCGCCGTCTTTGTTGATGTGCCCCACCACAAAGACGGTTACGCCTTGGCTTTTCGAAAGCTGCATCAGTGCCATGGTGCAGTCCTTGACCTGAGAAATGCTGCCGGGAGCAGACTCGTTGGCTTCGTTGTACAGAGTTTGAATGGAATCGGCAATGAGAATGTCCGGCTGCGCGGCGTCAACGGCCTCCAGTATATCCGACATCCGGGTCTCGGACAGGACCAGCAGAGACTGCGTCTGGACGTGCAGCCGCTGGGCGCGGAGCTTCAGCTGCCGCTCGCTCTCCTCGCCGGAGACGTACAGGACCCGCCGCTCCTTACAGAGGCTGGCGCAGATTTGTAACAGCAGGGTCGATTTGCCGATGCCCGGCGCGCCGCCCACCAGGACCAGAGAGCCCTCCACGGCGCCGCCGCCCAGGACCCGGTCCAGCTCTCCCATTCCGGTGGTGAAGCGCAGCTCTCCGCCGGTGTCCACCTCGGATAGGGGCTTGGGCTGGCGGCTCTGCCCCACGGGAGAGGGCTTGCTTTTGCCCACGGCGACCGGCTTTTCCGTATGCTCGACCATGGTGTTCCATGCGCCGCAGGCGGGACAGCGGCCCTGCCATTTTGGGGATTCACCGCCACAGACGGTGCAGAAAAAAGTTGTTTTCGCCTTTGCCAAGAGGCGCACCCGCTTTCTAAAGTGATTTTTTCTATTGTACCATATCCCGCCGCGTTTGGCAATTCGATCTTTCCTTTGGGTAGGTTGGATTATTTTACAAGAACAAGTGTGTAGAAATGTAAAAATTTTCGCATTTTCGGACAATCTGCATATAGAATTTTGCCTGGCTTTCTGTTATAATAAAGTTGCTTGTCGGAAGAGAGAAGCAAGAGGGGAGCACGGCCCGCATGACGCAATGGGATTTGCGCGATGCGGGCCGTGCTTTTGCTTTATTCTTTTCTGGGCTTGTTAGGGCCTGCCCCAGAGCAGCACCGTCTCATTGGGAATCAGCAGCATGCCGCCGGGGAACATCTCTTCCAGCAGCACTCGCAGGGCCTCCCGGTACGCCGCGTACCCCTTTGTCCCGGGCTCCGGGGTGTAGGAAGAGGACAGGCTTCGGGCCAGGAAGGTCTCCTGCGTATACGCCAGGGGAAAGGGGACCCGCAGCTGCCGGTAGCCTCCGGCAAAGAAGCTGCCTGCCCGGGCGAGATCCTTTTCCACCCTGTGGGTCAGGGAGGTAAAGCCCGGGCAGAAGCGCTTGCAGAGCGCGTGCTGCCTCCGGGGAAGCTCCTCCGGCCTTGCCGGACGGATCTCCGGGGCTGCCACAGCGGTCAGCCCAGAAGGCAGCCCTCTGCCGCCTCCCGGTAGGTCATGGCGTACAGCGCGGCCATGGCGTCCGCCAGATAGGCCCCGTCCAGGACCCCTGCTGTCTCATAGCAGGAGTGCATGGCCAGCTGAGGCAGGCCGATGTCCACGGTGCTCACCGCTACCTGAGAGGTAGAGATATTGCCCAGAGTCGAGCCGCCCAGAAGGTCCGCCCGGTTGAAGAAGTCCTGCACCGGCACTCCCGCCCGGCGGCAGGCCATACGGAAGGCCGCCTCCGACAGGCCGTCCGTGGCGTAGCGCTGGTTGGCGCTGTGCTTCAGAACAATGCCGCCGTTTATCAGGGGGCGGTTGCCGGGATCGGCGTATTCCGGGTGGTTGGGGTGTACGGCATGGGCGTTATCTGCCGAGACCATCATGCTGTTGGCCAGGGCCCGGGGCAGCTCCAGCCCCCGCGCCCGGCAATAGCGGGCCAGGGTATCCCGCAGGAAATTGGAATCCGCTCCCTGCCGGGTGCAGGAGCCGACCTCCTCGTTATCCAGCAGACAGAATACGGGGACATTGCCGCCCTCCTTGGCGGCCAGGAAGCCCCGCAGCGTGCTGTAGACGCATTGCAGATCGTCCAGCCCCTGGGCGGAAATGTACTCCTCCCGGCTGCCCCAGATCGCCGCCCGCTGGCGGTTGTACAGATACAGGTCCGCGCTGAGAATCTCCTCCCGCTGCACCCCTGCCGCTTGAGCCACCAGGGCCATGAGATCGTCCTTGCACTGGGGCCCGCCCATAAGCGGCAGCAGATCCACGGCGGGATTCCAGGTATAGCCGTCGTTGGCCTTCCGGTTCATATGGATGGCTACATTGGGGATCAGCAGCAGATCCCGGTCGATACACACCAGCCGGGCGGCTACGCCCTGCTCTGTCTGCACCAGGATCCGCCCGGCTACGGACAGGGGCCGGTCCAGCCAGGTGCCCATGAGCATCCCGCCGTACCGCTCCACGGCCAGCCGGGCATAAGGCCCGTCCGGCTTGGTCTGCTCTTTGATCCGGAAGGTCGGACGGTCCGAATGGCTGGCAGCCAGAAGAAAGCCGCAGGGATTTTCAGCCGGCGCCCGGAAGGCGATGAGCGCGGAGCCGTTGCGCATGACAAAATACTTGCCGCCGGGGGCGATCTCCCAGGCGTCCCCCTCCAGCAGCTGGGTATAGCCGGCGCCCAGAAGCAGCTGCTTCACCTGTCCGGCCGCATGGTAATTGCTGGGGCTGGCGTCCAGAAACGCCGCAAGCTCCTTTGCAAAATTCTGATCCATTTTTATTCCTCCACAAGCGACAGGAACTCGTCGATCTCGTCCGAGAGGATCCGGAGCCCCTTTTCCCAGAATTCCTTCTTTGTCAGGTCCACGCCCACTACCTTGGCGGCGTCCTCTACCGTGGCCACGGGGGTGGCCCGGAGCAGCTTCTTGTACTCCGGCACAAAGGCCGCGCCCTGCTCGGTGTACATGGCGTACAAGCCCCGGGCGAACAGCCCGCCGAAGGCGTAGGGGAAATTGTAGAAGTGAGGACGGCCGTAATAGTGGCTCTTGCAGATCCACATATACGGATGCAGGGCCTTGGGGTCCAGCCCGTCGCCGTAGGCCTGCTTCTGGGCCTCCAGCATCAGACCGCACAGCGTCTGCGCTGGGAGGAACTCCCGGCCCCGCCGGGCAAAGACCGCCGATTCGAAGCGATAGCGGGAATCAATATCGCAGATGATCTGGGCCGCGTCGGAGAGCTGGTTTTCGATCAGATACAGCTTCTCCTCCCGGCTCTGGGCCGCCGAAATCGCCGCATTCATCACCACGCACTCGTTAAAGGTGGAGGCGGTCTCCGCAACGGGCATGGAATAATCCCGGTTCAGCGGCCGCTGGCCGTTTAGGCAGCGGTTGTGGAAGGCATGGCCCAGCTCATGGGCCAGGGTGACAATGTCCCCGAAGGCACCGTCAAAATTCGTCAGCACCCGGCTCTGCCCCAGGCTGATGGCGTTGGCGCAGAAGGCACCGCCCACCTTCCCCTCCCGGGGATAGAAATCGATCCAGGCCTCATCGAAGGCCTCAGCCACCATGTCCCGCAGCTCCGGGTCGAAGTCCTTGAAAATGTTCAGAAGGTAGTCCTTGGCGTCCTGGGTGGTGTATTTTTTCCCGGAGGCCTTTCCCAGCGGGGCGAAGAGCTCGTACCAGGGCAGGCCGTTTTCATGGCCCAGGGCTTTGCCCTTGGCCTTCAGATACTGCCAGAATTTGGGCAGCGCCTCGTCAATGGCGGAGAACATGGCGTCCAGAGTCTCCCGCTTCATGCAGGCATCGGAGAGGGCCTGATCCAGGGGGGAGGCATAGCCCCGGAGCTCCGCCTCGTTGATGGCCTCCAGCTTGATGGAATTCAGGGAGAAGGCCACGGAATCCTCGATCTGGGGATAGCACTTCAGTTCTGCCTCATAGGCGGCCTTCCGTACGGCGGGGTCCGGGTCATAGGCCAGGTTGCGGATGGACGACAGGTTGGTCTTGCTCCCCTGGTATTCCACGACGACGGAGCTGGTCAGGCGGCTCTGAAGGTCGCTCCAGGCGGAGGAGCCGGAAATTTCCATCCGGGCCAGAATTTCCTCGCACTTGCCGTCCAGCAGATGGCGGCTCTGCTCCTGCATCCGGCGGAACAGGTAGCGGTAGGACTCCAGGACCTCGTCCCCCTCCAGCTCCTTTTGCAGCTCCGGCAGGGAGGAGAGATACGCCTTACATACGGCGTCCGGTCCGGCCAGGGTGCTGTTGAGGGCCAGAATCTGCCCCATGGCGGACCCGGCCTCGGAATCCCGGGTGTCCGCCGCCTGACGCAGGCTGGCGTAAAGGGCCAGATCCTCCATGCGGTGGCTCAGGGCCTCCATGCGGTCGATATATCCCCGCAGGGCCTCCTTCGGGGGCAGTGCGCCGATTTCCCGGGAAAAGGCGGCAAAGTCCCGGCAGTCCGCCGTGAGCGCCTCCAGATCTCCCGTCCATTTTTCATCCGTGAAGCCGGAATACAGCGGAGTAAGATCCCAGCGTTCATTCATATGTATCGTCTCCTATCTTTGCTGAAATTTCCTTTAATGTACCACACAATCCCCGTTTCGTCAATGTTCGCCTGGCAATGTCCGTGCGCCCTTTGGCGGCGGGATTTTTCTCCTTGTATAAGGTCCGGGAATATGGTATAGTAATACCGTATGGATTTTTGGAGGTTGCCGCTTATGACACAGCTACAGTCTGCCCTTTCCGCCCGGTTTCCCGGGCTGCGCATGGCCTTTGAAGAGCCCCTGGCGAAGCATACGTCCTTCCGCATCGGCGGTCCGGCGGAGGTCATGGCCTTTCCGGGCAATACGGAGGAATTGTCCCGGCTTTTGAAAGAGTCCCATTTATGGGGCATCGTACCGGTTATAATAGGCGCAGGGACCAACCTTCTGGCCCCGGACGAGGGGCTGCGGGGGCTTGTGATCTGCACGAAGGACGCCCTGGAGGGCATGGAGCAGACCGGACCGGACCGGATCCGGGTGGCTGCCGGCGTGACCATGAGCCGTGCAGCGGTCTATGCGGCCAATCTGGGCCTGTCCGGCCTGGAATTTGCCCACGGAATCCCCGGTACAGTGGGCGGCGGCGTGAAGATGAACGCCGGAGCTTATGGCGGGGAAATCTGCCAGGTGGCAAGGCAGACGGCTTATCTGACCCCGGCGGGGGAGCGCGGCGTTCTGGCAGGGGAGCAGCAGGGCTTTTCCTACCGGCACAGCACCTTTTCGGATCAAAGCTGGGTGATCACAGAGACGGAGCTTCAGCTGACGCCGGGAGATCCCCAGGAGATCCGGGGAAAAATGCAGGAGCTTATGGCCAAGCGCCGGGCGTCACAGCCTCTGGACCGGCCCTCCGCCGGTTCGACCTTTAAGCGCCCCGTGGGGGGCTATGCCGCCGCGCTGATCGATCAGGCGGGGCTGAAGGGCTTTGCCATAGGCGGGGCGATGGTCTCGGAGAAGCACGCCGGATTTGTGGTGAACCGGGGAGGCGCGACTGCCGTAGATGTGAAGGCGCTTATGGCGGAGATTCAGCGCCGCGTCTTTGACCATTCCGGAATTCGCCTGGAGCCGGAGGTCATTTTCCTGTAAAAACATAGAAAGGAGCGCAGTCATGTCTTTTTCTTCTGAGGTGAAGGCGGAGCTGTGCCGGACCCTGCCCGCAAAGCGCTGCTGCGCTCTGGCGGAATGCTTCGGTATTTTGCTGTACTGCAATACTTTTTCCGCATCCCAGATCAAGATCATTACGGAGAGCGGAGAATTGGCCCAGCGCCTGCCCAGGCTGTTCCGGAAGGCCTTTGGCCTGGACTTTGACGTGCAGGCCCAGAACCCCGGGAGCCCCAAGCGGCAGCTGCTGATCACGGCCCCGGAAAAGCTGAGCCGGATCCTGGAGAGCTACGGCTTTTCTCCGGACGGCACCTTGTCCCTCCATGTCAATCTGGGGGCACTGGAGGAGGACTGCTGCAAGGGCACATTTCTCCGGGGGGCCTTTCTCGCCGGGGGCTCGGTGACGGATCCCCAGAAGGGCTATCATCTGGAGCTGCTTACCACCCACCGGGCGGTGAGCCGGGAAACCTACGCCTTGATGGACGAGGTGCTGGGCTTTTATCCCAAGGCCACGGGCCGCAGCGGCGGCTGCGTGCTGTACTTAAAGCAGAGCAATCAAATTGAGGATTTCCTGACCCGGATCGGCGCGCCGGTGTGCGCCATGAAGATCATGGAGGCAAAGGTGGAAAAGGAGCTGACCAATAAGGTCAACCGCTGCTGCAACTGCGACGAGGCCAACACCTCCAAGGTGGTGGAGGCCGCCCAGCGGCAGCTTGCCGCCATCCGGGCGCTGGAGCAAGCCGGGCGGCTCCGGGAGCTGGGGCCGAAGCTCTATGCCGCGGCTCTGGCCCGGCTGGAGAATCCGGAGGCGAATCTGACGGAGCTGGGGCAGATGATGGACCCGCCGGTGACAAAATCCACGATGAATCACCGCCTGAAGCAGCTGGCTGCCATGGCGCAGAAGGGGGAGGGCGAAGCATGAACTTTGTACATCTGCACGTCCATACGGAGTTCAGCCTCCTGGACGGCGCCTGCCGCATCGGCGGACTGATGGACCGGGTGAAGGAGCTGGGGCAGACCGCCGTAGCCATTACGGACCACGGCAATATGTACGGCGTCATCGACTTTTATAAGGCGGCCAAGTCTGCCGGGATCAAGCCGGTAATCGGCTGCGAGGTCTATGTGGCGCCCCGGACCATGGCGGACCGGGTTTACGGCGTGGACAACGAGTCGTACCATATGGTCCTGCTGTGCGAGACCATGGAGGGCTATGAGAATCTCAGCCGCCTGGTCTCCGCCGCCTACCTGGACGGCTTTTACGGCAAGCCCAGGATCGATCTGGATCACCTGCGGCAGCATTCCGGGGGACTCATCGGCCTGTCCGCCTGTATTGCCGGTGCGATTCCCCGGCTTCTGCTGGCGCAGGATTACGAGGGCGCCAAAAAGTACGCCTTGGATCTGGCGGAAATCTTCGGCCCGGACCACTTCTATCTGGAGCTCCAGGACCACGGCATTGAGGAGCAGCGGGCGGCTAACCAGGGGATCCTGCGCCTGGCCCGGGAGACGGGGCTGCCCCTGGTTGTGACCAACGACGCCCATTACCTCCGCCGGGAGGACGCCAAGACCCAGGATGTGCTTCTGGCGGTCCAGACGGGAAAAACCGTGGACGATCCCACCCGGATGCGCTTTGAGACGGAAGAATTTTATATCAAAAGCGAGGAGGAGCTCCGGGAGCGGTTTCCCAATGTGCCGGAGGCCTTTGAAAATACGGCCCGCATTGCCCAGCGGTGCAATGTGGAGTTCATTTTCAATCAGTACCACCTGCCCGCTTACCCGGTGCCGGAGGGCTTTACCAACGAGGCCTATTTCAAGAAGCTGTGCTGGGACGGTTTTGCCGAGCGCTATCCCCAGGGGCCGGAGGACTACCGCAAGCGGCTGGAGTATGAGATCAGCGTTATCAGCCGAATGGGGTATGTGAACTATTATCTGATCGTCTGGGATTTCATTCACTATGCCAAAACCCAGGATATTCCGGTAGGCCCGGGGCGCGGCTCCGGCGCGGGCTCCATTGCGGCGTACTGCCTCCACATTACGGAGGTGGACCCCATGAAGTACGGCCTGATTTTTGAGCGCTTTCTGAACCCGGAGCGGGTGTCCATGCCGGACTTTGATACGGATTTCGGCCCGGAGCGCCGGGGTGAGGTCATCGATTATGTGTCCCGGAAGTACGGCGCGGACCATGTGGCTCAGATCGTGACCTTCGGCACCATGGCGGCCCGGGGCGCGATCCGGGATGTGGGGCGGGTGCTGAACTTCTCCTATGCGGAGACGGACGTGGTGGCCAAGCTGGTGCCCACGACGCCGCACATCACACTGGACGACGCTTTGAAGCAGTCGCCGCAACTCAAGGAGATGTACGACGGTGACGAGCGGGTTAAGACCCTCATCGATACCGCCAAAGCGCTGGAGGGGATGCCCCGCAATACCTCAACCCATGCTGCGGGCGTGGTCATTACCAGCGAGCCGGTCGTCAATTATGTGCCTCTGTCCCGAAACGAGGACACGGTGGTGACCCAGTATACCATGACCACCATTGAGGAGCTGGGCCTGCTGAAGATGGACTTCCTGGGGCTGCGCAACCTGACGGTGATCCAGGACGCAGAGACGGAGATCCGCAAAACCGAGCCGGGCTTTCGCATTGCGGACGCGCCGGAGGACGACCCGGCGACCTATGCCATGCTCTCCGAGGGACAGACCCAAGGGGTGTTTCAGATGGAATCAGCCGGAATGACCGGCGTGTGCGTCAGCATGAAGCCCACCTCCATTGAGGACCTGACCGCAATTGTGGCCCTATACCGCCCGGGTCCTATGGATTCCATCCCCAATTTCATTTCCAATAAGCTCAACCCCGGCAAGGTGACCTATAAGACGCCGCTGCTGGAGCCGATCCTCCGGGTGACCTATGGCTGCATTGTCTACCAGGAGCAGGTGATCGAAATCTTCCGCAGCCTGGGCGGCTATTCCATGGGGCAGGCAGACAATATCCGCCGGGCCATCTCCAAGAAGAAGCAGAAGGTCATTGAGGCGGAGCGCCAGGTGTTTGTTTACGGCGATGCGGCGCAGGGGATCCCCGGGGCGGTGGCCAAGGGCGTGCCGGAACAAGCGGCGCAGTCTATTTATAACGAAATTATTGACTTTGCGAACTATGCCTTTAACAAGTCCCATGCGGTGTGCTACGCCGTGGTGGCCTTCCAGACGGCTTATCTCAAGTGCCATTATCCCCGGCAGTACATGGCGGCGCTGATGACCTCCGTGATGGAGCGCTCCGCCTCCGTGGCGGGCTACATTGCCGAATGCCGGGACCTGGAGATCCCGGTGCTGCTGCCCAGCGTCAACGAATCCGAGGACAAATTCACCGTGGAGCCCGGCGGCGTGCGCTTCGGGCTGGGGGCGGTGAAGAGCGTGGGCCGGGGCGCCGTGCGGGAAATGGTGGAAAACCGGGAAAAAGAGGGGAAATTTACCTCTCTTGAGGATTTTATCCGGCGGATGGACAGCCTTTCCTTCAATAAGCGGACCATTGAAAATCTCATTAAATGCGGCGCCTGCGACTGCTTCGGCCTGCACCGCAGCCAGATGCTGGCTGTATACGAGACCATGATGGATTCCGTAGCGGACAGCCGGAAGCGAAATGTGGACGGGCAGATGGGCCTGTTTGCTATGCTTCAGGAGCAGGACAGCGCTGCGGCCATTCCCATCCCCAAGCTGGAGGAAATGCAGCGCCGGGAGCTTATGGACATGGAAAAGGAGGCCACGGGCCTGTACCTCTCCGGGCACCCCATGGACGACTACAGAAAATATCTGAAAAACACCCATGTGGCGGCGATTTCCGCCGTGCTGGATCAGGAGAGCGGCCGGTTCCAGGATGGGCAGGTGATCTCTGTGGCGGGGATCATCCAGTCCGTAAAAATGAAAACCACAAAGAACAACTCCATGATGGCCTATGTGACCCTGGAGGACGACGCCGCGTCCATGGAAATGCTGGCGTTTTCCAATGTGCTGAGCCAGTACGGCGGCTATCTGAAGGAGAATACGGCGGTGGTGGTCACGGGCCGGGTGTCCATCCGGGAGGAGAAGGACCCCCAGCTGGTGGTCAATGCCGCGCGTCTGCTGTTGGATTATGCCGACGGGACCATTCCGGCGCAGCCCGCCGCGCCCAAGGCGGTCCGCGGCTCCCGGCTGTATCTCCGCCTGCCCTCGGAGGCCGGTACGGCTTACCGCAAGACCCGGGCCATTCTTAATATGTTCCCCGGGGAGGTCCAGGCGGTGGTGTATTTTGCGGACACCAAGCTGCGCCGGGGGGCCCTGTGCGCCCTGGATGAGGATATGCTCCGGGAGCTCCAGCGGCTGCTGGGGGACGAAAATGTAATTGTAAAATAAGTGTAACTTTTTGAGAACGGTCCCTTTCTTTTGTTACCGGGCTGTAGTATAATTGTAGTTTGGAAGGAGGCGGCCACCGAATGAAAAAGACCCAAATGCGTCTGCTGCTTTTCGTCCTGGCGGCGCTTCTGGCGCTGCCCCTGGGGGGCTGCGTCCTCCAGACGGTGGACAAAATGTACAGTCTGCCCAAGCGCTCCGCAGAGGAGCGCGGGCTTCAGGCGCAGATCAATAAGGTCCTGGTTTCCGCAGATTACTGCGCGCCCCTGGCCGGAGAGAATCAGCAGGCGGTGCAGCTTGTGGATCTGGACGGAGACGGGGACGACGAGGCCCTGCTCTTTGCCAAGGGCACGGACGAGAAGCCTCTGAAGCTCTATATTTTTCATAAGCAGGACGGGGCGTATGTGCTGTCCGATACCCTGGAGGGAGTCGGCGCGGCCTTTGACCGGGTGGAGTATGCCCAGGTGGACGGCAGCGAGGGCATGGAGATCCTCATCGGCCGCCAGCTGAGCGACGATGTGCTTCGAGCCCTGTCGGTGTATACCTTCCGCAGCGGCCAGGCGGAGCTTCTGACCTCCGCCGTGTACACCAGCTTTCTGACGACGGATCTGGACGTGAACGGCCGGCGGGAGCTGGTGATCGCCCGGCCGGGCAGCGAGACCAACGGCGTTTTGGAGTATTACGATTTTCAGAGCGGCACCCTGGACCGCAGGAGCCAGGCGGAGCTGTCGCTCCCGGCGGGCCAGCTGAAGCGGCTGATAACCGGGGGCCTGAGCGCAGACGCCAGGGGCGTGTTCGCCACCGGCAGCCTGGAGGACCAGGGCCTGCTGACGGATGTGTTTATGCTCCAGGACGGGAAGCTGGTCAATCTTTCCCAAGGCAGTGCGGAGGGCAGTATGCAGACCCTCTGCGGGTATGAGGTCTATCCTACGGATATTGACGGGGACGGAATGATCGAGCTGCCGAGGCTCCTGGAGGAGCCCTCCATACAGGCCGAGGGAGCGATGCCCAGCCGGTTTTCCATCCTCTGGTATAATTTCACGCCGGCCGGTGAGCGGACGGATAAGCGGCTGACCTATCATAATTTCTCCGACGGCTGGTATCTGGATCTGCCTATGGCTCTGAAGGACCGGCTGACGGTCAGCGCCGGTTCGGTGGGCGGGGTGACGACCCTGGAGTTCCGGCTGAACAGCGCCTCGGCCAGCAGGATCGCCTTTACGATCTATGCCTATTCCGGCAGCGGCCGGGAGGAGGCGGCGGCCCAGGCAGGGGAGTTTTCCTTGACCGCGACGGATGAAATCGTCTATACCGCCAGTCTGACCGAAGGCTGGGAGCGAGAGGGAATTTCGGAAGAATATTTGAAGGGGGCCTTCCATGTGCTCCGGCTGGACTGGAGCGTGGACGACCTGGGGAGAGGTAACACATGAAAAAGGTTCTGATTCTGGAAGATGAAGTGAATATCCGCAGCTTTGTTGTGATCAACATCAAGCGCGCCGGGTATGACGCCATTGAGGCCGGCACCGGGATGGAGGCGCTGGAGAAGCTCAAGGAGAACCCGGATATTGGGGTGGCGATTCTGGACATTATGCTGCCGGATATTGACGGCTTTGAGGTCTGCCGGAACATCCGCGCGACCAATAAGCAGATCGGCATTATCATGCTCACCGCCCGCACCCAGGAAATGGACAAGATCACGGGGCTGATGACCGGGGCGGACGACTATGTGACCAAGCCCTTCTCTCCGGCGGAGCTCACGGCGCGGATCGACGCGCTGTACCGCCGGATCCGGGGAGACAGCGAGCCGGATGCCGAGCTCCTGCAGCAGGGCCCCTTTGTGATGAACACAAAAAACCGGACCCTGGAGAAAAATGGGGAGCGTATCCGCCTGACCCAGGTGGAATTTGCCATTTTGAAGCTGTTTATGCAGAATCCCGGCCGGGCCCTGTCCCGGGAGGATATTCTGGGCGCAGTCTGGGGGAAGGATTACGACGGAGAGCTGAAGATCGTGGACGTGAACATCCGCCGTCTGCGCATTAAGATCGAGGATGATACCGCCAACCCCACCTTTATCACCACGGTTTGGGGCTACGGATACAAATGGGGCATTTAACGGCGGTGAGGTGAGTCGCGCTTGAAACGGAAAAAGAACCGGAGCCTGCGCCGCCGGTGGCTGACCAACACGGCGGGGCTGGTCATGGTGCTGACCGTGATCCTGATCTTTACGGTCTGTGCCATCTTTGCAGCTTACTATTATTCCGGCATGGAGGCCGACCTAAAGTACCGGGCGCGCTCCGCTACGGACTATGTTTCCAATTATGTGGGGCAGAGCTATCGGGAGTATTACCGCTCCTGCGTCGCCTATACCCGTAGCTTTGGGGACAAGGGGACGCTGGAGCTCCAATTTCTCAATGCCCGGGGGAAGATTGTCGCCTCCTCCTACACCCAGTGGTCTGGCTCTCAGCCCATGACCAGCGATGTGACCCAGGCGCTGGAGACGGGCAAGCTGGCCAGCTTCTCCGGATGGGACCGCACGACCGGGGAGCACATTATGGCCGTATCCAGCCCTATGCTGAGCAATGGCGAGGTCGTGGGCCTTTTGCGGTATGTGACCAGCCTGCGCAGAGTGGATATGCAGCTGATCGTGCTGTGTATGATCTGCCTGGGCATCGGCGGGCTGTTTGTGCTGGCCGTTGTCATGAGTGGAAACTATTATATCAAGTCCATTCTCGGCCCGGTGGGCGAGATCGCGGCGGCGGCCAAGCGGATCGCCGCCGGGAGCTACGGCGTGCAGATCCAGGCCAAGGACGACGACGAGATCGGCGACCTGGTCGCCACGATCAACGATATGTCCGTTAAGATCAGTCAGAGCGAAAAGACCCAGGCGGATTTTATTACCTCCCTGTCTCACGAGCTGCGGACGCCGCTGACGGCCATCACCGGCTGGAGCGAGACGCTTCTGGCCGGGGAGAATCTGGATGAGGAGACCCGGCGGGGGATGCGCATCATCCTGCGGGAGAGCAAGCGCCTGACCGATATGGTGATGGAGCTGCTGGAGTTTTCCCGGCTCCAGGACGGGCGCATGACGCTGAATGTGGAAAATACGGATATTCGCGGTGAATTTGAGGATACCGTTTATATGTATGGCAGCCGCCTGGCCCAGGAGGGGATTCGTCTGGAGTATCTGGACAATGACGACGAGATCCCGGAGATCCCCTGCGACGGCAAGCGGATGCGTCAGGTTTTTTTGAATATTTTGGACAATGCCGCCAAGCATGGCGGCGAAGGCAAGCGGATCGACGCCTCCATTCATCTGGAGGGAAGCAGCGTTGTCATCCGCATCCGGGATTACGGCCCCGGTATCCCTGCGGAGGAGCTGCCGCTGGTGAAGAAAAAATTCTATAAGGGCAGCTCAAAGGCCCGGGGCACGGGCATCGGCCTGGCGGTCTGCGATGAGATCGTGGAGATGCACGGCGGCAGTCTGACCCTGGAAAACGCCCAGGGGGGCGGGACCCTTGTGACCATTTCTCTCCCGGCGGAGCCTGCGATTCGAATCCCATAAAAAGAAAGGCGAGCGGCGCTATGGCAAACAGCAACGAAAAATTTAAGACAATGATCGGCGGGCAGGCCCTGATCGAGGGCATTATGATGCGCGGTCCGGAGAAGGATGCGGTGGTCTGCCGCACCAAGGACGGACTCAAGGTCGAGGTCACGCCGCGCAAGCTCCCCAAGCCCGGCAGCCCGGCCACCTGGCCCCTGATTCGAGGGGTTGTGAGCTTCTTCTCCGCCCAGTATACCGGGGTAAAGGCCCTGATGCACTCGGCGGATCTGTCCCCGGAGGAGGGGGAAGAGGAGGAGCCCTCCAAATTTGACCGGTGGCTTGAGAAGAAGCTGGGCTCCGAGAAGTTCCAGAAGGCGGTGCTGTCCTTTGCGATGCTGCTGGGGCTGGGCTTCTCCATTGTGCTGTTTTTCCTGATCCCCATGGTCATCGGCGGCTTGTTTGACCGCTGGATCACCAGCAACCTGGCCATCAACCTCATTGAGGGCCTGATCCGTATGGTCATTTTCCTGGTGTATATGTACCTGGTTTCCAAAATGAACGACATGAAGCGGGTGTTTTCCTATCATGGCGCGGAGCATAAGACCATCCGCTGCTACGAGGCGCAGCTCCCCCTTACGGTGGAAAACGTCCGGGCGCAGACCCGGCTTCATCCCCGGTGCGGCACCAGCTTTTTGTTGGTTGTGATGCTGCTGTCCATCCTGATTTTCTCCATTGCCTCCTCCGTGCTCCTGGCCCTGGTGCCAGCGCTGGCGGCGCTGAAGGGCAGCTTCCTGTATAAGCTGCTGATGATCCTCTTTAAGCTGCTGCTGCTGCCCCTGGTGGTGGCCATCGGCTATGAGTGCAACCGCTGGGTCGGGCGGCATGACAACGCACTGACCCGGGTATTGACCGCGCCGGGCCTCTGGCTCCAGCATCTGACCACCCGGGAGCCGGACGACGGCATGATCGAAGTGGGAATCGCCGCGCTGGAGGCTGTGCTGCCCGAGGTGGAGGGGGCGGACCGATGGTAAAAAAGTACAGCGATCTGTACCTGGACGCCCGGAAGGCCTTGATCCCCAAGGAGGGGCTCCAGCAGGCGGCCTTTCTGGCCCGGCAGCTGCTGTGCAGCATCTCCGGCAAGACCCAGACGGAGTTGGTAGCGGCCCGGGACCTGTTCGCCTCGGAGGAAATCGGCAAGCGCCTGACGGACGCGGTGCAGCGGCTTCTGGCAGACGAGCCCCTGGCTTATGTTTTGGGGCAGTGGGAGTTTTACGGCATGACCTTGGAGGTCAACCGGGACGTGCTGATTCCCCGGGACGATACCATGGCGGTGGCGGAGCTGGCGGTCAAAAAGACCATGTATTTGCAGCAGGATCCCCGGGTCCTGGATCTGTGTACCGGCTCCGGCTGCATCGGCCTGGCGGTGGCCCATCGGGTGAAGGACGCCCGGGTCACCCTGGCGGACTGCTCCCGGGAGGCCCTTGCCGTGGCGAAGCGGAATATCACCGGGCAGCATCTCAGCGCCCGGGTCAGCGCCGTCCAGGTGGATGCGCTGAAGCCTGCCCCGGCCTTTTTGGGGCAATTTGATCTGATTGTATCCAATCCGCCCTATGTGACCAACCGGGAGATGGAGCAGCTGGAGCCCAGCGTGAAGAATTACGAGCCCCATCTGGCCCTCTGCGGCGGGGCGGACGGCCTGGATTTTTACCGGGCGATCGTCAAAAACTACACTTCGGCTTTGCGCCCCGGCGGCTATCTCTGCTTTGAATTCGGTATGGGACAGGGGAGCCGGGTCTGCGAAATCCTCGCGGCCGGCGGCTATGAGATTTTAGAGATCAAGCAGGATTACAGCAAGATCGACCGCGCGGTCCTTGCTAGGAAAGAAAGAAAAGAGGAAGATCAACATGGCAACGAAGAAAACAGCTTATGAAGCGCCGTCCCCTGCCTCCGATAAGAAGAAGGCTCTTGAGACTGCGCTGGCGCAGATCGAGAAGAATTTCGGCAAGGGGGCGGTGATGCGTCTGGGGGATAAGCCCGAGATGTCCGTGGATGCGATCCCCACCGGCTCGCTGGCTCTGGACGTGGCGCTGGGCATCGGCGGCGTTCCCAAGGGCAGAATCGTGGAGATCTATGGACCGGAATCCTCCGGCAAGACGACGCTGGCGCTGCACATTGTGGCCGAGGCCCAGAAGCTGGGCAGCGAGGTTGCCTTTGTGGACGCGGAGCACGCCCTGGACCCGGACTATGCAGCGGCTCTGGGCGTAGATATTGACTCCATGCTGGTCTCTCAGCCGGACACCGGCGAGCAGGCCCTGGAGATCACCGACGCGCTGGTGCGCTCCGGCGCGGTGGACGTGGTCGTGGTGGACTCCGTCGCAGCCCTGACGCCCCGGGCGGAGATCGAGGGCGAGATGGGCGACAGCTTTGTGGGCCTGCAGGCCCGGCTGATGTCTCAGGCGCTACGGAAGCTGGCCGGCAATATCTCCAAGACCAACTGCGTGGTCATTTTTATCAATCAGCTGCGTATGAAGATCGGTGTGATGTACGGCAACCCCGAGACCACCACCGGCGGCAATGCGCTGAAGTTCTATGCCTCCGTGCGTCTGGATGTGCGGAAGGTAGAGACCATTAAGAACGGGACTGAGATCATCGGCTCCCGGACCCGGGTGCGGGTGGTGAAGAATAAAGTCGCTCCGCCCTTCAAGGAAGCGGTGTTTGACATTATGTACGGCGAGGGCATCTCCCGGTACGGCGAGCTGCTGGATATGGCCGTGCAGCTGGAGCTGATCCAAAAATCCGGCAGCTGGTTCTCCATCGGCGAGGAGCGGATCGGCCAGGGCCGGGATAACGCCAAGCAGTTCCTGCAGGATCACCCCGAAATCTCCGAGCCTCTGTACGCCCAGGTGCGGGAAAACCTCTGGAAGCTCCAGAGCAGCCGGAAGGCCCCTGCAAAGGCGGCGGAGAAGGCGGTCAGCGTGACGGCGGACGATTTTAACGATGAGACTTGAGTCCATTGCCGACAGCCCGGACCGGGCGGGGCGCTATCTCGTTACCTTTTCCGACGGGAAAACCCTGAAGCTCTATCCCCAGACCGTGTCGGACTGCGGCCTGTTCCCCGGCCAGGAGCTGACCCAGGAGGCCTATGAGGCCCTTCTGGATGCGGCCGGGAGCTTTGCCGCCCGGATGCGGGCGGTGAGGATCGTCTCGGCCTCCAGCGTCTCCAAGCGGGACCTGGAGCAGCGCCTGATCCGGAAGGGGGAGGACCCGGGCCATGCGAAGGAAGCCGTGGCCTGGATGGAGGAGCTGTCTCTGGTGGACGACCGGGAGACCGCCCGGCAGATCGTTGCCCGGGGGATCGCCCGGGGCTACGGCCCCGCCCGGGTGAAGCAGATGCTCTATGAGAAGCAGATCCCCAAATCCCTTTGGGAGGAGGCTCTGGCGGATTTTCCCGACCAGGAGGAGGAAATTCTGTCCTTCCTGCGGGGGCGCCTGGGTCCTGGGGCGGATCAGAAGGAAAGAAAGAAGGCCATCGACGCCCTGCTGCGCCGGGGGCATAGCTGGAGCGCCATCC
>CAKTIN010000013.1 GCA_934565775.1 uncultured Oscillospiraceae bacterium
GTCTTCCATGAAAACACCCCCGTTTCCTCTATTATAGCAGAAACAGGGGCCTTTGGGTAGTTTTTTGACAGACTGAAGCAGCCGCGGCAATACTTTGCCGCGGCTGCTTCTCTTTTCATTTACTTCTCAAAATTCTGCTTGAACTTTTCAAAGAATCTTGCGATCTTGGGCTGGCTGCCGGAGCGGGATGCGGATTCGTCAAACTTCCGCAGCAGCTCCTTCTGCTCCCGGGTCAGCTTCGTGGGAGTTTCCACCACCACGGTGACCAGCTGGTCGCCCCGGCTGCGGCTGTTGCCCACATAGGGAATGCCCTTGCCCCGCAAGCGGAACACCGTACCGGTCTGGGTGCCCTCGGGGACCGTATAGCGCACCCGCCCGTCCAGCGTGGGCACCTCGATCTCCGCGCCCAGGGCCGCCTGAGCAAAGCTCACAGGGATCTCACACAGCACATCCGCTCCGTCCCGCCGGAACAGGGGATGGGGCTTGATGCTGATTTCCACCAGCAGATCTCCGGCAGGGCCGCCGTTGCTGCCCGAGCAGCCCTGGCCCCGGACCCGGACGCTCTGTCCTTCGTCCACGCCCGCAGGGACCTGGACCTTGATCTTTGCCGTCCGTCGTACCTTGCCCTTTCCCTTGCAGGTGGAGCAGGGATTCTTAATGATCGTCCCCCGGCCGCCGCACATGGGGCAGGCGGTAGAGGACTGCATGGTCATGCCCATAAAGTTCTGGGTGGTGCGCACGGAGCCCGTGCCGCCGCAGCGGGTGCAGGTCTCGGGCTTGGAGCCGTCCGCGCAGCCGGAGCCGCCGCACTTGGGGCAGAACTCGATCCGCGGAACGCTGATCTCCTTCTCTGCACCGAACGCAGCCTCTTCAAAGGTCAGCTCCAGCTGTGCCGCCACGTTCTCTCCCCGGCGGGGGCCGTTGCTGGACCGCCGGCTGCCGCCGCCTCCGAACAGGTCTCCAAAAATATCACCTAAATCTCCGAAGCCGCCGCTGAACCCACCGAAGCCGCCGCCGAAGCCGCCCGCTCCCGCGTTGGGGTTAAAGTTGGGATCCACCCCTGCAAAGCCGTACTGGTCATACAGAGACTTCTTCTCCGGGTTGGACAGGACCTCATAGGCCTCGTTGCACTCCTTGAATTTCGCCTCTGCGGTCTTATCCCCGGGGTTGCGGTCCGGATGGTATTTCAGGGCGCACTGCCGGTAAGCCTTCTTGATCTCATCGGCGCTGGCGGATTTGCTTACCCCCAGGACCTCATAATAATCGCGCTTTTCTTCGTTTGCCATTGGTCGTATCACCTCTTAGACCCGCACAAGGGGCGGCTTGCGCCGCCCCTTTTCCTATGGGGTTCGATCAGTCCTTGACTTCCTCATAGTCGGCGTCCACAGGACCGTTGTCATTGCCGGGCGCGCTCTGCGCACCGCCGTCCTGGGGCGCGGCATTCTGATACAGCTTCTCAGACACGGCATAGAAGGCCTTCTGGACCTCCTCGGTCGCGGCCTTGATGGCCTCCACATCCTCGCCCTTGTTGACCTCCTTCAGGTGGTCCACAGCGGCCTGGATCTTGCTCTTCTCGTCGGCGGAAACCTTGTCGCCCAGCTCGGTCAGGGTCTTTTCGGTCTGGTAGACGACCTGATCCGCACCGTTGTGCGCATCCACGGCATCCTTCCGGGCCTTATCCTCAGCGGCATACTGCTCGGCTTCCTTCACGGCCTTGTCGATGTCATCCTTGGACAGGTTAGAGGAGGAGGTGATGGAGATCTTCTGCTCCTTGCCGGTGCCCAGGTCCTTGGCGGAGACGTTCACAATGCCGTTGGCGTCAATGTCAAAGGTGACCTCGATCTGCGGCACGCCCCGGGGCGCGGGAGCAATGCCCGTCAGCTGGAAGCGGCCCAGCGTCTTATTGTAGGCAGCCATTTCCCGCTCGCCCTGCAGCACATGGACCTCAACGGAGGTCTGGCCATCCGCCGCAGTGGAGAAGATCTGGCTCTTCTTGGTGGGAATGGTGGTGTTCCGGTCGATCAGACGGGTGAACACGCCGCCCATGGTCTCAATGCCCAGGGACAGAGGCGTCACATCCAGCAGTAGGATGTCCTTCACGTCACCGGCCAGCACGCCGCCCTGAATGGCAGCGCCCACAGCCACGCACTCGTCGGGGTTAATGCCCTTGAAGCCTTCCTTGCCGGTCAGCTTCTTCACGGTCTCCTGCACGGCGGGGATTCTGGAAGAACCGCCCACCAGCAGGACCTTGGTCAGGTCGCTGGCGGAGATCCCGGCGTCGGACATAGCCTGGCGCACAGGGCCCGCAGTGGCCTCCACCAGGTCGGCGGTCAGCTCGTTGAACTTCGCCCGGGTCAGGGTGACGTCCAGGTGCTTGGGGCCGTTGCTGTCTGCGGTGATATAAGGCAGGTTGATGTTGCTGGTGGTCACGCCGGACAGCTCGATCTTTGCCTTCTCGGCCGCTTCCTTCAGGCGCTGCATAGCGGCCTTGTCGCCGGACAGGTCGATGCCCTCCGTCTTCTTGAACTCCGCCACCAGGTAATCCATAATGCGCTTGTCGAAATCGTCGCCGCCCAGATGGTTGTTACCGGCAGTCGCCAGAACCTCGATCACGCCGCCGCCGATCTCCAGCACGGACACATCGAAGGTGCCGCCGCCCAGGTCGTACACCATGATCTTCTGCTCGTTTTCCTTGTCCAGACCATAGGCCAACGCCGCAGCGGTAGGCTCGTTGATGATCCGCTTCACATCCAGACCGGCGATCTTACCGGCGTCCTTCGTAGCCTGGCGCTGTGCGTCGGTGAAGTACGCGGGAACGGTAATTACGGCCTCGGTCACGGGGCTGCCCAGATAGGCCTCCGCGTCTGCCTTCAGCTTCTGAAGGATCATGGCGCTGATCTCCTGGGGGGTGTACTGCTTGCCGTCAATGTTTACCTTGTAATTGGTGCCCATCTCACGCTTGATGGAAGAGACGGTGCGCTCATGGTTGGTCACAGCCTGGCGCTTTGCCACCTGGCCGACCATACGCTCGCCGGTCTTAGAAAAGGCCACCACAGAGGGGGTCGTACGGTTGCCCTCCGCATTGGGGATGACAACGGGCTCGCCGCCTTCCAGGACGGCCACGCAGGAATTGGTAGTACCAAGATCAATACCGATAATTTTGCTCATAACTTGTTCCTCCTATTGAAACAACTGGAATCATTTTTTATGGAAACCTGGGGCATCTGCCCCAAAGGGAATTTGCTTTTTAATTGGCGACCTGCACCATGGCGAAGCGGATCACCCGATCGCCCAGCTTGAAGCCCCGCTGGAACACCTGCGCCAGGACATTTTCGCCCAGGCTCTCGTCCTCCAGGTGCATCACCGCATTGTGCAGGTTGGGGTCAAAGGGCTCCCCCACCTCACCAAAGGCCTCCACGCCCAAGCTCTTGAGAATCTTCTCCAGCTCAGCCATGGTCATTTCCACGCCCTTTTTGTAGGCGGCGTCCGCCGTCTCCTGGGCCAGTGCTCTTGCCAGGTTATCGTACACCGGCAGGAACTTGCTGACCGTGTCTGCCTTGCCGTTGGCATAAGCGCCGTCCTTTTCTTTCTGAGAGCGCTTGCGGAAGTTATCATATTCCGCCGCCAGACGCAGGCGCTGATCGTGCTCCGCATCCAGCTTCTTTTGCAGCTCCTGGGCGGGGTCCGCCTTGGGCTGCTCCGGGACCGGCTCCTGGGCGGCCGCTTCCGCAGTCTCGGGAGCCGCCGGGGTCTCCTTGGGGGTGTCCTCTACGGTTTTCTTATCCTTATCTTTTTTTGCCATGTCGGTCTCAGCCTCCTATTGTTCTTGCTCCGGCTGCTTCGGGGCGGGCAGCTCGTTCTGCTCCGGCTTGTTGAAGATCTTTGCCAAATTCTCGGCAAAGTAGCTCAGCCGGGCGGTGACCTTCGCATAATCCATGCGGGTGGGTCCCACCACGCCGATCATGCCCTGCATCCCGTCGCCGATGTCGAATTTCGTCATGACAACGGAGGTGTCCTTCAACTCCTTGGCCACGTTTTCCGGGCCCACCAGGATCTGCGTTCCGTTCTCCGCCCCGATCACCGAGGGAAGATTGGAGATCGTCGTCTCATCCAGGGCGCTGAGCAGCTCCTGGGCCTTCTCCACATCATGGTACTCCGGCTGCCCCAGCAGCTTCATCTGCCCGGCCACGGCCACATCCGTCGCCTGCTGGCTGCGAAGCTCTTCGGTTACGAAATCCACGATGACCGGCACCAGGCTCGCCGCCGGACCCGCGCTGCGCATGACCTTATCCAGCAGCGCCGGTGTGAAATCCTCCGGCCCCAGATCGGTCATGGACGCGTTCAGCACCGCGCTCAGAAGCCCCAGCTCCTGCTGCCCCAGCTTTACGGGGACCCGGATCAGCTTGTTCTTCACGGCCTCGCTGCTCAGCATGACCACCAGGATCACGCTGCCGCCGGCGTCGATCAGCTCATAGCGCTTCACCGTGACCGCCCCCTGCCGGGAGGCCACCACATAAGCGGGAAGGTTCGTGGCCTGGGAGACCAGCTTACCCACCTGAGAGAGCATTTTGTCGAATTCCTGCATTTTCAGCTCCATGGCCTCATTCAGGTTCTTCGTCTCATCCAGGCTCAGGCGGTAATTCTGCATCAGCTCGTCCACATACAGCCGGTAGCCCGCCGGAGACGGGATCCGCCCGGCGGAGGTATGGGGCTGCTCCAGCAGACCCGCCTCTGTCAGAGCCGCAAGCTCGTTGCGGATGGTGGCAGAGGAATAATCCAGATCCGGCATAGCCGCAATGGCCTTGGACCCTACGGGCTCCGCCGTGCGGATATACAGGTCCACAACCGTGCGCAGGACCTTTTTTTGCCGGTCGCTCAACTCCATGCCGGAACACCTTCTTTCGTTTTAGCACTCACATCTCTCGAGTGCTAAGCCTACTATACAACCCCCCGCTGCAAAAGTCAAGGGGGGAGGAAAGATTTTTTTACTTTTGTGGTATTCGGCAAATTTTCCCGGTGCAAACCGGCCCCTTTGGGCAGGATGTGCAGATTTCGGAAAAGCATACCCCCTTTCCCGTTCTATCTGCCCCCGTCGGGACATACCATGTGGCAAGACCATGGCAGGAGGCGATCCTGCCGCAAGCTGAAGGAGGCAGGATGGCTATGGACAGAAATCTCTATCAGGAAATCGCCGCCCGGACCGGGGGCGATATTTACATCGGCGTGGTTGGTCCTGTGCGGACGGGGAAATCCACCCTGGTCAAGCGCATTATGGAGGAGCTGGTGCTCCCCAATATGGATGACGCCTTCCGCAAGGAGCGGGCGCGAGACGAGCTGCCCCAGAGCGGCTCCGGGAAAACCATTATGACTGCCGAGCCGAAATTTGTGCCGGAGGAGGCGGTGGAGATTTCCCCGGACGGCACCGCCCGGCTCCGGGTGCGGATGATCGATTCCGTGGGCTACATGATCCCCGGCGCAGTAGGGGCCACGGAGGACGGCCAACCCCGGATGGTGGCCACTCCCTGGTTTGACCACGAGATTCCCATGACCCAGGCGGCGGAGCTGGGGACCAAAAAGGTCATGGAGGACCACTGCTCCATCGGCCTGGTCGTCACCACAGACGGCACCGTCACCGACCTGCCCCGGTCGGATTATGAGGAGGCCGAGGCCAGGGCCATCCGGGATATGCAGGCCACCGGCAAGCCCTTCCTGGTGGTGGTCAACACCACGGACCCCCAGGGAGCCGCCGCCCAGGCCCTCTGCCGGAAGCTCACCCAGACCTGGGGCGCAAGCTGCGTTGCGGCGGATTGTCTGAAGCTGGGGCAGCCCGGGCTGCAAGGTCTGCTGTCCGGCCTGCTGTACGCCTTCCCCATGGAGGAGCTGCAGGTGTACCTGCCCCGGTGGATGGAGGTGCTGGAGTACGACCACCCCCTGAAATCCGGGCTGTACGGCGCTCTGAAGGAGGCTGCGGAGCACATCACCGCCCTGGACCGGGCCGAGGAGGCGGTCGCCTCCCTGGAGCAGACGGAGCCGGTGACCCACGCCGCCCTGCGGTCCATCGACCTGGGCACAGGCACGGTGGTGTGCGCTCTGGAATTCCCGGAGAGCCTGTATTTCGACACCCTCAGCCAGCGCACCGGCTTTGCTATCACCGGCCAGGGCGAGCTCATGGAGCTTCTGACACAGCTGGCCGGAATCAAGCGGGAATACGACAAAATTTCCGCCGCCCTGGACGGCGTCCGGGCCACGGGCTACGGCGTCGTTATGCCCACCTCGGAGGAGATGCACCTGGAGGTCCCGGAGATTGTCCGCAAGGGCAGCGCCTATGGCGTCAAGCTCAAGGCCAGCGCCCCCTCGATCCATATGCTCCGGGTGGACATCGACACGGAGATCAGCCCCATGGTAGGGGATGAAAAGCAGTCCCAGGAGCTTCTGTCCTTCCTCACCGGCGAGTATGAAGGCAGCCCGGAGAAGCTGTGGGAGAGCAACATTTTCGGAAAATCCGTCTATGAGCTGGTCAGCGACGGTCTGACCGCCAAGCTGCTGAAGCTGCCCGACGACGTGCGGGAGAAGTTCCGGGGCTCTCTCAACCGGATCATCAACGAAGGCGCCAGCGGCCTGGTCTGCCTGATCCTCTGATTCCCGGCAGTTCTGCGCCGCGATTCAAAAAACGCGATTCCGAATGATTCGGAATCGCGTTTTTCATCTTATTTCAGCACCCGCGCGGCGCTTTCCTCGGCAAACTGCTTGCTGTACAGGTCGTGGTAATACCCGCCCCGCTTCAGCAGCTCCATATGCTTGCCCTGCTCGATGATCTTGCCGTCCCGCACCACCAGGATCAGGTCCGCCTTGCGGATGGTGGACAGCCGGTGAGCGATCAGGAAGGAGGTCCGATCCTGAAGCAGGTGGTCAATGGCCTGCTGGATCAGCTGCTCGGTCTGGGTGTCGATGGAGGAGGTCGCCTCGTCCAGCACGAAAATCCTGGGGTTCGCCAGCACCGCCCGGGCAAAGGAGATCAGCTGCTTCTCACCGGTGGACAGGCGGTCGCCGCCCTCGCCCACATCGCTGTCCCAGCCCTTGTCCAGCTTGGCCACCACCGTGTCCGCAGAGACGGCCTTTGCCGCCGCATAGACCTCTTCGTCCGTCGCGTCCAGGCGGCCATAGCGGATGTTCTCCATCACCGTTCCGGAGAACAGATGGGGATTTTGCAGCACATAGCCGATATTGGAGTGGAGCCACAGCTGGCTGCGCTCCCGGTAATCCCGGCCGTCAATGAGGATCTGGCCGGAGGTGGGCTCAAAGAACCGGCAGGCCAGGTTCACCAGGGTGCTCTTGCCCGCGCCGGTCTCGCCCACAATGGCCACCGTAGACCCGGCGGGAATGTGCAGGTTAAAGTGCTCCAGCACATTCTCCCCGCCGTCGGGATACCGGAAGGTCACGTCCCGGAACTCAATGTCCCCCACCAGGGGCTCCCAGTTCTCCCGCTTGGGGTTGAACATATCGCCATATTTTTCCCGGACCTCCGGGGTATCGTCCACCTGGGGCACCTGGTCCATCAGCCCCATGACCCGCTCGATGGAGGCCTGGAGAGAGATAAACTCCGCAATGTTGGCCGCCGTCATCTGCACGGGCTCAAAAATGCTCACGGCATAGGTGGTAAAGGTGGACAGGGTGGCAATTTCCATCACGCCCCCCAGGACCATGTTGCCGCCCCGGAGCAGGACGATGGCCACCGCCATGGTGGAGAAGAACATCACCAGGGGGATATACACGGCATTAAGCCGGGCTGCCCGGATGCCGGAGTCGTGCATGGACCGGGTCAGCTCCCGGAAGCTCTCCGTGTTCTTCTCCTCGATCACCAGGGTCTTGGAGGTTTTCGCCCCGGTAATGCCCTCGTTAAAGGCGCCGGTGATCTTGGAATTCATCTTCCGGATCTTCCGGTTCCAGTGGAGGATCCGGTTCTGGAAATACCCGGTCAGCACCGCCAGCACCGGCACGATGCAGATGACCACCAGGGCCAGCCGCCAGTTCAGCGCCAGCATAGCCAGGAAGGTCCCCAGGACATAGAACAGCGCCCAGAGAATATCCGTCATGTTCCAGGCCAGCATACTGGCGATGCGGTTGGTGTCGCTCATCACCCGGGTGAGGATATACCCCACGGGGGTCACATTATAAAAGGAGAAGGACAGGGTCTGTAAATGGGTAAACAGGGTCTTGCGCATATCCCGGCCCAGGTTCATCTCGATCTTCATGGAGTTGTTGGCGAAGGCCACCACCGTCCCGGCCTGGAGCAGGATGGTAAACAGGTAGATCAGCGCATAGGGCACCAGCCCCCGGAGGGTTCCGGCCTCAATAAAGGTGTGAATGGCGAACTGGAGCATCAGCGGCAGCAGCACGTCGATCACGGCGGTCACGCCGTTAAAGAACAGCATTCCCGCGAAGGTCTTTTTGAACCGGGCCACAAAGGGCCCCAGCCGCTTCCAGACCTTCCAGTCGAAGGATTGGGTATATTCCTTTTCGTCCAGGTTGGCCATTAGGCGTTCCCCCCTTCCGCAATGAGACGGCGGTCGTCGCTGCTCATCTGAATGTCGTAAATATCCTTGTAAATACCCGGGCGGGCGATCAGCTGGGCATGCGTCCCCAGCTCGGAGACCTGTCCGCCGTCCAGCACCAGAATCTGATCCGCGTGCATCAGCGTCGTCACCCGGTGAGAGATCAGAATCACCGTGGAGCCGCCCAGGTTCTGGTCCAGCGCCCCCCGGATCTTGGCGTCCGTCTCCGCATCCACGGCGGACAGGGAGTCGTCAAACACCATGATTGGCGCCCGCTGCATCAGCATCCGGGCAATGGCCACCCGCTGCTTCTGCCCGCCGGAGAGGGTGACGCCCCGCTCGCCTACCACCGTGTCGTACCCCTCGGGGAACTCGGTAATCGCCTCGTCCACGCAGGCAATGGAGGCCATGTGCCGCAGCTCCTGCTCGGAGGCGCCGGGATGGGTGGCGGCAATGTTTTCCTTAATGGTCCGGGAGAACAGGAACGGCTCCTGAAGGACCATGCCGATCTGCTGCCGCAGAGCGTGGCGGTCCAGCTCCCGAATGTCCACGCCGCCAATGGTAATGGAGCCCTGCTCCGGCCCCAGGTCATACAGCCGGTCCAGCAGGTGGACAATGGTGCTCTTACCGGAGCCCGTACCGCCCAGGATGGCAAAGGTGGACCCCTCCTTGATGGTGAAGGACACGTCCTTCAGCACCTCCTGCTGGCCATAGCCAAAGGAAACATGGTGGAACACAATGTCTCCCTGGGGGATGTCCTTCCGGGCCGTGGGGGGATCGGTCTCCTCTTGGGCGTTGAGAATATACCCCACCCGGTCCATGGATACGCCGGCCTTACTCATATCCGACAGCACCCGGCCCAGAGACCGCACCGGCCAGGCCAGGGCCTCGTTATAGCTGACAAAGGCCAGGAAGCTGCCTAGGGTCATCTCCCCCCGGACCGCGACCACGGTCCCGGCGACGATGATCACCATGACCTGCAAGGAGGTCAGGAAGGTGCCGGAGGCCCAGTACACGGACAGGAGCTTGCCCAGCTTGATCCACAGGCTGGCAAAGCGCTCGTTCTTCTGATTGAACCGGTCCACCTCGTACCGCTCCCGGCCGAAGGCCCGGACCACCCGGACGCCGGTGAGATTCTCCTGGGCGCAGGTAGTCAGCTCCCCCTCGGCCTCGTCAGCCACCTTGAACCGGCTGGAGATCTTTCCGTAAAACACCCCGGAGGACATCCCCACAATGGGAATGAACAGCAGGGCGATGAGGGTCAGCTTCCCATTCATCCGGATCATAATGACCACATACAAAATGATCAGGAACACCGTCCGGGCAACCTCCACCAGCTGGTTGCACACGAAGCTGCGGATCACCTCCACATCGGAGGTGCAGCGCTGGATAATGTCGCCGGTGGCGTTGGCGGTGTGCCACTGATAGCCCAGGCGCTGAATGTGGCTGTACAGCCCGTCCCGGATCGCCTTGACGAAGCGCTCGGAGCCCTTGCTGAGATTCACCCGCTGGCCGTAGCTGAACACGCCCCGGAGAATGGCCACGGCGGCCACGGCTCCGGCGGCATACCACAGGGCGCGCAGGGGCTCGGCCTTCAGCGCCTCCAGATCGATCAGCCGCGTCAAAACCTTGGGCAAAGTTGACGGTTCCTCTCCCAGGATGGAGTCCACGGTGATCTTAATGATCTGGGGCGTGATGGCGTTGAGCACCATCGTCATGGCCGCGCAGAACAGCGCAAAGACAAAAAAGCCCTTGCAGCCCTTCAAATAGCGCAGGATCATGTCCGTTTTTTCCTTCCGGGAGAGCTTGAATTGCGGTTCCATTGGTTTCCACTTCCTTCCTCAAGTCATGCCAAAAAGGCGCAAAAAAGAACCCTCTGAACGGCGTCAGAGGGCGAAGCTTGCGCAAACCGGGGTGCGTGGTCAACGCTGCACCGGGGCCATGGGGCGCAAAATGTCCTCTGCCTTTTGTGTTCCGTTCGCCAAAAAGCCGATCTTCTTCATTCTGCGCACCACCTTTCTGTTTTAGATAGGACTAGTATACCCCCTTTCCCCGGGGTTGTCAATTGTGGATAATCACCAGCCTTTCCACAAAAAGTCTGCAAATTCCCTGTGAATTTGCCGGAAAACCGCACCTTTTCTGCCCCATATCGAGGCAGACGGGCATAGCACGCCTCTCCCTCCAGGCCCGCTCCACCCACAAATTCCGCCGTCCGGGCGCTTCCGGCAGGCGGAAAAGCCAAAAAGCCTTTCGTATTTTAGCCCGCATTTTAACGGCTCGGGATTTCCCTGCCGCGCTGAGGGTCCGGCGGGAGCGCTCCCGCCGGACCCTCTTTTTTAGTTTAAACCGGCATACTAAAAAAGTAAATTCCGGTACAATTTTCTCCTTGTGATTCCTGCATTTTAATGCTATAATCAATTTAATTTCCATTATCAAGTAGGAGGCGGGGATCTTGGCACAAAGGCTGGAAAAGAAATTCGGTCTGGCGACCGCAGTATGCATGGTGGTCGGCATCGTCATCGGCTCCGGGGTCTTTTTCAAGGCCCAGGATATTCTGCACGACACCGGCGGGGATATGCCCCTGGGCATTCTCGCCTGGGCCATCGGCGGGGTGGTAATGCTGATCTGCGCGGTCAATTTCTCCACCCTGGCCACCCGGTACGAAAAGGTCAACGGGATCGTGGACTACGCCGAGGCCATGCTGGGAGAAAAGTACGCCTACTATGTAGGCTGGTTCATGGCCGTTTTGTACTACCCCGCCATGACCAGCGTTCTGGCCTGGGTCTCCGCCCGGTATACCCTGGCCCTCTTCGGAAACGGAGAAATGGCCGGCGGGCTGTGCATGGCGCTGGCCGCCCTGTATCTCTGCGGCAGCTATGTGCTCAATGCCCTGGGGCCCAGGGCGGCGGGGCGCTTTCAGGTCGTCACCACGCTGGTCAAGCTCCTGCCCCTGCTGCTCATGGCTCTTGCGGGCACCCTCGCAGGGCTGCGCACCGGGAACACCGCCTCCGCCTTCCATACCGGCAGGACCGGCGGCGGGGCTGCGCCGCTTTTTGCCGCTACCGTAGCCGCCGCCTTCGCCTATGAGGGCTGGATCATCGCGACCTCCATCAACACCGAGCTGCACAACGCCAAGCGAAATCTGCCCATTGCCCTGGTGGCCGGGTGTCTGGTGATTGCCTTTGTCTATATCGCCTATTATATCGGCCTGGCCGGAGCGGCCCCCGTGGCCGCGCTGATGGAGCACGGCTCCCAGGCCGCCTTCACCGATCTGTTCGGCCGGGTCGGCGGCGGGGTGCTGAACGCCTTTGTGGTGGTCTCCTGCCTGGGCACTCTGAACGGGCTGATGTTTGCCGTCACCCGGGGGCTGTACGCCGTGGCGATCCGGGGTCACGGGCCAAAGCCGGCGGTCTTTTCCGAAATCAGCCCCACCACCAATATGCCCGTAAACGCTTCCGTTGCGGCTTTAGGCCTGTGCGCCCTGTGGATGTTCTACTTTTACGGCGCCAATTTGACCGCTCCCATCTTCGGCCTGTTCAGCTTCGACTCCTCCGAGCTGCCCATCATCACCATTTACGGCTTTTATCTTCCCATTTTCTGGCGGATGCTCCGTCAGCATTCCGCGCTGGGCCCCTGGCGGGGGCTCATCCTCCCCATTCTGGGGCTGTGCAGCGCAGCCTTCATGGTCTTTTCCGCGCTCTATGCCCACGGCGTCGCCCCCTGCCGGGAGGCAGCCGCCCAGGGAAGATTCTCCTTCCCCGTCGGATTTTATCTGCTTGTGTTTGCCGCAGTGATGGCCCTGGGCCGGGTCTTTTACCGGCCCCACGTCACGGAGGAAGCAGCCCCTTAAGAGGCCAAAAGCAAAAGTGCACCTGCCTTCCTTTCCGGAAAGCAGGTGCATGGGCTGTCAGGCTGCCTGATATTTCTTATAAATTCGCCTATATACCGCCGCAAGCAGCGGGAACCCCGGCACACACCCCACGACGATCAGAAGAAGCGCCGCCGTGCTGCTCCACCGGCCCGCCAGGGCCGCCGCCCAGTAAATAAGGGAATAGATGGCCCACATGATCCCATTGGCATGGTTATAGGCCTTCACATCTGCAAGCTCCTCTTCCCGGACCGCTGTTCCGGCCCAGAACCACATGGGCTTTTTTCTGTTCCAAGCATAAATGCCAATCCCTGTGAGCAGGATACTGCATGGGATCATGATGCTATACCAAACGATATTCTCCATCGCTTTCGCCTCCGCAAGTCCGATTTGCCATAGGACTCCGGAATTATTTTACCACGGTCTTGCAGCCCTTTTAAGTCCCCTCCAAAAAAGCCGGGCCGCCTCCTTGAGGCGGCCCCTTGCTCAGCTTTCGATCTGCGTGCCTAAAAAACCAGCCATGGCCTGGGCCAGCTTCTGGTCCCCGGCCGCAATGGACCGCTCCTTATCGTCCAGCAGGAGCATCACGCAGCCCATCAGATCCCCCTGAGAAATGATCGGCGCCGCCACGCCCACATGATACTTCTCCGACTCCTCCGAGGCGGGGATCAAGGCGTCCCCGGGGGTGTACTGATAGGTCCGCCGCTGCTCCATCAGCGCCTCCAGCTGCGCGCTGTTGCGCTTGTCCATCAGCTCCCGTTTGGGTGCCCCGGACAGGGCGATAATAGAGTCCCGGTCCGCCACGGCGGCAATGGTCTCCGTATTCTTGCCGATGGATTCGCAAACCTGCGCCGCAAAGTCCTGTAGGTCCCCAATGGGGGAATACTTCCGAAAAATCACCCCGCCGTCCTTCTCCGTATAAATCTCCAACGGGTCTCCCTCGCGGATACGCAGGGTGCGCCGGATCTCCTTGGGAATTACGATCCTCCCCAGGTCGTCAATCCGGCGAACGATACCAGTTGCTTTCATAAACAGCTCCTCCAGTGCTCTTTCATTTTGTATTGGTTCCGGAGCTATTGTTTGCATGAAAAGGAGAAATATGCAGTTGTCTGCCGCTCTTTGCCTTTCGGCGGAGCTTTGCGGCCCCTTCCTCTGGCTACGCGCGGGCCAGTGCCCTGAGGCCGGTCTCTCCGAGCCGAATCATGCTGCATATGCTCATATGGATTCTTCCCCCTGCAACAACGGACTAGAGTTCTGGATTTAAAAGAAAAATGAATGCGTAAGCTTGCTCATTCCTTCAGCAGCTCCATGGCTTGGCGGTACTTTTCCCTGCGCCGCAAGGCCTTTTCGTCAACGGCCTCCAGCCTTGACAAATCACTGTTGTGTTCTAAATCAGCAAGCTTGACCGCCTTGGCAATCGAGTTATCCTTAATTTTCGCCACATACTCCATATACGGCGTATCATCCTGATGCGTCAAAAGCTCCAGAGCCTCCAGCACATCCGCCGAAAAGCCCATTCTTTCTAAATCTGCTATTGTGTAATCCGTATCCTCAACCACATCGTGCAATAGCGCCGCGATCGTTGTCGCTTCATCCGTCATTTGCTCCGCCAAATGAAACGGATGAAATACATAGGGCAGCCCGCTTTTGTCAACTTGATTCTTATGCGCTTCAAAGCAAAGCTTCAGCGCTTTTTTTGTCGCCGGTGTGTATAGCATCACCAAACAGCCTCCCCCGCAAATTTTCGTTGCGTAGATTGTGATTTTGGTCATCCAATCGCATGATTTGCTATGTGAAAATATCCCAAAATCATTGCTGCACAGCTGAATTCTCCTCAGTAGGAGCCCTATAGAATCTTGTAAAGAATAAACAGCAAAATAAAAATAATCTCGATGACAAGTGCGACATCCGCAATCAAATCAAGAAAGAATTTCATATACTCAACTCCCGCCTACCTTCATTTGTGTTCAAGATCAGCTCATGAACACCTTTGCCCCAATTCATGTCGCTGTATTTGTCAAAATCAGAGAGCACCGCTTTTTCATTCCAACCACCCTTTCCTGCTCGATCACACCAAGTAGAGTGGCTTTCTATTTTTTCCGGAATTCATCCTCACAAACAGCATACCGCAAATACAAGCAGCTGTCAATAGGTATCTAACAATCGTTCTTTCACAGCAGCAAGAAAACGCAGGCACGCTGTCTCCGCATCCAGCGCTCATTCCCTGCGGTTGCCGCGCCCTTGGCAGCTTTTTGCGCTGCTTTTTCCGTAGAATATCCCCCCTGATAGGGCGATCGGTCCACCAGGGGGGATTTTGTCTCATATCCGGTTTTCCCCGTTCCGCTCAAACGGAACCGGGGCTCTTTTTGTGGGGGTCTGTGCAGCCGCCTCTCTCCTAAGCGCGCTCCTCCAGGAAGGCCTGCACCTCTTCCCTGCGGGGGATGGAGGGCGCCGCGCCCGGTCTGGTTACGGACAGGGCCGCCGCAGCGCAGGCCCACCGCAGGGCCTGTGCCACCGTTGCGCCGTCCAGAATGCTGCCCAGGAAGAAGCCCGTAAAGGTATCTCCCGCGCCGGTGGTATCCACGGCGCGGACGCGGAAGCCCGCCTGCTTGCAGCTCTCCGCTTTGTCCCGGTAATACACGCCGCTGCCGCCCAGGGTCAGCACCACCCGCATATCCGGATACTTTTCCAGCAGGCGGGCCGCAATCCTCTCCGGCTCCGTCTCCCCGGTGATCTGGTTCCCCTCCGTCTCGTTAATCAGCAGATACCGGACCGCGTCAAAGGGAAAGTCCCTCAGGCTGTCCAAATAGGGCGACGGATTAAAGGCCAGGGGAATCCCCCGGTCCCGGCACGCCTGTGCAAGATAGCACACCTGGCTGATCTCGTTCTGAAGCAGCACCAGGTCCGGCTTTCCAAAGGTCTCCAGGGTCTCGTCCACCATTTCCCGGGTGAGAGCCGTGTTGGCCCCGCCATAGATCAGAATGCTGTTCTGCCCCTCCCGGTTCACCTGGATGACGGCGTGGCCGTTTACCGTGTCCAGCGCCCGGGTAAAGCGCGTGTCCACCCCCGCCTGCCTCAGCTGGTCCAGCAGCATTGCGCCGTCCCGGCCGACGCACCCGGCGTGATAGGTCTCCACCCCCGCGCGGGCCAGGGCAATGGACTGGTTGAGTCCCTTCCCTCCGGGCACAAATTCCAAATTTCCCGAGGAGAGGGTCTCCCCCGGCATGACAATATGATCCACCTGATACACATGGTCAATATTCAAAGATCCAAAATTCAGCACCCGCATGGTTCTCTCTCCTCTCCGTCAAAGAAGCGTACCGCCCCGGCCCCTTCCGCCGGGATCAGCATTCCCTCGCCGTAGCCCCGGGTCAGGCACACCTGAAACCGGTTCCCCGGCAGGGCCAGCCGCCGGGTCTGCTCCGGCGCCGACGCCGGGCAGGCCGAGACAAAGCTCAGCGGAACGCCGGATTCCATCAGGATCTGCGCCGCCTCCGGGTCCTGCTTCACGCTTTCAAAGGTCAGGCCCTTTCTTTCCTCCAGGATCACGACCTCCCGCAGATTTCCCGCAATCTCCGGGGTAATGCGCAGGGCCATGGCCAGATTGGTCAGGGTTCCCAGAGCAAGCACCGTAACGGGGCCCTGCTTGCAGGCCTCGGTCAGAAAGGCGACCCCGTGCTTTTTCTGGGGGTCCCTCGGCGCACGGGGCGCCTCTGCCGGCTCCTTTCTTTGCTTTCTCTTTGTCTGCCGCGCATAGAGCGCCCGCACCAGGGGCTCCCGGCACCCCGGGTATTCCCCGGCGCCCCTTCCCTCCGGCGTCAGCGTTCCGGTCACTTGCGGGGCCAGGGCCGCCAGCAGGCCGGCGTAGGCCGCCTCCTGCGTCCGGGCCGCCCCCAGGTCGACCACGATCGGTCCTTCGATCCAGTGCTCTCTCATTTTGCAGCCCCCTCCCGAAAAATTCTTGTCAGCGTATTGCACAGGCGATCCGGATCGGCCTCCAGGATCAGCTTCACATTGGGCTTCCCGTGAAAATACCGCGTATCCCACAGCAGTGCGCCCTCGCAGATGCCGTCCGTGCAGTCCACATCGCAGCTGGCGTCCTCCCAGCGGACGGCAATAGCCGGATCCACCAGATAGGCCACGCACAGCGCGTCGTGGATGGGCGCCGTATTTTTGCGCTCCAGCGGCTGAAGGCGGCTATAGCTCTCCCGGCGCACATGAATGTCGTTGGCCGTAAAAATGGCGGCGGTGGTGCCGACCGCGCGGATCTGCCGCTCATGCTCCTGGGTCTGGCTGCTGCTGTGGGTGGCGTCCAGGGTGCAGATGGTGATGGGCGCCCCGCATTGCAGGACAATGGCCGCAGCCTCCGGATCCTTGAAGAAGTTTGCCTCCGCCGCCGCCGTAATATTCCGCTTCCGGATGCCGCCGCCCATAATGACGATCTCCTCAATGGCTTCGGCGATCTCCGGCGCCATGATCAGCGCCAGGGCCAGATTGGTCAGCGTCCCGGTAAGCACGATCGTGACCTTCTCCCGGGCGGACCGGAGATAGTCCACATAAAACAGGGGGGCAGGCTGCGCCTCCGCGCCCTTGGGGCGGTCCGGAAGGGGCAGCAGGTCCGGGTTGAGGGAAACCTCTACCCCGTTGACCACAGACTTTCCCCCCAGGATTGGCTCTGCCACCGGCACCTTTCTCTGAGGCCAGAGGTCCTTCGCCACCGGGAAGGCCGCCCCCCGGTACACCGGGACGGTCTCGTCCCCCGCCGCATAGGCGGCCCGCAGGGTGTTGATGGTCGTGCAATCCACAGAAATATTGCCATGGACCGCACAGAGTCCCACCACCTCCAGCTCCGGCGCCTGGATGGCCGCCATGACCGCAATGGCGTCATCCGTCCCCGTATCCACATCCAGAATTACTTTTCGCATGGGCGCTCCTTTCGCTAAATAAGGGAAGGTGCCGGTCGTTTGAAAAAACCGGCACCTCCGTCACTCAAATTTCTTCTTCGATGCGCAGAAGCAAACTGCCCGATGCGTCATCTTCCGTAGGTCCGTGCTGTGTGATTCCGGTTATGTGCCCTGGACCGGGCGCTTGAAGCAGTCGCAGAGAATGTCCACAAACTTAAACCGGTCTGCATGGAAGGCAAAATATCCGTTCTTCTCCAGGGGATAGGCCCGCTGATCCACAATGGTCTGCCCCTCGCCGTAGCCCGACAGGCCGATCTCCACATGGCAGTGGCGCAGGTCGGTCAGGACCGTGGGGTCGATCAGATACGCCACGCACAGCGCGTCATGCACCGCCGCCGCATCTGGCACGGGCAGGGGCTGCTGGGCGTTGTGGACAATGATCCGCTGCCGGCACTGCTCCGCCGCGAAGCGGGCCGCAAAGGTCCCGATCTGCTCCAGGCGCTTGCAGTCGTCCAGGGTCACGCAGGCCTCATGGGTCGCGTCCAGGGGGACCCACACCACCTTCGCCCCGCACTCCGCAAGGATCTGCGCCGCCTCGGGGTCATGCCAAATGTTGGACTCGGACCAGGGGTTGCAGTTGGTCATCTTGCTGCCGCCGCCCATGATCACGATCTGATCGATCTTCTCCACAATATCCGGCGCGATCCGCAGGGCCAGGCCCAGATTTGTCAGGGGCCCCACGGGGACCAGGGTCACCTTCTCGGTGGCGTTGCGCAGGTAATCCACATAGAAGCAGGCGGCGGGGATGGCCTCCGCCTTGCTCTTGGCCTCCGGCAGATCCAGATGCTCCGCGTGCATCACGAAGGGCTTGCCCTGATACATCACGGGCGGGCGCACCGGGGTGGGCACGAAGTCCTTGGTCAGATACTTCACCATTGCGGTGTCGCAGCCCCGGTACACCGGGACCTTCAGCCCCAGGGCGTCAATGAGCCGCAGGGTATTATCCGTGGTATTCTCCACGGGCTGGTTCCCCCAGACCGTGCAGATCGCAACCAGATCGATCTCCGGGGAGGTCGCCGCCGTCATGATCGCAACGGCGTCGTCCGAGCCGGTATCCACATCCATAATTACCTTAATCGCCATAGCGCTTACCCCACTTTCTTGTCCCGGGCAAACAAGTCGCACAGGATGTCCGCAAATTTGAAACGGTCGCCGTCAAAGGCAAAGTAGCAGTTCTTCTCTTCGGTATAGTACCGGGGATCCAGAATGGTCTGGCCCTCGCAGAAGTCCCGGAAGCCAATATCGCAGTGGACATGGCGCACGTCCTTCAGAACCGTCGGGTCGATCAGATAGGCAATGCACAGCGCGTCGTGCACCGCCGCCGCGTCAGGCACGTCCAGGGGCTGCCCCATGGTGTGCATCTCGATCCGCTGGCGGCAGAGCTCCGCCGCAAATTTTCCGGAGACCGTGCCCAGAGCCTCAAAGCGCCGGCAGTCGTCCAGGGTCAGGCAGGCGGCGTGGGTCGCGTCCAGGGGCACCAGGGTAATCTTCGCCCCGCAGTGGAGCACCCGCTGGGCCGCCTCCGGATCGTACCAGATGTTGAACTCAGCCGTGGGGCTCACATTGGTGATATTATAGCCGCCGCCCATGATGACGATCTCCTCGACCTTTTCCACCAGGCTTGGGTCCATGGTCAGAGCCACCGCCAGGTTGGTCAGGGGGCCCACCGCCACCAGCGTCACCTTTTCCGTGGCCCGGCGCAGATACTGCACATAAAACTCCGGGGCGGTCAGCTCCTGCTCATGGATCACGGCGGGGGGAATGTCCAGGTAGTCGCTGTGCATCATATGCACCTTGCCGTTCTCGTCCACCATCGTGCCCCGGCAGCCCCGGCTGGCTCGGTCCAGCCGGTCCGGGCAGAGGAACTTCACCAGGGGCTCCTTGCAGCCGCGGTACACGGGCACATCCGCCCCCAGCAGCTGCACCACCCGCAGGGTGTTTTCCGTGGTTTTATCAATGTCCTTGTTGCCTGCCACAGAACACACCGCCTCCAGCTGAATGTCCTGCGACAGCACCGCAGCCATAATGGCTACCGCGTCGTCCGAGCCGGTATCCACATCCAAAATGATCTTTCTTGCCATGATTACACCTCATTCGTTCGAATTTTGTTTTTTTCCGCCGATTCCTTCACGTTGCGCACCACGGAAATCACCGTTAGCAGCACCACCGTGCACACATAGGGGAACATGGAGATCAGCTCGGAGGGCAGCTTCTCCATCTGCATATAGTTGGACAGGGCGTCCGCACTGCCGAACATCAGCGCCGCCAGCGCCGCCGTTCCGGGCTCACCGGCCGCAATGTTCATGGCCGACATACTGATGAAGCCACGGCCCGCCATCATATCCCGGGCGAACCAGGTCAGATAGCCCATGGACATATACATGCCGCCCAGCGCCGCAATAAAGCCGGACAGGCCGAAGGACAGGAAATAAATCCGCTTGGGAGAAATGCCCACGGACTCGGCGGCGGCGGGGTTCTCGCCCACGGAGCGGATCCGCAGGCCCGTCCGCGTCTTGTACAGGAAGAACCAGACCGCGAAGATCATGAAGAACGCCACATAGGTCAGGGCATTCTGCCCGGAGAAGATATCGCCCAGAATGGGAATATCCTTCAGAATGGGAACATTTACATTGGGGACCGCCAGGCTGGCCACATCGCCGGAGGTATTCGCCTTCTGGCCCGTGGCCAGGTACATTACAAAGACCGTGCCGCCTACCAGGGCCGTGTTCATGGCGATACTGGTCAGATACAGGTCGCACTTCAGAACGAAGGCGGCGTAGGAAAGGATCATGGTAATGGCGATAGCTGCCGCAAAGCCCGCCAGCATTCCCAGGGCCAGGCTCTGGGTCGCGCCGGAGACCAGCACGCCCGCCAGGGCGGAGGCCAGCATCATGCTTTCAATCGCCAGATTCATCAGCCCCGCCTTCTTGGTGACGCAGGCCGCCAGGGCGCCGAAGATCAGCGGCGTGGAGACCCGGATCACGGAAAACAGGAACTTTACGATCATATCGAGACTCATTATGCCGCCTCCTTATTCTTCTTTTTGGAAACATTGAAAATGAGCTTTTCCTTGAAGCCACCCATAAAGTGCTCCGCCGCAATGAGCAGGATAATGATGGCCTGCATAATATCCACAAATTCAATGGGGATCTCCGTCGTATAGTTCAGGATGGCGGCGCCGGTCCGCATATAGGCCAGCAGGAAAGCGCCCAGGGGCACAAAGGCGGGATTCTTCTTAGACAGCACCGCGACCAGCAGGCCGTCAAAGCCCATGTTGGTCAGGCCGGTCCACATATAGCGGTCGTAAATGCCCAGGATGTCGATGGTGCCGCCGATGCCGGACAGGGTCGCGCCCAGAACCTGGGCGGAGATCAGGCTGCCCGTCATGCCGATGCCCACTGTTTTTGCAAATTTCGCATTGGAGCCGCAGATGCGGATATTGTAGCCCAGAGGCGTTTTATAGAAGATCAGAGCCGTTACGATCACCGCCAGAATGCCCACGAACAGGCCCGTATGGATCTGGGTTCCCCGTACCAGGGTGGTCAGCTTCGCCCCAGCGGGCAGGGCCTCCGAGGCCATGTAGGTAATGCTCGTGTCATACATTTTGGTTTTCACGATGTAGGTCGCGCCGTAAAGCAGCGCATAGTTCATCATGATGGAGACCACGGTCTCATTGATCTTAACCTTCTCCCGCAGGATTGCCGGGATGGAGCCGAAGGCAGCGCCGGTCAGGGCGCCCACCACGATCAGAATCAGGACAAACAGCAGGTGGGGCGTCTGCGCGGGCAGAATCTGGGTGGCGAACAGCGCGACCATGCAGCCGGACATCAGATAGGTGCCCTCGCCGATCAGGTTGAAGCGGTTCGACGCGTAGACAAAACACATACCGGTGCCCGTGAGCAGATAGGGGATGAATTTGCCGATCAGCTGTCCGAACCGCCGCTTGGAGGTAAACGGGCCGATGGCAAACATATATACCGCGTTGCCCGGGTCGTCGCTGATGATCATGATGCACAGCAGCGTCACGCCGTAGGCGATCACCAGAGCGACGAGAATTCGGAATATCTCAAAAATAAATTCGATTCTTCTTGTTTCTTTCACAGCAGTTCACCCATTTCTTCCGGCTCCATGCGCCGTACGCCGAGCATGTATTCCCCCAGTTCGTCCGCCGTAACCTTCCCGGCCACCGGGAAATGGGCGACGATCTTTCCGTTCTTCATAACCAGCAGGCGGTCCGATACCTCCAGGATCTCATTGAGGTCCGAGGACACCAGCAGGGTGGCCACACCCTCCTCCCGGGATTTCTTCACCAGGGTCTTGCGGATCATCTCCGTAGTGCCCACGTCGATGCCCCGGGTGGGCTGGTTGGCGAGAATCAGCTTCGCGCCGCTGGTGAACTCTCTGGCTACAATGACCTTCTGGATATTGCCGCCGGAGAGCATCCGGACCGGCTGGGTCCTGTCATCGCAGGCGACTTCAAATTCCCGGATCAGCGTGTCGATGGTCTTGTTGATCTTTTTCGTATTCAAGAAGGCGCCGAACCGGCGGTACTGCTTCTTATAGACCCGGTCGGCCATGATGTTCTCCCGGATGGGCAGGTTCGGGGCGCACCCGTAAACCATGCGGTCCTCGGAGATGTAGGCCAGGCCCATTTCCCGGATTTTCCGGATGCTCTTTCCGTCGGATTCCTTCCCGCAGATCGAAATCGTACCGCTGAGAGGCTGGATCATCCCGGCCACCAGCTCTGCGACCTGGTTCTGTCCGTTTCCCTCCACCCCCGCGATGCCGACGATCTCGCCGCTGCGGATGCCAAAGGAAACGCCGTTCACCTCCATCACGCCTTCGGCGTTCCGGTAGTGCAGGTCCCGGACCTCCAGGACCCGTTCCTTGGGGACAGGGGGATCCTTCTGGATCTCCAGCACCACGTCCCGGCCCACCATCATCCGGGAGATCTTCGCCGGATTCAGGGCCGAGATCACGTCGCCCCCCACGGTGTGGCCGTGGCGAAGCACCGTCACACGGTCGCAGAGCGCCATGACCTCCTCCAGCTTATGGGAGATGAAGATGATGGCGATCCCATCCTGCTTCATGGCCTTCAGCTGCACAAAGAGCTCCTGGGTCTCCTGGGGAGTAAGCACCGCCGTGGGCTCATCCAGGATCAGGATCCGGCACTTGCGCACCAGCGCCTTGAGAATCTCCACCTTCTGCCGCAGGCCCACGCCCATGTCCGCGATGCGCTCCTGGGCGTTTACCTTCAGCTGATACTTGTCGGAGATCTCCTGGGTGATCCGGGCCGCTCCCTTCGTATCAAAGACCAGTCCTTTTACAGGCTCCATGCCCAGGGTCACATTTTCCGCAACCGTCAGAGAGGGCACCTGCATAAAATGCTGATGGACCATTCCGATCCCCTTGGCAATTGCATCCAACGGACTGGTAATATTTGCATCCTTTCCGTCCAGCAGGATTCTTCCGCCCTGGAAGTTCTCCATGCCAAAAAGGATTTTCATCAGCGTCGTCTTTCCTGCACCGTTTTCGCCTACCAGCGCATGGATTTCTCCTTCTTGAATCACCAGATTTACATCCCGGTTGGCCATAAAGCCGTTGGGGTAAATTTTGGTGATATTCTCCATTCGAAGTACTTCTGCCAAGCCAGCCCTCTCCTTTGTTTTAAATTGGGGAGATAAACCTCGCGATCTATCTCCCCGTTTGTATCCCTAGATCAAATCAGTCCAAAATGTCGCTTACTGGTCTCTCCAAGCGGCAAACGCGTCATAGTCCGCGAAATCGAAGTAGGAAGGAACCTCGACCTTGCCGGAAACCACATCCTCAGTCAGCGCGTCCATGTACGTCAGAACGTCTGCGGGGGTGTTGGCTCTGTACCACTCGTTATCCGCCATGCCGACGCCGTTCTCCAGGATGCCATAGCCCTCCACGGTGCCGAAGGGCAGCGTGCCCTCCACATAGCGGTCCAGGGTGTACAGCACGGCCTCGTCGACCTTCTTCTGCATGGAGGTGATGATAACGTCCGCGATGTCCGCATTCTCGGAGGCCTTATAGACCGTCCACATATCGCTGTCCACGCCGATGGCGTAGATGCCGCTTGCAAAGCCGCCGCGGCGGGTCGCTTCCTTGGCCAGGCCGGGGTAGGCGGAGCCGGAAACGCCGTAGATCACGTCCACGCCGCTGTCAAACATGGCGGAGGAGACCTCCTGGAGCTTGGAGGCGTCAGCAGAACCGTTGCCATAAGCTACGCTGATCTTGGCCTCGGGGTTGGAATAGCGCACGCCCGCAATATAGCCGGTGGCGAAGTCGTTGCCCACAGGGACGTCGTTGAACAGGAAGATGCCGATCTTGTTGGACTTGGTCAGCTTTCCGGCCAGAGCGCCGGCCAGGAAGGAGCCCTCGTTCTGCTTGAAGGAAATGCCGAACATATTGTCGATGGTGGAAATGTCGGTGGAAGCGCCCAGATCGTAGGTGATGAACTTAATATCCTTATACTCGGGGGCGTACTTGATGCACAGGTCGGACAGGCCGAAGTTGGACTGGGAAACCACGATGGTGTACTTGCCGCTGTCCAGCGCATCCAGGAAGGCGTTTTCGTAAACAGAGGTGTCCTTGCCGAGCTCAATGACCTCAGCCGTCCAGCCGTACTTGGCGGCTGCGTCCTGGCAGCCCTTCCAGCCCAGATCGTTAAAGGACAGGTCGCCCAGGTTAATGCAGAAGTACATAATGCTCTCGGTACCGGCGGGCTCCGTGTCGTCGCCCTTCGTTTCCGTCGGGGTCTCGGTGGGCGCGTCGGTGGGGTTGCTCTTGTCGGTCGGGTCGGTCGCAGCGGGGGTCTTGGCGTTGCAGGCTGCCAGGGAGAGAATCATTGCCAATGTCATTAGGATAGCGATCAGTTTTTTCATAATACAACTCCTTTGTCCCAAGCATAGGTTGTAAGAAATCCGGCTGCTCAGACCGAATTTCTCTTATTCACCGCTTTGCGCGGAAATAAGCGTTTGTTACCGGGCGGCCCGGCGCCGCCGGTTTCTGGAGAGCTCGTTGCGTTCGTCTGCAATGCCCCAACGCTTCCAGACCGTCCGGTTCAGGCCGATCATGAAGAAGCTCAGCCCATAGCCGTAAAGTGCCACGGAGACCACCGTCATAATGCCGTATACGCTGTGCAGGAACAGGGCGGTCCCAAAAAATACAGCCTCGCTGATGAGCTTCAGATATTTGTACTCGACCTTGATATGGTCGGCCAGAGTGAACAGGCAGGCCTCGAACCCCGCGGTCCCCAGGCAGACAGAGGTAGACAGGGCGCCGCCGAAGCACCGGCACAGATAGCTCAGCACAGCCACCACGATCTTCCAGGGCAGCTGCTGGAACAGCCAGGGCAGCGCCCCCAGGGTCTGGAGCCAGCGGTTGATGAAGAAGCCCTGGATCAGGATCATGAGCACGGAGCCGATCCCCATATACCGCCGGGCAAACAGAAAGCCCAGCAGCAGCATGGAGGTGTTGAAGATCGTGTAGACGTCTCCGGACCGGATCCCGCACCTTTCCGCAATGGCCACGAACAGGGTATTCATGGCGTCGCTGCCCCACCCATTCAGAGTCAGCAGCGCCGTCCCCAGACAGGTAATCACCGTCCCCAGAAAGTAAATGCCGATTTTGAGGGGGAGCTTTTTCTCCAGCGCCATCTTGCGAAGTTCCGGCAGGCTTTTCATGTTCGCCCTCCTCATATGTAGCATTTCGTTCTGAGAATAGTATATGCTATATTGCCGATTGTGTAAAGAGGGAATAGTGCTAAATAAATTTCGATATTTTTTGTGCAGTTTAACGGTATTCCATGAAACAGGAAAGTGTTATATAATATAGAAAAATATCGTTTCTACGCAAACGAAGATGGGAGCGCCGGCTATGATCAAGCATGAGCGACTGATTTTGGAGAAACTGACAGAGAACCCCATGCTCTCCCAGGGGGAGCTGGCCTCCATGCTCAACCTGACCCGCTCCTCTGTTTCCGTATACATTTCCCACCTGATGCAAATGGGCTTTATCCGGGGGCGCGGCTATCTGATTGAGGATCACAACACCGTCTTTGTCATCGGCACCGCCAACATCGACTACCGCACCGCGGTAGACAGCGCCCTCTTCCGGGACCCGGCGCACATGGCCATTCTGGACGATAACGAGCTGAGCGTTTCCTTCGGCGGCATTGGGAAGAACATTTCCGAAATCCTATACCGCATCGGGCGCCGCATTTCCTTCGTCTGCGCGGTGGGCTCCGATGTCATTGCCCAGGAGCTGCTGGAGGAATGTCGGCAGAACGGCGTGGACGTCAGCGACGCGCTCACCGTGCCCGCAAAGAAAAGCTCCACCTATCTGGAGATCCGCTCCCGGGACGGGACAGAGGTCCTGCTCAGCTCCACCAACACCAAGCTGCAGCAAATGCTGACCCCGGAGTTCCTCCAGTCCAAGCATTCCAAGCTCAGTCACGCCCTGTCCATCATCACGGAGGACGGCCTCTCCGACCGCGCCATGCAGTACATCTCCTCCACCTATTCCCGGATCCCGGTTTTTCTGGTCTGCTCCAAGCTCACCAGAGCCTCCCGGTATCTCCGCTTCTTAAAGCAGTTTAACGGGCTGGTCGCCAATCTGGAGACCGCCTGGGCCATTCTCGGCGAGCAGGGGACGCCTCCTACCCAGGACGAGATCGTCCTGGACATTGCCCGGCAGACCGCTTCCCGGGTCGGCGGGCCGATTCTGCTGTGCTACGGCGCCTCGGAGGTCGTCTTTGCCGACGAAACCCAGGTGCTCCTGGGCCGGTATGCGGACCCCGGCTACCGCGCCGGGATTTATCTGCACTACCGCGATACGGTGGCCGCCGCCTTTTTTCACTGTTTGCTGGAGGATATCGGCGGGGCGGACCTGGTCCGCTATGTCTGCGCCTGCCGGGACATCGTGTCGAAAAGTGAGAGCATCGTAAGCAAGGAGCTGTGCCCGGAGCTGGTATACGCCACCATGCAGCAGCTCTCCATCGAAATCCGCAGCAAGGCCGCACCCCGCGCTTAGGTGCGGCGGCTTTCCCCTAAGCCTGCCCAAAAGCCGGGAGCCGGTATCAAACCGGTCTCCGGCTTTGCTGTATATGGGCTGTTCCCTCGCAAAGAGCGGATTCCTATGGTAGAATCAAACCAAACAAGGAAAATGTGGGGGAAAGCTTCATGACGGCACAAAAAAGAGGGATCTTGGCGCAGGCCTGCTTGTCGCCGCCGTGATCGCCCTGGCGGCCCGGGCCGTCACCCGGGGGCACCGGGCCGCGCCCTATTTTCTGCCGGTGTCCCTGCTCCGCAGCTTTCTCTATATCGGTCTCATGGCCGGATGGGCCATATCGATCCGCCAGCGCATTGTGCAGACCCAGGTGCGGCGCTACCTCACAGCCATCGCCCTGCTGTGCGCCTTCTGGCTATGTGTGCGGACGGTAAAATACTTTTTTGCCGTCCACCCGGCAGCCGTTCGCTATCTGTGGTACGGCTATTACTTTCCCATGCTGTTTCTTCCCCTTCTGGCCGTCTCCCATCCCGTTGTGCTAGATCAAATTTGACAGCACCTTGGCACCTATACAAAAAAGTAACGGCGCACCCCTCCCGGCAAGGAAGGGTGCGCCGTTTTATTGTGTAAGAAGGTCCAGCCTGGGTCTATCTTCTGCCCAGATACCGGAAAACCCGGCGGCGATAGGCCTCATAGGGTGCGCCGAAGGTCTCCGCCAGGTATCGCTCCTCCTGCAAAATCTGCAAATGGAGCATGACCATGGCAAACAGGGAAAAGCAAAGGGTCAGCGGGTTCCCATAGAGCAGCAGCATTCCCATATACATAAAGTCAAAGCCGAGGAAGGCCGGATTGCGGCTGTACCGGTAGATTCCGGTGGTCACCAGCTCGGTCCTGTCCCGGTCCGGGATCCCCGCCCGCCAGCTGTCCTTCATGCACAGCACCGAAAGCAGGAAGAGCCCATCGCCCAGCATCCCGATGCAGAAGCCGGTAAAGCGTGCGCCGGCGGGCAGGCAGCTCCATCCCATCAGCAGGGAGAGCAGCTGCGCGGCAGGAGCGCCCAGGGTCGCAATGCTCATCAGCACCTCAACGGTATGGACGGCCCGCTCCTTTCTCCGGCCGATCTGCCGGGTCTGGATGCCGCAGCGCTTCTGCGCCAGCATTTTGGCAAAATAGATTCCATAAAAGGCCGCCAGCACAGCAACCGCCAGCGCCGGAAACAGCAGCGGCTTTCCGGAAGAAAAATCCCTGTGCATCACTTTGTCCCCCGCTCCAGCTCCGCGCCATAGCGGAACACCAGCGCCGCCAGGATCAAAACCACGCCTGTGGCGGGGCTTCCGAAGCGGACACCGTCTGCGATCCCCTCCGCCCCCTGCCAGGCGGCAACGGCCCCCGCAAGGGCGGCCGCAATGGCGGGAAGATACAGGCAGCGAATCCCGAGCCGATTCAGCCGGGCCGCACCGGTCTGCGTAAAGGGCGTGCCCTCTGCCTGCTCCGCCTTCAGATAGCCATGCGCAAAGCCAAAGAGGATCGCATGGGCCGTCAGAGCGAGCCCGGCAGCCAGCATCCCGGCGCAGGTCTGCCGCAGGTCTCCCTTCAGAAAATTCTCCACCGGCTTTCCGAACAAGCTGAACACGGTCCCGCCGCTGCTCCAGCCCAGAGCGCACAGGCCGACGGCGGCGCAGAGCGACGCACCTACGATGCAGAGAATCTCCGCAACCTTGGTCAGAACCTGAAAGACCTGACAGGTCTTTTGGATGGTTTGCAGTGTTTTCATCCGTATCTCCTCCTTATTTTGCGGCGATCACCGAAAGGTCGCCCCTTGCCCTTCGCCCCTCTACCACGACGGTGTACGTTCCGCTCTGCCGGACGGGGATCGTAAAGGCGGTGGCCTCCCGCCCGTTGCCGGTATAAAGCGCCGTACCGTCCGGCCCCAGAATCTCCAAATGCAGCGTGCCCGCCCGGGTGCGGAACTGAACGCTGATGGTGTCCCCGGCTTCAAGGTCAAGGGTATGCCGGTCCGTTCCGTTCATAGACCGGATCGCCAGCACATAGCGTGTCCCGTCTGCCGTCCGGTCGCCGCGAAACGCCGTCCGGCCGCCCAGCACGCCCCACAGCACAAGCGCGGCCAGCAGCAGCGCCAGCGCGAAAAGGGCCATCTTTTTTACGTTTCTCATAGCTCCTCCCGGGGTCCCTGCCTTCCAGGCCGCGTCCCCCTTTTTCTTTGCCGGAGCCCGGCGCCGGTTTTCCTCCCCTGCGCGCAGGCCCATGGCACAGACGCTTTGCCCCGTGCCGCGGCGCTTTCCCGGTTATTATACCTACCGAACGATAGGTTGTCAAGTTCTTCCGCAAATTCCGCCGCCTATTTTCCTTGACACAAGGAGCCTCCTATGATACAGTTCAAGCAGATTGTTGGGGAGGGATCACCATGCTGTGCATGATCGCGCGGATCGACCCGGCCTCCCGGGCGCGGCTTTTGAAGCTGCAGGGGGAAATCGAAGCGCTCGGCATCCCGGTAAAGGCGCTGCACGGGCATATTACGCTCGCGTCCTACACCGGCGCGGACGAGGGGGCCTTTATCGCCTCTTGTAAGGAGCTTCTGTCCGGCTGCAAAGCGTTCCCGGTGGCGTACGACAGAATTGAGGTCCTGGCCTCCACCTGCATTGTCGTGGCTTCGCCGCGCAAGGAGGGGCTGCTGGCGGCGGTGCAACGGGAGGCCGCCGGGCAGTGGGCGAAGGACCTATCCTGCTATACGCAGGCAGACGTGTGGTATCCGCACACGACGCTCCTGTACGACCCGCAGGCGGACCTTGTGGGAATCGCGCGGCGCTTGAGCGCGGCGTTTGAGCCGTTTTGCGGCGAAGTACAGGCAATCGAGTTTTCCCGCGTGGAGGACACCGGGTATACGATCGTAGACACCCTGGAGCTGCCGAAGGGACGGTAAAAATTGAAAAAACGAGCGGCCATAAGGAACCTTCCTTATGGCCGCTCGATCTGGTGCGGGCATGGGGATTTGAACCCCAACGCATTGCTGCACGAGAACCTAAATCTCGCATGTCTGCCAATTCCATCATGCCCGCATAGTACCTGCACCGCAGGCAGCCGCTGCGCACTTGCGAGGCCTATTATACCACATTCCCGGTAAATTGCAAGAGAAGCGGGGCAAATCAGGGGAAAATCCTTCCCTCTCCTCTCCCCGGCGGCCCCTTTGCGCCCTCCGCCGCGGCGAGGTGCTCCTCTCCCGGCCCTCCCCGGACCATCGGAGTGCAAAAAAAGAGAGCCGCAAGCGCGGCTCTCTTCTTCTAATCCAGCAAAAGGAAAATCAATAGAACTTTCTCTTGTTCTTGCGCGCAGCTTCGGATTTCTGCTTCCGCTTCAGGCTGGGGCTGACGTAATGCTCACGCTTCTTGACCTCAGCGATAACGCCCTCCTTAGCGCAGCTCCGCTTAAATCTTCTCAGAGCGCTCTCCAGAGTTTCGTTTTCCTTGACGCGAATTTCAGACATTGATTTCCCTCCCTCCGACGCAACCGGCTTGATCCAGGATGCTTTCAGGGCTATTTCATAGCGTATTGTATTATACAGCAGGGGGCGAAAAATGTCAAGCAATTTTAGAAATATTTCCCCCTGCTTACTTGACGATCAGGTTTACCAGCTTATTTTTTACCACGATCGTCTTGCGCAGGCTGCCCGTCTGCTTCTCCAGGAACCGGGCGATCTTCTCGTCCGCCATGGCCTTGGCCACGACCTCCTCGTCCGGCAGATCGGCGTCCATCAGCACCGTGCCGCGCATCTTGCCGTTGACCTGGACCGCGATGGTGACCTCGGTATCCTTGCACTTGCTCTCCTCATAGGCAGGCCACTGGGACACGGAGCAGATTCCCTCAAAGCCCTTCAGCTCCCACAGCTCGTCGCAGATATGGGGGGCAAAGGGGCTCAGCAGCTGGAGCAGGGTCTTGAGCTCCGCCCGGTTGCAGCCCTTCTCGCTCATCTGGTTCACCAGCGCCATAAGGGCGGCAATGGCCGTGTTGGGCTTCAGGGCGTTAATATCCTCCCCGACCTTCTTGATGGTCTTGTGCATGGCGGCCATATTCCCGTGGCTGTAGGCCGTCTCGCTGTCCGTCACGCCCTCGGCAATGGCCCAGACCCGGTCCAGGAAGCGCTTGCAGCCCTTCACCGCGTTGGGAGACCAGGTGGCGGCCTTTTCAAAGTCGCCGATGAACATCACATACAGCCGCATGGTATCCGCGCCGAACTCCGCAATGACGTCGTCGGGGTTCACCACGTTGCCCAGAGACTTGGACATTTTCACCGCCGGGCGCAGGGCGTCGCTGCCATACTTGGCGATCATGGCGTCCTTCTCTTCCTGGGTCTCAAAATTCCCGACGTAGTGGGGATTCTGCCCCAGGATCATGCCGTGGCTGGTGCGCTTGGCATAGGGCTCCTTGGTGGGGACCACGCCAATATCATACAGGAACTTATGCCAGAACCGGGAGTACAGCAGGTGCAGGGTCGTGTGCTCCATGCCGCCGTTGTACCAATCCACCGGGGACCAGTATTTCAGCGCCTCGGGAGAGGCCAGGGCCTGGTCATTGTGGGGGTCC
>CAKTIN010000014.1 GCA_934565775.1 uncultured Oscillospiraceae bacterium
ACCGAGGCGCTGATCGACGGCCTCAAGAGCCGGAAGGTGGGCGCGGCGTGCCTGGACGTGTACGAAGAAGAGGGCGACCTGTTCTATGAGGATTGCTCCGACAGCATCATCGAGGACGACGTGCTGGTGCGGCTGATCTCCATGCCCAATGTCATCGTCACCTCCCATCAGGCCTTCCTGACCAAGGAAGCCCTGAACAACATTGCCGAGACCACCGTGGACAATCTTCTGAAATTTGAGCGGGACGAGCCCTCTCCGGATACCGAGGTCTGCTACCACTGCGCCCGGAAAGAGGACTGCCGGAAGGAGCGGCACCAGAAGTGCTTCTAAGCGAAGGCCCCGGGCGGAATTTCCGCCCGGGGCCATAAATATTCCCTTTTTCAAAGCGCCCCGGATGAAAAATCCGGAGCGCTTTTGTGGTCTTACGAGGCGGGCTCAAACTGGCTGTTGTACAAGCTGGCGTAAAAGCCGCCCTTGGCCAGCAGCGCCGCATGGCTGCCGCTTTCCACCACGTCCCCGTCCTTCAAAACCAGGATCAGGTCCGCGTTGCGGATAGTGGACAGCCGGTGGGCAATGACGAAGGAGGTTCTGCCCTGGGTCAGACGGTCCATGGCCCGCTGCACCAGCAGCTCCGTCCGGGTATCCACGGAGGAGGTCGCCTCATCCAGAATCAGCAGGGGTGCGTTCTCGATCATGGCACGGGCAATGGTGAGCAGCTGCTTCTGTCCGGCGGAGAGATTTGCCTGGTCGTTCAGATAGGTGTCATAGCCCTGGGGCAGAGTGCGAATAAAGTGGTCCAGGCCCACCGCCTTACAGGCGGCCTGCACCTGCTCGTCCGTGACGCCCTTCTTGCCATAGACAATGTTCTCCCGGATGGTCCCCTCGAACAGCCAGGTATCCTGCAGGACCATGCCGAACAGGTCATGGACATTCTCCCGGGTCAGGTCGCTGATGGGCACGCCGTCGATTCGAATCTGCCCGCCGTTGGTCTCATAAAACCGCATGAGCAGATTCACAAGGGTCGTCTTGCCTGCGCCGGTGGGTCCGACAATGGCGATCTTCATGCCCGGCTCCGCATGGGCTGAGAAATCATGGATCACGATCTGCCCCGGCTCATAGCCGAAGGAAACGTGGTCAAAATCCACCTCGCCCCGAATGGACTGGGGATCCAGGCGCCGGGTCTTGCCGCTTTCATCGGAGAGCTCCTGCTCCCCCAGGAAGTCAAAGACCCGCTGGGAGGCCGCCGCCGTGGACTGCATATTGTTCGCAGCCTGGGCAATCTGAGACAGGGGGTTGGTGAACTGCCGGACGTAGACCATGAACGCCACGATGGTGGCAAAGGGAATGGTCCCGTTCTTGGCCAGCACCGCGCCAACCACGCACACCGCCACATAGCCCAGATTCCCGATAAAGCCCATGATCGGCTGCATCAGGCCGGACAGGAACTGCGCCTTCCAGGCGCTGCGGTACAGCTTATCGTTCATGGTGCGGAAGGTCTCCAGGGCCTGCTCCTCCCCATTATAGGCCTTGACCACGTTGTGTCCGGAGTAAATCTCCTCCACATGGCCGTTCAGCCGGCCCAGCTCCGTCTGCTGAGCGAAGAAATACTTCTGGGAGTGGCCCATAATGAGGAACATGAGCACAAAGCCCAGGAGCGTCGCGCCAATGGCGGACAGGGCCAGAATCCAGTTGGTCTTGAACATCATAAACAGCGCGCCCACAAACATGGTCACGGCAGAGACCACCGTAGCCAGGGACTGGTTCATGGTCTGGCCAATGGTGTCCACATCGTTGGTCACCCGGCTGAGCACGTCGCCGTAGCTGACCTTGTTGAAGTAGCTCAGGGGCACCTTGTTGATCTTTACGGAAATACTGCTTCGCAGCGCCTGGCTCACCTTTTGGGTATAGGTGGTCATCAGAAAGCTCTGGGCAAAGTGCAGCAGCGACGCACCGGCGTACAGGGCCACCAGGCCAAAGCCCACCTGGGCAATTGCCTGGAGGTCCACGGAGCCCAGAAGGCCCTGCTCCATCAGGCCGGTCATTTGGGACAGGCGGTCCGGTCCCATCAGGGAGAGGATCGACGAGCCCATACCCAGGACCAGCGCCATCCCCGCCAGGGGCGCCCAGCGCTTGGCAAAGGACAGGAGCTTTCCCCAGGCCTCCCGAAAGCGCACGTTGGTCATATCTTCCTTTTTCCGCGGCATAGGTCTAGGCATTTTCCAATTCCTCCTTTGACAGCTGAGACAGGGCAATCTGCCGGTAAACCTCGCAGGAGCGCAGGAGCTCCTCATGGGTCCCCTGCCCCACAACCTTGCCCTCATCCAGAACGAGGATCAGATCCGCATCCCGAATGGTGCCGATACGCTGGGCCACCACCAAATTGGTCACACCGGCAGTCTCCTCCTTCAGCGCCGAGCGCAGGGCCCGGTCCGTCCGGTAATCCAGAGCGGAGAAGCTGTCGTCAAACAGATAAATTTCCGGCTTCCGGCAAATGGCCCGGGCAATCGCCACTCGCTGCTTCTGACCGCCGGACAGATTCGTGCCCCCCTGGGCCACGCCGCTGTCATAGGTCCCGGCCATGTGCTCCACGAAGTCGGTGCTCTGGGCAATGCGTACCGCCCGCTTCACGTCCGCCCGCAGAGCCTCCGGGCTCTCCTCCCGGCCGTAGGCCACGTTGGAGGCGATAGTGCCCGAGAACATCACCGCCCGCTGGGGCACATAGCCCAGCTTGGCATGGAGGGCATCCTGGCGGTAAGCCCGGACATCCACCCCATCCACCAGCACCTGGCCCTGGGTGGCGTCGTAGAACCGGGGAATCAGATTCAGCAGGGTGGACTTGCCGCTGCCGGTGGCGCCGATAAAGGCCACGGTCTGGCCCTTTTTCGCCGTAAAGCTGACGTGCTCCAGCACCGGCTCCCCGGCGTCCGGATAGCGGAAGCTCACATCCCGGAACTCCACCTGTCCCTCGCAGCCGGGCAGGCCCTGGGTCTGGTCGCCGTCGGTGATCTTGCTCTTGGTTTCCAGAACCTCCAGGATCCGCTTTGCAGACACGGAGACCCGGGGCCACAGCACAAAGATCATCGCCAGAAGCATAAAGGCCATGACCAGCTGCATGGCATAGGAGGAGAACACCATAGTATCGGAAAACAGGTTCACCCGCTCCAGCAGCGCGTCCTTTCCGGTCATGGCCACCCGGCTGATCAGGTAGGCCCCGATCCAGTAGATCGCCAGAGACAGGCCGTTCAGCGCCAGGTTCATGCCGGGCATCATAATATTCAGGATCCGGTGGGCCGTCAGATTTTTCTGGGTCAGCTCCCGGTTGGCCCGGTCGAACTTCTCCTCCTGATAGCCCTCGGCATTATAGGCCCGCACCACCCGGATGCCGGTCAGATTCTCCCGGGCCACCCGGTTCAGATTATCCGTCAGAGTCTGAATCTTCCGGAAGCGCGGCAGGACAAAAATAACCGCCACGCCCACCAGGCACAGCATAAAGGCCACGGTGACAAAGGTCGCCGCCGTCCATTGCCAGCTCTTGGACTGAATCTTGGCCAGGGCCCACACGGCCATGATCGGGGCCTTGATGATCATTTGCAGGCCCATGGCAATGAGCATCTGCACTTGGGAAATATCGTTGGTGGACCGAGTGATGAGGCTGGCCGTGGAGAAGCCGTTCATCTCCTCCATGGAGAAGCCCTCCACCTTCTCAAAGACCTGCTCCCGGAGCCGCCGGGCAAAGGAGGCCGCCACCCGGGCGGCGCAGTAGCCCGTACAGACCGCCAGCAGCAAGGATCCCAGGGCGCACAGGAGCATTTTGCCTCCCGCCGCCCAGATCTCGCCCATGGCGCTCTCCGGCGTTTTCACCAGCGCGGTGATCTCCTTCATGTAGTCCGGCAGCGTCAGGTCCAGCCAGACCTGCCCCACAATGAATCCCGCGCTCAGGGCTACCAGGAGCCATTCCTTGGCATTCATTTTCTTCAGCAATTTCAGCATAGCGTTACTCCTTTTCGGGCTGGAGCTGCTCCAGCCGGTTTAGAATCCGAATGAGCTCCCCGGCGTCCGCCGGACCCAGGCGCTCCATCAGCGTCCCCGCGCCGGAATGGAGCTTTTCCAGCAGATCATCGGCCCGGGCCTCCCCCGCCGAAGTAAGCAGGACCTGGACCTTACGCCGGTCCTCTCCGCAGGTTTGCCGGGTCACAAGTCCCTTGGCCTCCAGGCTGTTCAGCGCCGCGGCAATGCGGGCGGTGCTCCTGCCGCTGGCGGCAGCCAGCTTCCCGGGGGAAGCCCGGCCCTCATGCTCCCGCAGGTAGCACACAAGAAAGCACTCCCCTGCGGCAGCCTTGCTGACGGTCTGCTGAAAGCCCCGCCGCAGCCGCATGGTCACATCCAGGAAAGCGTCTCCCTGGGCGGATCGTGCCATGGTGATCCCTCCTTAATATCTAACAGTGTTAGCTATTTTAGCACGCTCCTTACAAAAGTCAATCCCCCGGGAAAAGAATTCACATTCCGTTTACAGCTTATTCATAGTTCACAAATTCTCCCCTGTCATTTTGTCTATTTTGCCCATCCGCTTTCAAAAAAGCTGCCCGGAGTAAGCCTCCGGGCAGTTCTATGATACAGGTTATTCCGACCGCAGCGCCGCCACCGGATCGCTCTTGGCCGCTTTCTTCGAGGGGATCAGGCCGCCCAGCATGGTCAGCACCACGCTCAGGGCGATGAGCACCGCCCCATGGAGGGCCGGGAGGCTGGCGTTGATATTGTACTGCCCCGTCAGGGAGTGGAGCAGCAGATTTCCGGGAACGATCAGCACCAGAGTCAGGCCGATGCCGATCAGCCCGGCGCACAGGCCGATGATAAAGGTCTCCGCGTTGAACACCTGGGATACATTGTGCTTTGATGCGCCGATGGCCCGGAGAATGCCGATCTCCTTGCGCCGCTCCAGGACGCTGATATAGGTGATGACACCGATCATAATGGAGGACACCACCAGGGAAATGGCCACAAAGGCCACCAGCACATAGCTGACGATATTCACGATCTTTGTCACGGAGGACATGAGGGTGCCCACCATATCCGTGTAGGTCACGGCCTTGTCCTCCTGGCCGGAGGCGCGCATCTGCTCATTGTACCGGTCCAGCAGATCCAGCACCGCAGATTTGCTGTTAAAATCTCTGGGGTAAATGGAGACCGTGCTGGGGCTGTCCAGGTCCGCATAGCCGAACTTCTTCAGATTGTTCTCCAGGGTCGTCTCCTCCGTGGACAGCAGGGAGCGCAGCAGCTCGGAGAGCTCCTTCTCGTCCATCTTCATTTCAATGGCGCTGGCAAAGGCGGTCTCGTCAATGGAAATGGCGTTCTGGAGGCTCCCGCCCAGCCGGCGGAATATCTGCCCCATGGCGCTTTGCAGCTGCCCGGAGAGCTGACCGGTAATCTGGCCCATAAGATTGCCTAAAAGCTTGGAGTATTCCGCAGAATGGGCGCCAAAATAGGCCTTCAGCCCCTGCCCAAGCTGGGTCTTTAGGGCGTCCAGGTCGATGATCTGGGCCACGCCGTCGGAGAGGATCTTCTGCGCCGCCTCGGTCTGCAAATAGGCCAGGAAGTGCTCCCCCATTTTGCCGGGGTCTGGCAGGCCGTTGGCTCTGGCATAGGCCTCATAGCCCTCGGCCAGATCTTTCGCCAAGGCCTCCAGCTGCTCCGGCGACACCGTGATCTCCCCGCTGACCTGGACGACCCGGGAGGCCCCCGCAGAGAGGATCGCCTTGGCCTCCGGGGTCTTGAGATAGTCGTTCAGATACTCCCCGAAGCGGTCTGGGTCCGTCAGGCCGTTGGCCTCCAGATAGGCCTGGAAGCCCGCCATCAGCTCCTTCACCAGTCCCTCCAGCTCCTCCGGCGCAAGCTTCACCTCCAGGCTGGACTGCACGATCTGCTCCAGCCCCTTGGCAATGCGCTGCCGGGCCTCCTGGGTTTTGAGATAGGTAAGGAAGCTCTCCCCCAGGCCGGAGTAGTCAGCCTCCGGATGCTGGGCGGCATAGTCCCGGTACCCGTCCAGAAGGGCCTGCACCAGCTTTACCGCCCCCTCCGGGGAGACGGACAGGTCCAGCCCGCCGAAGAGCCGCTGCAGATCCTCTGCCGTAAGCTCCGGCAGCTCCAGGCCGCTGAGGTCCAGCTTGCTGAGATCGATCTGAGAAAAATCCAGGTTCAGCAGGGGCGAGTAGTCCAGATCCAGGGCGCTTTCGTCAAATTGGAAGGCGCTTTTCAGCGCCCCCTCATTCACGGAGAACAGGGAGCTGAGGCTGAAGTCACTCTTGGCCTCCTCCTGGCCAAAGGCCTTGCCGGACAGGACGTTGACGCCGGGCCTTGCCAGCTGCTGCTGGACCAGCTCGCTGGCAGATGCCTGCTCGATCACGTGCCGGGTCAGCGCGGCGGGGTAGCCGATGCCGGTCTGAAGCATGGCTGCCGTGGTGGAATCCTTGGGCTGCACCACGCCCACAATGGTCAGATCCTCCCCTGCCTCTGCCAGCTGCCGGAGATAGGCGCTGTCATCGGACTTGTCCTTCCAGACGCCGTATTGGCTGTCATACTGATAATAGTCTGCGGCATTGACCAGCTTGAAGGAAATCCCCAGAAAATCCGCATAATTATATACCGTCTTGCCCTCCGGCAGATCCGTGGGCTCCTCGGCAATGAAGTGCTTCACCATCTCGTCCAGCTCCGCCGCATCCCGGAAGCCCAGGGTATACAAAAGCAGGTCGCTGACGCTGCCATGGGTGCTCAGCACCAGGACGCACTCATGGTCATTCTCCGGCCAGCGCCCGGCCTTCACGTCGTACTGGTTGGTGTAAAGGGAGGCCTCCGCAGGCATTTCGTGGAAATTGTCCGTGCTCATGAATTTTGACATGAGGCTGCTGGAGCTGGCGGCGGAGCCGAAGCCCAGGGCGGAGAAGGTCTTATCCGGATTGACCTGGCGGACGGAATCCCCATCCAGGCGGAAGATCTGGGGCGTCACATCATAGGCGTACTCTACGGCGGAGGTGTATGCCTCGATCCCACTGGTCCCGCTGTCCAGATAGGCCTTCAGAGATTTCAGGTCATTGGCATCCACCTGAGACATCATGCTCCCGGCCATGGGAATGACCGTAACCTCTCCCTGGGGGCTGTCCTCTCCCCCGGCAGCGCCCAGCATCCGGGAGGTCATATCCAGGCCGGTGCTCATGATTTGCAGGGGGTACTCGGACAGGGTGTCCTCCTCCATATTTTTAATGTACGCGTTTACGCCGTTGGACATGGACAAAATCAGGGCAATGCCGATGATGCCGATGGACCCGGCAAAGGCTGTCAGCAGCGTCCGGGCCTTCTTGGTTTTCAGATTGTTGAAGCTCAGAGACAGGGCCGTCCAGAAGGACATGGAGGACCGGCCCATATTCTTATGCACGGCAGGGGAAAGCTCCTCCGGGGTATAGGGGTCGGAATCCGACAGAATGCGCCCATCCTTCAGATTGACGATCCGGGTGGCATAGGCCCGGGCCAGCTCCGGATTGTGAGTCACCATCACCACCAGCCGGTCCTTTGCCACCTCCTTCAGCAGCTCCATCACCTGGACGCTGGTCTCGCTGTCCAGCGCACCGGTGGGTTCGTCTGCCAGGAGCACGTCCGGATCGTTCACCAGCGCCCGGGCCAGGGCCACCCGCTGCATCTGGCCGCCGGACATCTGGTTGGGCTTTTTGTGGCTCTGGTCCCCCAGCCCCACCTTGTCCAGGGCCTCCTGGGCCCGGCGGCGGCGTTCACTCCGGGGCACCCCTGAGATGGTCAGCGCCAGCTCCACATTGGCCAGCACCGTCTGATGGGGAATCAGGTTATAGCTCTGGAACACAAAGCCCACCGTATGATTCCGGTAGGAATCCCAGTCCCGGTCCGAGTATTTTTTCGTAGAAACGCCGTTGATGATCAGGTCCCCCTGATCGTACCGGTCCAGGCCGCCGATGATATTCAGCAGCGTGGTCTTACCGGAGCCGGAGGGGCCCAAAATCGCCACAAACTCGCTCTCCCGGAGGTTGAGGCTCACCCCGTCCAGCGCTTTTTGCACCAGCGTGCCCGTGCGATATTCCTTACACACCTGCTTAATTTGCAGCATCGCATTTGCTCCTTCAAGCCGGGAAGTCCCGGATTTCTTCTATTTTGTTTATTATACCGAAAATCCGGTCTTTTCACAAGGCATTCCCCGGGCGCAAATGTGAACTTTGTGGAAATTCTTTCTCTCCCCTCCGTCTTTACAAGCCGCAGAGGGCATAGTATAATAAAGAAAAAAGGAGACGCTTTATGGGAACGCTTTACGACCGTGCGGATCTTTACGATCTTTTGGAAACTCCGGCCCGCAGCGCCATCGTCCGGGCCCACTGGGAAACGCTGCTGAAGGGCCGGGAGATCGGCTCCTTCCTGGACGTGAGTATTGGGACCGGAGGGCTCACGCTGCCTCTGTCTGAGCTGGGCGTCCGGGTCTCCGGCTCCGATCTCAGCGAGGCCATGCTGTATCGCTGCCGGAAAAAGGCAGAAGCGCAAGGGCTCCGGATGGACCTGCGGCAGGCGGACTTCCGCAAGGTGGCAGAGGCCTTCCCGGGGGAACTGTTTGACTGCGTGGGCTCCACAGGCAATTCTCTGCCCTATGTAGAGAACCAGGAAATCCCCGGCGTCTTGGCCCAAATGGACCGGCTGGTGCGCCCCGGCGGGTGGCTGTATGTGGACCTGCGGAACTGGGATCGCATCGTGCAGGAGCATCAGCGGTTCTATTTCTACCACCCTGTCCTTCTGCCGGATTGCCAAATGCACCTGCTCCAGGTCTGGGACGACCATCCCGACGGGTCCATGGATTTTAACCTGATCTACACCTTCACCCAAGAGGACCGGCTTCTGCAAAAGGAGGTCTTTACGGAGCATTACCACCCCCTGCCCCGGGCGTTGCTGCTGGAAACTCTGAAAGCCATGGGCTACGGAAATCTCACCCTGACCTGTATGCCCGCGCAGTTTGACCGACCCGTAGAAAGCGTAGATTGGTACTGCATTCTTGCGCAAAAGCCACAATAACGAACCCCCCGGGCTGCCGTCTGGCAGCCCGGGGGCGCATTTTAGGACGGAGGCCGCCCCTGCTATGCAGCGGGCGGCTTTCTCTTATTATACGTCAAACCGGTCGTAGCTGCCGCAGCAATCCAGGCAGAGCTTCTTCTCCCCCACCAGGCGGATCCAATTGGCGCCGGTGTGCTCGCCGCAGCAGTCGCAGATGTACGAATCGAAGAGCCGGGCCTTCTCCGGCAGGGCCAGAGTCGCCGGCTTCACCTCGAAGAGCTCCTCCGGCTCGTGGCTCTGGTAATAGGCGAAGGATTCCGCCCGGGTCAGGCCCTCCACCGGCCGCAGGACCAGGCGCAGGGACTTTCCCGTGGTCCGGTTATAGAAGGAATACGCCTGCTTGCCCCGCATATGGAACAGCAGATTTCCCTTCCCCACGCTGCACCCCAGGATGGCCTGAATGGCGTCTACGCTGCAAGCGTCGTTCTCCGCAATGCAGACCAGGTCCTCATCCTCGGAAAAGGTCAGCCCTAAAAGGGCAATGGCGTACCGGGCGGCCTGATAGCCGATGGTCAGCCCGCCGCAGGCATGGCCGTGAAAGGCCACCGCCTTTTCCCACATTGCTTGTTTATCCATATTCCGTCCTCCTTTTAGTTTGTCTCGCCGTCCACCAGGACCATGCGCCGGCCCCGAACCGCAACAACCTCTGCGTTCACCCGGTAAACCTCCTTTAAGGCCTGCCGGTCCAGCGCCTCCGGTCCGCCGCAGCGGTAGACCTCCCCCTGGCGCAGGAGGAGAAACCGGTCGCAGAAGCGCAGGGCCAGATTCAGGTCATGGATGACCACAATGGCGGTAATACCCTGCTCCCGGCAAATAGTCTGCACGATTTGCAGGACCTGGTACTGGTTCTGAATGTCCAGGGCGCTGGTGGGCTCATCCAGAAGCAGGACCTCCGGCTGCTGCGCCAAGGCCCGGGCCAGCATCACCTTCTGCCGCTCTCCCCCGGAGAGCTGGCTGAGAAACCGCCCCCGCAGAGGCGAGATATTCAGATCGTCCATGGCCTCATGGACGATCTCATGGTCCCGCTCCGTAAAGCCCCAGTTCATATAGGGCCGCCGCCCCAGCATGACCGCGTCGTGCACCGTCATCTGGGTGCTGGGGACGCTCTGGGCCACAAAGGCCAGCCGCCTTGCCAACTCCCGGCCGGGCAGGCGGAGCAGGTTGGTCCCGTCCAGGGAGATTTCCCCGGACCGGGGCGTCAGAATTCTATTGAAGCACTTGAGCATGGTGCTCTTGCCCGCGCCGTTGTTCCCCAGGATCGCCAGAAAGCGTCCTTTTTCCACCTGGAAGCTCACATTTTTCAGCACCTCCGGCCCATTATGATACCGGTAGCACAGCTTTTCCACGGTCAGCATTCCTTTCGCCCTCCTTTGAACAGGAGATACAGGAACAGCGGCCCGCCCAGGAAGGAGGTAATGGCGCCAATGGGCAGGATTACGGGGCTGATCACCGTCCGGGCCAGAAGGTCCCCCAGCAGAAGCAGCAGCGCTCCCGCCATGGCCGAGCCGGGCAGGAGATAGACGTGGTTATTCCCCACGGCCAGGCGCACCAGATGGGGCGCAACCAGGCCGATGAAGTTGATTAGGCCGATCTTCGCCACCAGCACGGAGGCCGTCAGGCAGCACAGGACCATGTTCGTCATGGTCAGCCGCTTGACATGGATCCCCAGGCTGATGGCGGTTTCCTCGCCGCTGAGCAGGGCGTTGAAATCCCACCGCTTCCACAGGAAGTAGGCGCTCACCGCCGCCACCAGCACAGCCATTTGCCGCACATCCGCCCAGTTGGTATTCCCCAGGCTGCCGAAGGTCCAGAACACCAGGGTGTTCAGCTGGACCTCATCGGCAAAATACTGCATCAGGGTGGTGCCCCCCGTAAACATGGAGCTAATGGCCACTCCCGCCAGGACGATCCCCTCCGGGGACACCTGCCGCACCCGGCTGAGCCCCAGGATCACCAACGCCACACCGGCGCTGCCCAGAAAGGCGCACAAGGGAATGGCCATGGTGCCCAGTCCCCCCACCTGCCCCATTTGCAGGACGATGATGGCAAAGGCCGCCCCAAAGCTGGCCCCCTGGGACACGCCCAGGGTGGACGCCGAGGCCAGGGGGTTGCGCAGGATGGCCTGAAGCACGCAGCCGGTGATGCCCAGCCCCGCTCCCGCCAGAAGGGCGGTACAGATCCGGGGCAGCCGGTTGCTCCGCACCACCAGGTTCACCTTTTTATCCGCCGCTCGGCCGAAGATCCCCTTCACCAGCTCCCCCAGCGGGGTCTCGTAGGACCCCGCCCAGAGGGACAGAAGCACACCGATCACCAGCAGCCCCAGCAGCCCGGCCAGAACCGCCAGGCTTCTGGCCCGCTTGACCTGGTACTCCGACCGCGTCGCCCTACTGTGCAAGGGAAATCTCCCCAAAGACGTATCCCGCCGCCTTCAGATCCGGGTAGGGATTGCTCCCCAGAAGCTCCGTGAAAATCTCCCCCACCTTTTCCTCCACGTTGACGTCCGCAAAGGCCTGGGGATACAGGACGCTTGCGGCGTAATAGGCGTCGGCCAGGGCCGTGTCCAGATTGGAAGCATAGGAGCGGAAGGAGATCTGGGCGTACACCCGGCCCTCCTGCACCGCCGTCAGGCTGTTAAAATAGTCGGGCTTTTCGGCGTAGGCCTCCCGGATCAGGTCCATGCCGTTGTAATCCAGGAAGATCACGTCCGGGTCCCAGGCCAAGACCTGCTCCAGATCCACGTCAAAGGCCCCGGTCTGGCCGGTGGAATCCGCCAGGTTCTTCGCCCCGATCAGAGCGAAGGGGCCGTAGCCCGCCTCGGTGCCCTCAAAGCCGTGGTTTCCCTTGAAGGAGACCCCCGCCACATAGGCGCTGGGCTTGTCCGCCTCGCTGATAGAGCCGGTGCGGTCCGCCAGCTCCTGGGTCAGTCCGGACAGATAAGCGGTCAGCTCCTCCGCCCGGTCCTCCACGCCGTACAGCTCTCCCAGAAGCCGGATGGTATCAAAGGCCTTCTGGTCCAGGGTCGTGTCGCTGCCGGGGACCACCACCACTGGGATCCCGGTCTTTTCCTGGAGCTCGTCCGGGTCCACCTGGGCATAGGCGGACAGCACGATCACCTGGGGGTCCACCGCAATGATCTGCTCCACATAGGGCTCGCCGTTCCCGCCGATCACCGGCAGGGCGCTGAAGCGGTCAAAATTCACATAGTTGTACAGTCTTGCCATGCCGGGCTTGGTCTCGTAGTCCTCCACGCCCACCACCCGGTCCTGGGCGCCCAGATATACGGTATACCGCAGGGCGCCGACCCCGCAGCAAACCACCCGCTCCACCTGCTCCGGGAGCTCCACCGTCCGGCCGTTGCCGTCTGTAAAGCGCCGGGCCGTCTGGGTCTCCTGAGCCGTGGGCTCAGCGGCCTGCGTAGGCTCCGCAGTGGCCTCGGTCTGCTTGGGATCCTCGGTCCCCTTCGCGCACCCGGCGCACACGGCGGCCAGGAGGGCCACAGCCAGAAGCAGGGAAAGTACACGTTTTTTCATTTTTCTCATCCTTTCGGGTTTTGCTTGAACGGGTCCATTATACCGGCCCCAGGTCCTCCCTTCAAGCCCCAGGGGGGGATGAAATTCCGGTCCGCCCTTCTCTTTTTTGGCGCAATCGCCCGGTTCCGACTGCATCCGCGCCCCCGGCAGCCTATACTGTCTTTACAGGAAATTTCCCTGCAAAGGAGGCAGTCAGTTGAATTTCATCAGCTTTTTACAGGACAAGCAGCTCACCGTGGCCCTGACCGGAGAGATCGACCACCACTGTGCAAAGGAGTACATCCAGCGCATCGCCGCCAAAATCGAAGCCTATACCCCGGAGGTCTGCGTGCTGGATTTTAAGGAGGTCACCTTTATGGACTCCTCCGGCATTGCCGTGGTCATCAACGCCTTCCGGCGCATGGCGCAGATCGAAGGGAAGCTGCGGCTGACCCATATTGGCCCACAGCCCATGAAGGTGTTCCGCACCTCCGGAGTGGACCGCATCGTCGCGCTGGAGGAGGGCGTAAAATGAAATTTGAAAACTACATGATCCTGGAATTTCCCAGCCGCTCCGCCAACGAATCCTTCGCGCGGTCGGCCATCGCCTGCTTTGCGGCGCAGCTGGACCCCACCATGGAGGAGCTGGGAGATATTCGCACTGCGGTGTCCGAGGCTGTGACCAACTGCATTGTCCACGCCTACCCGGATACCATCGGTACCATTCTCATTCGGGCCCGGGTGCTCAAGGATAACGTGCTGGATGTGGTCATCAAGGACAAGGGCATCGGCATTGCGGACATTGAGCAGGCCCGGAAGCCCATGTTCACCACCGGCGGCGCAGACCGCTCGGGCATGGGCTTTACCATTATGGAGAGCTTTATGACCTCCCTGGAGATCACCTCCGCCCCGGGTAAGGGTACCACGGTACATATGCGCAGACGCCTGCAGCGCCGGGGCAGCCTATGAGCGAACCCCTGGAGGCGCTCATTCGCCGGGCGCAGGCCGGGGACCGGGCGGCCGGGGAGGCCCTGGTCACAGAAAACGCCGGGCTGGTCTGGTCCATTGCCCGGCGGTTCTTTGGCCGGGGGATCGATCCGGACGATCTGTATCAGCTGGGGTGTCTGGGGTTTCTCAAGGCCGTGGAGGGGTATGACCCCGCCTTTGGCACCCAGTTTTCCACCTACGCCGTGCCGAAAATTGCCGGAGAGATCCGGCGGTTTCTCCGGGACGACGGGGCAATTAAGGTCAGCCGGGGGCTGAAGGAGCGGGCCGCTGCCATTAAGCTGGCCCGGTCCCGGCTCACGGGCAGTCTGGGCCGGGAGCCCCAGCTCTCCGAGCTGGCCCGGGAGACCGGCCTGACCCCGGAGGAAATCGCCATGGCGGAGACCGCCACGGCGGCCACGGAGTCCATCCAGCGGGAGTCGGGAGAGGACGGCTTCACCCTGGAGGACGTGCTCACGGATTCCGAAACGGAGGACCATCTGATCGAACGCATCGCCCTACGGCAGGCCATCGGGACCCTACCGGAACGGGAGGCGATGGTCATCAGGCTTCGGTACTTCCACGGACTGACCCAGGAGCGCGTGGCCCGGGTTCTGGGGGTCTCCCAGGTGCAGATCTCCCGCATCGAACGAAAGGCGCTGACGCATCTGCGCGAAAGAATCTGAAATTTGCAGGGATTTTTCCTGGTATTTTGGCCCATTGTATGTTAGAATAGAAGAAAAGGAGGGACTGCAATGGGCTTTTTCTTGAACGGCGGCTTCGAAGTTTTCTTTTTTATTGTATTTTTCCTGGTAATCGGGATGTTCCTGTACATCCTGGTCTCCAATCTGGCCCGGTGGCGGAAGAACAACGCCTCCCCCCGGCTGACGGTGGACGCCCAGGTGGTCTCCAAGCGCGCGGATGTGTCCCATCACCATCACGGCGGCGGCACGGAGCCCATGCACACCAGCTCCTATACCAGCTATTACGTCACCTTCCAGGTGGAAAGCGGCGACCGCATGGAGCTGAGCATGAGCGGCCAGGATTATGGGATGCTTGCCCAGGGGGACCGGGGGAAGCTCTCCTTCCAGGGCACCCGGTATCTGGGCTTCCAGCGGCAATAGCCCGCCGCGCGCTGCGAGGCGGCTTTTCAAAATTCGATAAAAATCGGGAGGATCCACGCATTTTTGTGGATCCTCCCCTTTTTCTTGTTCAAGCGCTTCAGCTGTCCAGGCCTCTTATCACACTGGCCGCCTCCAGGCGGGTGTCTCTGGAATCCGTCAAAAAGACCAGCTTTCCTTCCCCGAAGGCGCTTTCCGCCGTCTTGGCCAGGGTCCCCGCCTGCTCCGGGTCCACCCCGGACAGGAACAGGTGCCCGGCGCTGGAGGGCAGAGGGAAATCCAGGCTGTCCGCGCAGAAGGAAACCTTAAACGCGTCAGTGGTAAAGGTATCCACCAGACGCTTCGCGGCAGATTTGATGCTGTCCGACTTGGACATGGTGGAATTGTACACGATCGACCCGGAGTCCGGGAAGTAGAAGTCCGTAAAGGCCACCTCATCAAAGCCCCGCTCCGTCAGCTCCCGGCAGATCTGCGCCAGGTTGGCCATGACCGTCTCGTTACCCGGGTCCAGCCAGTAGCAATGGGACTCATCGGTCCACAGCGCCCCGCTGGACAGGGCCAGGCCGCAGGCGGTGTGCTCCAGAGCAAAGGCATTGTCCCGGAAGGCCGGAAGCCGGGCCACCAGATACATCCCGCTGGTGCGCAGGTAGGAGATCAGCTCGTCCATGGCCGCCGGATCGATGGAGTCCGAGGTGGAGGCGCCGGTCAGGCTGGTAGAATAATAGAAGTTACCGTAGACGCTCTTCACATCCAGCAGCACCACGGTCCCGGCAGGCAGGGCCTCCACGCTCTTCCGCACGCCGGCGAAGTCCGACAGGAGCATATCGGTGGTAATGGAGTAGCCCACAAAGCGCGTGACCGCAGGCTCTCCGGACTCTCCGCCGCTCTCCCCGTCCACATACTCAATGGCCACCGTGGGCTGCTCCGCCGCCTCCCAGGGGACGATCTCCCCGGAGAGGGTCTTGCTGGAGCGGCTGAAGTCAAAATATACCCCGTCCTTGGTATACACCAGATACCGCTGGAGCCAGATCAGCCAGCACAGCCAGATTGCCAGCAGGACCGCCAGGGTAATCAGCAGCCCGATTCCAAACTTTTTCAGCCGGGACTTTCCCCGGTAAGAGATCATAAGCATAGGTTCTCCCTTCTCAGCGGGCGGCGACGACGCAGCGCCAATCCTCCCGGGCCCGGGTCTCCAGGATCCGCAGCCCCTGGGCCTCCAGAGCGGCGGTGACCTCTGCCAGCCGGGTGTCCAGGATCCCGGAGCACACGGCCACCGCCCCCGGCCCCATCAGCCGGGGCAGCACCGGCGCCAGGGACAGAATCACATCGGCCACAATGTTCACCAGCACCAGGTCAAAGGGCTCCCGCTCCAGCTCCGCCATAAGCCCCCGGCTCTGGCTGACGTTGCCGGTGCAGGCCCGGAATCGGGGGGCGGCGAAGCCGTTATACCCCGCGTTCTCCCGGGCAATGTCCTCCGCCTTGGGGTCAATATCCACCCCCACAGCCTGGGCCGCCCCCAGGCGCAGGGCGGTAATGGACAGAATCCCGCTGCCGGAGCCCAGATCCACCACCCGCCAGCCGGGCTTCACCCGCTCCTCCATGGCCTCCATGCACATCTGCGTGGAGGGATGCGCCCCGGTGCCGAAGGTCAGGCCCGGGTCCAGGATCACGGGGATCCTACCCGAAGCATCCCCGTCCGCCAGCCAATAGGGCAGGACGATCAAGGATTTTCCTACCTCCTGGGGAGGATAGTTCTCCTTCCAGCTGTTTTCCCAGTCCTGATCCGCCATGGGCGCAGCCGTAAGAGCCAGGGAGCCGAAGTCTACCTGGGGCATCTGCCCGGGGAGCTTCTGAAGCCCCGCCCGCAGGCGGGCAAGCTTCTTGTCCTGGGTGCCGTCGCACTCCACATACAGCTTGATCTGAGACAGGCCCTGAAGCTTTTGCTCCAGGCCCTCGTCGATATAGTCCCAGTAGGCCCGGTTATGCTCCAAAAAATCCTCATATTCCGCCTGATCGTCCAGGACGAAGCTGTCAAAGCCCTGGCCGGTGAGCCAGGCCCCCAGGGCCTCGATCCCTGCCGATGCGGTTTGGATGGTGATCTCCAGATAATCCATAATGCGCCTCCCGGAAGTGTTACCCTATATTTTACAGGATTGCGGGGAAAATAACAAGGTTTTCCCGGTATTTTTTTGCGGTCTGGAAAAAATCCCTTTCTTTTTGGGGAAAGTGGTGTATAATAATCCTGCAATTGGGATTTTATGAAAGGAATTTTCCTATGGATCAGACGTTTGAACTGCTGCCCGGGGTGCGCCTTCGGGCAGAGCAGACCACCCGGTTCAAAACCGGCTGCTTCAGCTTTAGTATGCTCCGGCCCCTGCGCCGGGAAGAGGCGGCGCAGAACGCCCTGCTGGCCAACGTCCTTATGCGCGGTACCCAGGTCCACCCGGATCTGAGAAGCATCTCCCGGATGCTGGACAACCTCTATGGGGCCAGCGCCGGTCCTCTGGTGCGGAAAAACGGTGAAATTCAGACCTGCGGCTTCTTTATGAGCTTCATTGAGGACCGCTTCGCTCTGGAGGGTGGCCCCGTGCTGGAGGCCATGGTCGCCTTCCTGGGGGAGCTGCTGGAAAAGCCCCTGGTGGAAAACGGCGGATTTTTGCCGGATGTGGTCGCCGGAGAGCAGCAGAATCTTATCAACATGATCGCCTCGGACCTCAACGACAAGCGGACCTACGCCGACCGGCAGCTGCTGAAGCTCATGAGCGCCAAGGACCCCGGCGGCGTATCCCGGCTGGGCGAGATCGAGGATGTGCAGGCCGCCACGCCCCAGGGGCTGTACCGGCATTTCCGGCACATTTTGGCCCATTCGGAAATGGAGATCTTCTACTGCGGCTCCGCCGAGCCGGAGCGAGTCGCCGGGCTGTTCCGCCGGGCTCTGGGCTTCCTGCCCCGGCTGGAGCGGGACGCCGTGACCATTCGGGGCTTCTGCCCCACCGGGCAGGCACAATATAAAGAGGAGGCCATGGACCTCACCCAGGCGAAGCTGGCCATGGGCTTCACCACAGACTGCACCTGCCGGGACCCGGAGTATCCCGCTCTGGTGCTGCTGAACGCCATTTTCGGCGGCGGCGTCACCAGCAAGCTCTTCCAGAATGTCCGGGAAAAGCTCTCCCTGTGCTACTACGCCAGCTCCGTGCTGCTGTCCTCCAAGGGAATCCTCCTGGTGTCCTCCGGGATCGAAACCGACCGCTATGAGCAGGCAAAGGCGGAGATCCTGCGCCAGCTGGAGGACTGCCGTCAGGGGCGGATCTCTCAGGAGGAGCTCAGCGCCGCCAAAAGCGCTCTGCGCTCCAGCCTACAGGCAGTCCCCGATTCTCAGGGCCGCATGGAGGACTTTTACCTGTACCGGCGGATGACCGGCTTCCCCATGACCGCCGAGGCGTATTTGCAGGCCCTGGAGGCCGTCTCCGCCGGCCAGGTCGTCCAGGCCGCGCAGCGGGTCCGGCTGGATTCAATCTTCTTCTTAAAGGGGGTGCAGGCATGACCTTAAGGGACTATCCCAAGCTAGATGAGCGGGTCTATTCCTCCGTTCTGCCCAACGGCTTGCAGCTGTTTGTCGTGCCGAAGCCGGGATTTTCTAAGAAAAGCGCCTATTTTGTCACGCATTTTGGCTCGATCGACACCAAATTTACGCTGAACGGGACGACCCATGAGACCCCCGCCGGTGTGGCCCACTACCTGGAGCACAAGATGTTCGACCTGCCCGGGCGGGACGTCATGGCGGAGTTCTCCGCCCTGGGTGCAAACCCAAACGCCTTCACCGGCTACAACCTCACCGCCTACTATTTCAGCTGCACGGAGCACTTCCAGGCCTGTCTGGAGCTGCTGCTGACCTATGTCTCCACTCCCTATTTCACCCAGGAGAGCGTGGACAAGGAGCGGGGCATCATCTGTCAGGAGATTCTTATGTACGAGGACAGCCCGGACAGCAAGGGCTATGAGGACCTGTTCCAGGCCATGCTCCGCACCCACCCCGGCCGGGTGCCCATTGCCGGGACCGTGGAGAGCGTGCAGGATATTACGCCGGAGATTTTGCAGCTGTGCTACGACGCCTTCTATACGCCCTCCAACATGGCTCTATGCGTAGTGGGGGATGTAGACCCGGAGACGGTAGAGCAGACGGCGCTGCGTCTCCTGCCTCCGGAGAAGAAAGCGCCCGCCCTGCGGGATTACGGCCCCGGAGAGGAGCTGGAGGACGGGGCGCGGCTGGTCAGCCGGGAGATGGATGTGGCCATGCCCTCCTTCCTGCTGGGAGTCAAGTGTCCCTGGCCCGGAGACGGTCCCGCCCTGGTCCGGGAGCGGATCATCGGGGACCTGGCCGGGGAGGCCCTGCTGGGAGAGTCCTCCGCCCTTTACCTGCGGCTGTATGACCAGGGGCTGATCGACGGCTCCTTCGGCGGCGGCTTTGAGGACCTGCCGGAAGCGGCCATGTTTACCTGTGGCGGAGACTCCAAGGACCCGGAGGCCGTCCGGGCGGCCATTTTTGCCGAAGCGGAGCGGATCGGCCGGGAGGGCATCTCCGAGGAGGAATTCCAGAGCCTGAAGCGCTCTGCCCTGGGCCGGCGGGTCCGGTCCCTGGACAGCTTTGACGGGCTGTGCTTCCGCCTGTGCGAGAGCCACTTTGACGGCGCCGATTACCTGGACTTCCAGGCTGCCTATGAATCCGTTCGCCGGGAGGACGTGCAGGCCTTCATTCGGGAAAAGCTTCTGCCTCAGCGGTGCAGCACGGCGATCGTCTGGCCCCGGGGCGGAGAGGAACAAACTTCTCAAGCAGAAAGGAGCGCAACATGATCGATTTTGATACCATCAAGGCAAAAACCATCGAAACGGCGGAAACCGCCGCAGCAGCGGCCAAGCGTCTGGCCGGGTCGGTAAAGACCGGGCTGGACGTATGCGCGGAGGAAGAGCGGCTGAAGGGCGTCTACCAGACCATCGGCAAGCAGCGCTTTGCCGCCTGGCAGTCCGGTATGGCGGTGGATCCCCAGGCGGAGGCCGACCTGTTCCGGCAGGCGGCTCAGTGCCAGCGCAGAATTGCAGAGCTCAAGGAGCAGGACCGGGTATCGACCGCCTCCCCCCAGGAGGACTATGAAACCGTTCAGGATTGAATGTCCCATCCCCCGGAGCGGTCTCTGCCCCGGGGGATGGCTGTCCGCGCAAGAGTATCCCGCAAACCGCAAAATTTTGCTTGCTATTTGCCGCAGTTTGTATTAAACTATAGAGGTAAATGCCGGTGTGTTGGAATTGGCAGACGAGGCGGACTCAAAATCCGTTGGGCTAATCACCCGTGCGGGTTCGACCCCCGCCACCGGCACCACAAAGGTACGGTAGCAATGATACAAATTGCTACCGTACCTTTTAATTTTTCCTATTGAAAATCCCTTGATATAAAGCCAAAAGCGAGGTTAGTAGGTTCAAATGTGAACCTGCCGACCTCGTTTTTTTCGTTTATGGAGTTTCTGGCAAACGCTACCTCAGGAAAAGTGAACCCACTCTGCCGAACCTTTTAATTTTTCATAGAATAATTAAAAGGTTCGAGGAAAAATTAAAAGGTTATAGAGATAGTATCCTACACACATAATCCATGTGGAGACAGTAGTATTGATGACGAGAACCGGCGCTGAAAAGGGCTGAAAGTGTACAGAATAAAGGGATTCCGAGGTTTGCCCTCAAAAACCGGAGGCAACTCGGAATCCCTTTCATACTTTTTCATCGTCTAACCTGCACACCGAAAAAGCCGAATTACGAGACTACGGGTTAGATAATTGCGTGGCGAGGCTAAAGGTTAGATATAAAAGAGGATAACAACAAATTATAATAAACAGCATATAACGATAAAATTTCACAAGAAACGTATTGAAAATCGCACCAAATCGTGCTATACTAAAATGGTTATATGGGTTAGATTGCGATTAAGGAGGTTGCCCCCATGGCCGAACTAACAAACGATAAGTGGATTAATATTGAAGAAGCTGCCGAATACCTTGGAGTTAAACCTGCTACCATCCGTGACTGGATTCGCAAAGGAAAAGATATTCCTGCGAAAAAGATCGGTAAGCAATGGAAATTCAAATGCTCTGAACTTGATGAGTGGGTAAAAAGCGGCAAGAGCGCAATAGAGTAAATGAAGGCGATAGGATAATGAAGTATCAGTATAAACGAATGGATGGCGTCTTACAAAGAATAATAACCTTTGAGAATGGCAGTACATATTCGTCCGAAATAAAATTAGATAATGCACCGGGGGTTGATAGAACATCTGATGAAAGTGCTTTCGATCAATATTGGCTCAGGAGCAAAGTGACTCCGGGTACTTCATTCGACAGAGGAGATATTAGGGTCGTTGATCTGTTCTGTGGTTGTGGTGGATTGACGCTCGGTATCGCTGAAGCTTGTCGAGCGTTAGAGTATAATTTCGTATCTGTTCTTGCTGCGGATATGGCACCGGCAGCTTTGGAGCTGTATCGAAAGAATTTCAAGCCTGCGGTAGTAATTTCTGATCCAATAGAACAGTACATTGATTCAGAACTTGGAGATCCATTATCTGAGAAAGAAAAACGGTTCTGTGAATTAACAGGCGCAATCGATATTCTTATTGGAGGTCCGCCGTGTCAGGGTAACTCTGATTTGAACAATCACACAAGAAGAAGTGACCCGCGAAATTTGCTCTATCTTCGTATGATTAGGTGTGTGGAAATAACAAGGCCGAGATTCCTTATTATTGAAAATGTTCCTGGCGTCCAGCACGATACGCATAATGTTGTCGATATCGCAAAAGCAGAACTGATAAAGCTCGGCTATAGTGTTGATTCCAGCGTGATTAACATGTCAGATATAGGAGTTCCGCAAAAAAGGAAACGTTTCTTTCTAGTAGCCTCAAGAGAAAAGAATGTCAGTATCCCAAGGGCTACTGAACTTCACAAGACGGCGGAAAAAACGGTTCAATGGGCCATTGAAGACCTACTGGACATCCAAAACGATACAGTATTTGATACTCCTGCGAACTCGTCCGCTACTAACAAGAAACGAATCGACTATCTTTTTGATAATGATCTGTATGACTTGCCAAACAGCGAGAGGCCTGACTGCCATCGTCTCAAAAAGCATAGCTATACATCTGTATATGGAAGAATGTTTTGGGATATGCCTTCGCCCACTATTACCGGCGGATTTGGCTCAAATGGGCAGGGACGTTTTGTGCATCCTAAATGTCGCAGGACACTAACGCCACATGAAGCAGCAAGAATACAGTTTTTCCCTGATTATTTCAATTTTGAAGGGGTGAAACGTAGAGAATTGCAGCAAATAATCGGGAATGCGGTTCCTTCAAAAGCCAGTTATGTCTTGGGAATCGAGTTTCTTGGAGAAGCAGAGGGTTGATTGTAATGAGTAAAGAATTGTCAATAGCCGCTTTCTTCGCTGGAATCGGTGGCATTGAAGAAGGATTTCATTCAGAAGAATGTAAGACGGTGTTCTTTTGCGAAAAAGATGAACGTGCAAAAGCAGTGCTCTCTTATCATTATCCTGATGTGCCAATTGCTGATGATATTACTACAGTAACCTCAATTCCAAAGGTTGACATCGTTACTGCTGGTTTTCCGTGCCAAGATTTGAGTCAAGCGGGGTTAAAAAGAGGCATTGATGGAAATCAATCAAGCCTTGTTCAACATCTATTTAGAATCCTTAATTCTCTTGAGGACTCTAATTTACCAGAATGGCTCATTATTGAGAATGTGTCATATATGATCAACCTGGATTCCGGCAATGCAATAAAATATCTAATCTCGGAAATTGAAAAACTGGGGTATTCATGGGGATATCGTGTTGTCGACGCGCGTTCGTTTGGGGTGCCGCAAAGGAGGCTGCGACTCCTTTTAGTTGCTTCAAGGAATCACAATGTTTGCGATGTGCTTTTTTCACAGGATGTGAAAACGCCACCTGTGAATGACACTATTGGCGAAATAAATGAAAACCTCTTGTATGGGTTTTATTGGACGGAGGGAAAACGCGGACTTGGGTGGACAGTTGATGCGGTTCCCACTCTTAAAATCGGGTCTAAGATTGGAATTCCTTCTCCTCCGGCGATTTGGATTCCGAAGGAAAACTTCTTCGGTACACCCGAGATTAGGGATGCTGAAAGATTACAAGGATTCACTTCCGATTGGACTCTCCCCGCAATGGATCTGCCAAAGCCCAAACGCGGAGATCGTTGGCATTTGGTTGGAAATGCCGTTTGTGTAGATATGTCCCGGTGGTTGGCGCATTCCTTAATCAATCCAGGATCATTTGATGATAGGCTTGCTAAAAAAATAAACCGAAAAAAGTGGCCCAAAGCAGCGTTCGGCTATAATGGGCAGGTGTTTGAAGTGAATGTAGGTACTTGGCCTGTGGATAACAGGCCTCCGCATCTGGAAGAGTATCTGGAATATCCATTAAAACCGCTTACGGAAAAAGGTCTTAGAGGATTTTACTCAAGAGCTGTTTCTTCTGAATTGATAAATTATCCGTCACGGTTTATTAAATCTATGGAAATTTTTCTTAAGAACAAGGAGGAAGGCATTATATGAGTTATGCTGATGATTTCAATAATGAACTACACTCCATTGAAAGTCGCTTCACCGGTGGTCTAAGTAATACAAGCACTAAGAAGTTTGACAACCTTATTAAAATCGTTGCCGACTTCACTCAGCTTGAAGAAGAGAAAATCTATATTACTGCTGCGACATCAAGAGCAAGTAATCTATGGAATCGACTTGCTCAAGGTAAGCCGTTAACCCAGCATTTTTCGTTTGCATTGGGCATCATCGATGCCGAAGGCCTTCAGGGCGGCATCTCTCCGGCCAGTCGATTCATTGGTTCCGGTGTTGGGCACTATGATGCTATTGCACTTGCAGTCAGGAGGGGCGATAAATGGGTTATAGGTGCAGTTCTTGAAAGTGATCGGTTGCCAATTTATGACCGAATTGCGACTGCTTTCCCTGATGTTGAGATTACTCATGGGGTGCAGAACATTCCTGTTGATAATACAGATTTGTCATTTGCCTGGTATGTCGGCACAACCGGCAACAATGCTGATGGTCGGTGGACGGACTTCTCCGACGAATACATTGATAACGGCATCTGGGTAAATGGTTGGGACGATAAGTTCATTGACGTTGTGAAGTCAATTGCTGTTGGAGATCGTATCGCGATAAAGTCCACCTTCACTCAGAAGAAGAACCTCCCTTTTGATAATCATGGCAAGACGGTCGGCGCTATGAGAATCAAAGCTATCGGTACTGTTACAGAAAACGCTGGTGACGGCAAAACAATCAAGGTGGATTGGACTCGTCTTGATCCGTTCAAGACATGGTTCGGTCCCGGTGTCTTGCGTGAGGCTATTCACCGTGTCGATGCTTCTGACGGCTACATCAAGAAGCAACTGCTCGCATTTACCTTCGGTGATGAAGATCAAGACTATTCTTTGTGCGAAGAAAAGTATAGTGATGATATTGATCAGACCGCTGGTGTTGATGAGATGCCAGACGATGCTGTAGAAGATGATATGGATGTGGCGACTTCTACCAGTGATTCAGAAACCACAAAGAAGAAAACCTGTCTTGAAGTAGTGCGGACGCCAAGAGTAAACTTTATTCATCCGCTGAACTTCATTATCTATGGAGCCCCTGGTACCGGAAAAACATATTCAACCGCAGAATATGCCCTTGCCATAATTGAGAACCGTGCAGTAGATACCCGGCGGAAATCATATGAAGAACGCAAAGCGGTAATGGCTACATATAACGATTATGTCCGCAAAGGCCAGATAGTCTTCACAACATTCCATCAAAGCTACGGCTATGAAGAGTTTATCCAGGGGCTTCGTCCTGATACCAAATCGGGTAAGATGGCCTTCATAACTGTTGACGGTGTGTTCAAGCGCATTGCAGATGATGCCCTTGATAATCATGAGAAAAACTATGTCATCATCATTGATGAAATCAACCGTGCCAACATCTCCAAGGTGTTTGGCGAGTTAATCACTCTGATTGAAAGCGACAAGCGTTGGGGCGAAGTCAACGAAACCTGCGCGACACTCCAATCCGGCGACATCTTTGCTGTGCCTAACAATCTTTATATTGTCGGCACAATGAACTCCGCAGACAAGTCGATTTCCCTGATTGATGCCGCTTTACGGCGCAGATTTGAATTCATTGAGCAGTATCCGAATGCCTCGCTTGTTGACGATCCCACTCTCCGCAATGTACTTTCGAAAATCAACACGATTCTGGCTGATTCGCTTGAGAGCTCTGATCTGTTGATTGGTCACTCCTATTTTATGGGGAAAACGGTGGATGACCTCTGCGCGATTCTGAACAGCAGCATCATTCCGCTCTTATATGAGTATTATTACGATAACAAGAAAAAGGTAATCGGAGTATTGACTGATGCGCTCAAAGATTTGGGCATCAAAATTGTGGATGATAAGATCAGCAGGGTTCGTGTTGAAAAGGCGGATGTTCAAGAATGATACTGAGCAAATATGAAGAAACGGCAATAAGGAATTCATCTCTTCCGCCCTCCTGGAGATCCCAGAAAGGGCTTGAAGAATTGGAGGACTTTTTGCAGCACAATTGGGATCAACGGGCAGTTTTCTATGATGATGGTCGCTTTGATACCAAACAGCAGTTTCTTGCGTTCACAGGCAGAGGCGGAGTACGTACCAAGAACTATATCGGGACGATTGCGTTTGCTGGCGAGCAGCTGAATATCTATCCGAAAATGTTCCGAACGGAGGCCGAGGATCAGGAAACTGAAGAACTTACTCAAAGCCATTTGATGAAAAACCTCATTCGATGGCTGGAGTATTGTAACAGAGTATCATATCCGTTCATCAACATTTCTACAGAACTAAGTGAAGCTGAGGATCTCCGGGAACTGTTCATCACTTTGTATGTGGGATATGTCCGTGCCGCCATAGAGCGTGGCTTGTATTACCAGTATGTTGAGGAAACCGAAGACATCTCCCATATCAAGGGCAAATTTGATTTTGCAGATTATATCGTGCGAAAAATACCCAACGGAATGAGCAATAAGTTCCGCTGTTCCTACTCCACGTTTGAATTTGATAACTGGGTCAACCGAGTCATCAAGTATACCTGCAAGCAGATTATCAACTCGACCTCAAAACGGAATCAAAACGCGATTCGGCATATTCTGGTGAAGCTGGGTGAGGTTTCCGATGTGCAGTGTACGCCAAGTGACTGCGATCGCGTCCGTCTCAGTAAGATGCATAGCAACTATCGCATCATTCTCAGCATGAGCAAAATGTTCCTACTAAACAAGACTTCCGGCTTGACGATGGATATCAACGAATCTTTCTGCTTCCTCTTCCCGACAGAACTTCTATTTGAAGGCTTTATCGGCGGGTTTATGCAGGAAGTTGTTGAAGATTGTGGCGGCAGAGTCCGTCTGCAACAAAGCGATATGCACTTGATTGAGGATATCCAATATGCTGGACAATCTCTCGGTGCTGCATTTACCATGCGCCATGATATTCTTGTGGAACTGAACGGCAAAGTCTTTATTCTTGATACTAAGTACAAGCAAGTTGCTCGTTTTGAAGGAGACACAGAAACTGTCAGAAAGGTCGTCAGCGAAGAACCGAAACAGACGGATATCTACCAGGTCTGCGAATATGCCCGGAAACGCAATGTCTCTGACGTATACCTTCTCTATCCTATGTATCGGTATGAGGATGCAGAGCCGCACTATCCTGTCGGCAAGAGTCAGAGTGAATCCGGTGATATCAATATTCACTTCATTCGACTTCCGTTTATCTTTGAGGAAGATGAGAGTCACGTAAAAACGCAGCTGACAGCTGTGATTAAGCGGATTTTTGAAATATAGGAATCAACTGTAAGGAGGCAAAGACCGATGAAAAAGCTGTGCTTCGGAACACTGCTCAACCTGGTTTACCAGGCAAAGGGGCAGGGCGTTACATACAAGAGCATATGTGACGCGGTTTTCAGCGCATACGGCTGCGCTGATACCACTAACCGGGACAGTTCTTTGCCTCCACACTTGAAAAGCGGACATGACAATGTTCCGCCCGATGTTATCGATGCCGCGAGGGCAATAACATATGAAGACGCTGTTATCGCCTTTGATAGAGGCGTTGTTGGACTTATCGCGGAAGCAAATGCAAAACAGTTCATATACGCTGTCAAAGCTGTCCTCCGAGAAGATGACGTACCCGACGATACGCTTATAGGCAGTGTTGCTGGATTTGAGAAAAGTGCTATCCTCGAGCGTAACAAATTTATTATGGCTCCGCTGATGGCCTCTCTTTTTCGGTATGCCATAGTTGACGTTTCCAACGCTGACTGCGCCGACTCTCTGAAGAGCTTTGAAAAGAACTATCTTACTTTGGTCGATTCGAGTGGACAGCTGTTTATCGATCCGCTGCCCTCTGAAGATGAGGCTGAAGAGGAAGAGACTTCTCCTCTTCAGAGGACGATTGACGACGGTACCTTCGGAAGAACATTTAAAAAGATCTCTTCGGTCATTGTTTCCGGGCTCACGCACCCGTCTACAGCAAACATCTACTGTGCCGATCCCAACAACGGTAAACTGCGCTTCAATCGGATCAAGGAGTTCCTGGCGGACAATATCGGAACCTATGTTTTCTCAAGATCGAAGGTGGACAGTTTCAAAGGGAGACCTGTCGGAGCCATTGGTACACAGGCGCTCATTGCGTTTAAAAAGGTGTATGGCACAAGTGCCGATACGGTGCTTGGCGAACTGATGCTTTATGTTTTCCTTGAGCAAGAACTGAATGTACCGAAGATTATGTCAAAGATCGAATTCTCGCAGCACACCGGGCTTGCGAGTAAGAGCGACGGCATCCATCTTCTCGCCACTACAGAACACGGACGTCCCTTCAATCAGCTCGTTTTCGGCGCGTCGAATATCGAAGGCGATCTGAATGCCGCTGTTGACCGTGCCTTTGAAAGGATCGTGTCCATAGAGCAGAATGCAGACAGTGAGTTTAAAACCGTCGAAAATACCGCATACGGTCTGATGTTTGACAACAGCACCGTGGAATATTTACGGGATGTGATGGTTCCGAGAAAGCAGTTTCAGTACAAGCCGGATATGGCGTTCGGTCTGTTTCTTGGCTATTCTCTGAAAATAGATCCGCCTGTTACTGATCCGGCACTGTACAGATCGGCGGCAGAGGAACAGCTGAAGCAGGATGTTGAATCCGTCAAGAGCTATATTGCTGACACGATGAAGCGGCACAATCTGGAGGGATATACTTTTTACTGCTATGTTCTTCCGTTCAATGATGCGCCGAATGAAAAAACAAGTCTTATTGATGAAATGCTGGAGGGTCGCTGATGAAATATGTTCCTAAAACGGCCTCCCTGGCTGAAGCAATCTACCGTGACATTGATAAAAATGAGTATCTCAACGAAATCTATGAGGCGCTACTGTACAATTATTCGATAGACCTTTTCGGGCTTGACCGGCCGCAGAAACAGGTTCAGATCAAGGATGCGCTCCGCTTTGCTGATTTTCTTTCAAAATCCACATATGCGCCCACTGCGGACAGGGATCACCAGTGGGGACAGGAAATCGCAACACTTCTTCACCTTGTTTACTCGCAGGATGAAGCCGTAAAGTATTATCTCGGTTCTGTTTTATCTGCCGTTGGAAATTATCGAGGACTTAAGGCGCCCGCAGTCGGCGGGTACAAGAGTGCGGATGTTCTGGACGGCATTTTTTATGAGTTTGACAAAGAGAGCCACCTGATTCCGGGACGGGTCGGTGAATACTTCTTTCATGATCAGAAAAGCGTGTATGATAGGCTGGGAGATCCGTACTTCAGCTATTCCGGTCCTACCTCAATGGGTAAGTCCTTTGTTGTACAGACATACATAAAAGAGCAGATAGAAAAAGGTTCCACAGGAAATTATGCCATTCTCGTTCCGACGAAGGCTCTTATAAACGAGGTTAGAAGCAATATGTTCGACGGCCTGCAGGACGAGCTGACCGCCAGAAACTACAGGGTCGTCAGTGCGATAGGAGAAATATACCTTCAGCAGGATCACCATTTCATTTTCATAATGACCCCGGAACGTATGCATCACCTTCTGATTGAGCGCCCCGACATGAACATTGATTTCGTGTTTGTGGATGAGGCACATAAGATTTCGGAGCGAGGTGGCCGCGGCAGTTATTATTATAAGGTCATTCCGCAACTGAGACGACTGGAGAAGCCGCCCACAGTTATTTTCGCTTCTCCCAATATTCCCAATCCTGAGATATATCTCCGTACAATCCCCGGTGTCCGACCGAGCAAGGTGCAGCGTCTTGCATCGCGTTTTACTCCTGTCAGCCAGTTCAAATTCTTTATGGATCTTCCGAACAACAGAATGTGTATCCATAATGAGCACAAAAAGAGCCTTGAGTATGTATATCGCGTGCCAACGGACATGTCACTGGCGAAAATCATCCACAGGGTCGGCAGGGGCAAGCAGAATGTTGTATACTGCAGCGCGCAGCAGAAGGTTGTAGATTTTGCGATGGAATATGCAAAGAGTCTGCAGCCGCTGAACAACCCCAACCTTACAAAACTGGCAAATGACATCAAAAACGATGTCCACAGAGAGTGCTACCTCGCAGAGCTTATTGAAAAAGGCGTTGCTTATCATGTGGGCTATCTGCCCGCGAATATACGCCTGCGTATCGAGCAGAGCTTTGAAGATGGCAACCTTCGCACCATTTTCTGCACAAGTACCCTTGTTGAGGGCGTCAACCTGCCTGCCGACAATCTGTTCATCACAAGCTACCGGAACGGAACCACCAATATGGACGAAGTCGAGTTCCGAAACCTTGTAGGGCGTGTCGGACGTATAAAATATAATCTTTTTGGTAATGTGTTTCTTCTCCGCATGGATTCAAGCCTTACGGAAAAGCAGTATGAGCGGCTTCTCAACAATGATGTGCCTGAACAGAAGCTGTCTTTCGACCTTGACGAAAATAGATCGCATTATCCTGCGCTTGTAAATGATCTTGTGCGCGGTGATATAGAGATGACCACCTGTCATGCGGAAGCAACCGACCGTGATTTTGACGCTCTCCGGAAAATGGCTCTTATCATAATGAATGATTACGCTGCCGGTATTGATTCGCCACTGACAGAAATGTTTGAAGAGTATGTTTGATGTGCCGATGGTGCAGTACATTGCCAATGAGATGCGGTTTTGCGAACTGGTGATCTTCCTCGAAGAACACCGAGCCGAGTATGTGCAATTCATTCTCACGGGAGAACCGCTGTAATATACACAGTTTCCGCTCCAAATGATCGTGTACTATATGCCTCCGAAATGACTGGATATATCCCGGACATGACGGTAATATACACTCACAACAAAACAAACGGAGGTACACATTCATGTGGAAAGAAGGCAGCATCAAGGTAAACGGAGACATTTTTCGCTACTGGATGAAGCAGTACGATAAAGGCTCCGAGTGGGGCATCGACGGCGGACGCATTTCAAAGCTGATGCTCAAGCGAAACGGCAAGATTGTCTGCAACTACGACAGAGGCTGGGACATTGAGCCCACCGATGAGAACACGCAGCTTGCGCTGGAGCTTCTGCTCCA